>NZ_JBRKNU010000004.1:0-207264 GCF_053010225.1 Streptococcus sp. Z556
GTTGTATCTGTAAGTGAAATGAGTCCCAGTGTTGCAGTTGCTAAGCTGGTTACTAAAATTTTTTTTGATTTTTTCATCAAAAATCTCCTTTAAATTTTTATTGTTTACGGTTACATTATAACACAAATATGTATTAATATATACTAAAAGCTATTAATAGATAAAACTCACAACACTATCACTTCCAACTCATACAAGCCTCTGACTGCATTACAGCCATAGATAGTTTCCGCTTGGTTCAAGTCTGCCAAAGTCAAAACTTTTTCCTCTACCTGTCCTCTTTCTAGCAAATGTTGACGATAAATTCCTGGCAAAATTCCTAGACTGGTAGGCGGTGTGTAAAGTTTTCCAGCAATTTTCAGAACTAGATTCCCGATAGAGGTTTCTAATAGCTCTCCTGCCACATTATGGTAAATGATTTCCTGTTCCCCTAAGCTCAAGTGCGGTCTGTGAGTGGTTTTGAAGTAGGTAAATGGCGTTTGCAAATCTGCTTCCTGAAGGCAAAGTTTTGCTTTGCAGAAGCTTGGACTGAGGGGTGTTAAGATCTGGCGACTGAGTTCCATATCTCCAGACTTGCTGAGGCTAATACGCAAGCGGTAGTCTTGGTGGGAATCACAAGCTTGACACTCTTTCTCTATCTTTTGTTTCAATTTTTCTGGATCAAAAGGATAGGCAAAATAACGACTCGCTTTTGTCAATCTTTCCAGATGTTGATCTTCAAATAGCAGGCTCTTCTGACTGATTTTCCCAGTAGTAATCAGTTTGAAACGAGCTTGTTTACGATAGAGAACAGCCGCCTTTTGATGAACTTCTCGGTATTCAGATTCCCAAGTACTATCCCATGTAATCCCTCCGCCAACTCCATAGATGGCTTTCCCTTGATGCAGTTGGATAGTCCGAATGGCGACATTGAAAATTCGTCGCCCATTTGGAAGCAAAAGACCAATCGTTCCGCAATAGACTCCTCTGGGTTGTGGCTCCAAGTCCCTGATGATTTCCATCGTCGCTATCTTGGGTGCTCCTGTAATGGAGCCACATGGAAAGAGCGAACGGAAGATTTCAACTAGGTCAACATCTGGTCGTAACTGACTCTTGATAGTTGAAGTCATCTGCCAAACTGTAGAATACTGCTCTACTTGGCATAAACGCTCCACATGCTCACTACCAACCTCAGAAATACGGTTCATGTCATTGCGCAAGAGATCCACAATCATCATATTTTCAGAGCGATTTTTAGGATCCTGCTCCAACCAAGCCGCCTCTTTCAAATCTTCATCGTCAGTCAGACCACGTTTAGTTGTTCCCTTCATTGGACGAGTCGTTAATTCTCGGTCATTTTGCTCAAAAAAGAGCTCTGGGCTCATGGAAATCACTGCCATCTCATCATGTTCAACATAGGCATTGTAACCCGCCTCCTGTTCTACCACCATGCGATTGTAGATGGCAAAAGGATTGGCACTTAAGTCTTGCTTGAGTTGGACGGTGTAGTTGACCTGATAGGTGTCTCCCTGACGCAAATGATGGTGAATCTGAGCAATCGCCTTTTCATAGTCCTCTGCAGATGTTAGTTCAATCCAATTTGAAGGCAGATCTACTTCCTCATAAGTCAGAGGAATAGGGGATGTTTCCACCTTATCGTGAACGGTAAAGTAAAGCAAATACTCGCCTAGTGGAGAAGTCTTGTGAACTGCTAGTTTTTCCTCAAAAGCAGGTGCAGCCTCATAACTGACGTAGCCCACGACATAATATCCTTGCTCTTGGTAGCTTTCCACTTGCGCCAGCAAGTCTGCTACTTCTGCTAAATCTCTCGTTTTTAACTCTTTGATCGGCTGGGTAAAGGTGTATCTCTCCCCCAAAGCTCTAAAATCAATCACTGTTTTTCTATGCATATCTTAAGTATAGCACAAAAAAGCCGACCTAGAACAGCTAAATCCAGCTTTGTTTACTGATTTCTATAACGTAAAGTCTTTTCTAAGTTGCTTTTTCCTACTTTTGGCAATTCTCCATCAGATAGCATCCCTTCTTCTTTTAAAAACTGGTCTTATTTGGAGCACTTTACACAAAAATTCAACAAAAAAGAACAGAGGAAGTAATGGTTTCTATACCCTTACTCTCTCTGTCTTTTACTGTTCAGAAATTAAAAATTGATTTGAAGTTTTAATGATGCCTACCGTTTCTTTGACATCTAAATCATCCGTATACAGAAAATGACGTTTCTTACTATTCTTAGCTAAGAAGTCATTTCTCGCTTGGATTGATAAATCGCCTGTTCTCTCAATTTCTTTCCGAGAAGAATCCCTATCTTTCAAGGTTTCTTCTTCTGCTATTAGGACACAATATTTTAGCTTAATTTGTTTTTCTTTTAAGAAGGCTGCAATTTTCTTCAGTTGATCTTCAAATATGACATACTCTATCACGACAGTAATGCCACTGTTCAAGAAATTATTGGTCAGACTGATGATATTATCCCAGAACAAATCCATATAAAATCCATCATCTTCCCAAGGAGCTACGAGACCACTTTTTATCATTAAGTAAATCATATCCCCCTCTATAACTGCACTTTTGTCAAAAGAATAGGCCAACTCTTTGCTGACAGTACTCTTTCCAACACCTGGGGGACCCGAAATAATATAAACACAATTTTCCATATTTAACCTCTATATACTTGAACTATCTCTCTAACTTATGATCATTCTCCGCCCACTTATGACTTTCTTATGAAGTCTTCTGGATAATGCGCACGCGCACCTCCGATTAGTTTGGGACGACTTGCAAGAGCCGTTACATGGGCATGCCCAATTTCTCTCAAAAGAGGGCGAATCGGAACTTGAACATGCTTAACATGCATGCCAATCGCAGTATCTCCGATATCCAATCCAGCATGAGCCTTGATGAATTCCACTTCGACAGGGTCTGTCATAAACTTGAAGGCTGCCAACTGACCCGAACCTCCAGCATGAAGAGTCGGAAGTACACTGACGATTTCCAGACCAAACTGCTCTGCCACCTGACGTTCAACGACGAGGGCTCGATTGACATGTTCACAACCTTGAACAGCTAGATGAATTCCTTTATCCTCTAGGATATCTAGGATGGTTTTCACAATGATTTCCCCAATTTCTTGACTGGATTCCTTGCCAATCTGACCACCTATCACCTCACTAGAAGAAAGGCCCAAAACAAAGATAGCTCCTTGCTTCAAATTAGCCTTGTCTATTACATCTTCTACAATCTGGCTTGTTGCTCTTTGAATGTCTTTTTCCTTCATACTTGATACCTCTTTTGTCATTATCTATCATATCGTTTTTTCTACGTTTTAGCAAGATAGACAACCTAGAAAGCTTGCCCAATTACGCATAAAACTCCCAGAATTGACTGGGAGTTAGCTAGTTTCTATTCCATTTATGTATATTTCAACTGTCGTACCTTTTGAGGAAATAGAATCAATCTTCATTTGGTAATCTTCTCCAAAATGAAGTTTGAGCCGTTGGTCAACATTTTGAAGACCAACTCCCCCACGTTTGAGCTGACTTTGACTACTATCGCTAGTAGCTTGGAAACCAACACCATCATCCTCAATGCGGATGATTAGTCCTGAATCCTTTTTCTGGACGGAAACTTTAATATGTCCCTGTCCATCTTTCTCCTTGATGCCGTGATAAAGGGCATTTTCTACAAGGGGTTGTAGCACCAGTTTAGGCAAGACTAAATTATCAAAGTCAGGATCTTCAGCAATTTCATACTCCAACTTTTCCCCATAACGTTGTTTCTGGATAAAGAGGTACTGGCGAACATGATTGATTTCATCAGACAGGCAAATCAAGTCCTTGCCTTGATTGAGCGCCAAGCGGAAATAGGTTGCCAAGGACTTGGTCACCTGAACCACTCGCTGACTATCCTGAAATTCAGCCATCCAGATGATAGTGTCCAAAGTATTATAGAGAAAATGCGGATTAATCTGGCTCGATAAAGCTTGAAGTTCATACTGACGGGTCGTTTCTTCCTGCCTGCGAATAGCTGCCATCAACTGATCAATCTGATCCAACATAGCATTGAACTGGCGAGTCACTTCTCTCAGTTCATGGGCACCAGTTTCCTTGGCACGCAGATTCTGATCACCAGAAGCAATTTCCAGCATGGTTTCTCTCAAATCCTTCAAAGGAGCAATCCAGCGTTTGAGACTGAACCACACCAAGCAGAGACAGGCAAGAAGAGATGTAACACTAGCAGCAAGCAAGGTCCACATGAGTTGACTCCGAACCTGATCTAACTTCTCCAACGAAGACACGCCTATAACCGTCCAATCTGTTCCTGCAATCTGTTCCTGACTGACATAGGATTGGTGATCCAGCGTATAGCCCTGCCCCGTCTCAATGTAGGGTTTCATGGCCTCCATTTCGCTAGATGAGCTATAAACTGTGTGTTGCGGATGATAAACAAATTCATGCTTTTCATTGATAATAAAGGCAAAACCCTGCTGGCCCAACTGGAGTTGGTTGAGATAGGCTTCCAGCGTTTCATAAGAAATATCCAAGCGAAGCACGCCCAAATTAGCTCCCTTTGCATCAACCAGTTCTTGAGTGACAGAAATAACCCACTGACTATCCGATTTACGAGCTGGGGTTAAAACTGGCTTAGCCCCCTGATGAATGGCCTTTTGGTACCAATCCTCAGCCATCATATCTGAGGAAGTTTTCATCTGCACACTATCATCTGTAGAAATAACCTGACCGGATTTGGTGACCAGTGCCACCGTTTTCAAGTCCTGGTCTGCCTTTAAGATCGTCAAAAACAGATCTCGGATTCCCTTGACTTGGTCTTGGTTAGGATTCTCAGCATAGGCTAGGACATCCTTCTGCTGGGTCAAACTGGTAGAGGTGGTTTCTAATTTTTTGATATAAGACTGAATAAAGTGGCTAGTTTGGCTGATGGTCGTTTGACTATTGCCTTCAATGGTGGCCTCAATGGCTGAAGAACTAGATTGATAGTAGAAAGTCCCAACCACAGCTAGGAGAATGAGAAAGACCAGAAAGATAGAAATAACCATTCTAACTAGGAGAGAAGAACGTTTCATTGACCTTCTCCCTTCTTAAACTGACGAGGGGTCACACCTGCAATCTGTTTAAAACGTTGAGTAAAATAGTTCATATCTTCAAAACCAACCTTTTCGGCTATCTGGTAAATCTTTAAATCCGTTGTCAAGAGCAAGAGCTTGGCTTGTTTGACACGCTCTCGCACCAAATAATCCTGAAAAGGTAGGCCCAACTCTTTCTTAATCAAGGAGCTCAGATAAGTCGAACTAAAGCCCAATTCACTGGCCAAAGACTTTAAACTAAATTGGCTGTCAGCTAGATGAGACTGGATCTTCTGGGCTATGTTTCCTTCAAACTTATCGGTCAATAAATCTTGTAAATGCTCTTCTTTTTCTTCCTTGTCTAGTTTTTGCTTGATTTTCCCCAACATTTCCTCGATATCCTGACGAGAAAAGGGTTTGAGCAGGTAGTCATCCACACCGAGTTTGACAGCAGACAAGGCATAATCAAAATCATCGTAGCCCGTTAAAAATACCAAATGCACCTGTGGATAGGTTTCTCGGACCAGACTGGCCAACTGGATGCCATTTAGCTGAGGCATATTGATATCGGTTAAAATGATATCCGGCACTTGTTGTTGAATCAAATCCCAAGCCTGTCTTCCATTTTCAGCTTGACCGATGATTTCCATATCGTAGGCTGCTACATTAACCAGTTTGGTCAAGCCTTGTCTAACCAGATATTCATCTTCTACGATTAAGATTGTGTAGATCATGCTCTGCTCCTTTGTCACTTACTAGTATCAGTATAGCAAAATTCTCCTCTAACTGCTTAGGAAAGCCTTCTTAATCAACATAATCTAGTAAATAAGCATAACCTTTTTCTTCCATTTGGGCTTTAGGAATAAAGCGAATGGAAAGACTATTGATACAGTAGCGCAAGCCCCCCTTATCCTGTGGTCCATCCGTAAAGACATGGCCAAGGTGAGAATCTCCAACTCGACTTCTTACTTCCGTGCGTGTCATATTGTAAGACTTATCTTCCTTGTAAGTGGCAACATCTGGGCTGATAGGTTGAGTAAAACTAGGCCAGCCACAACCAGACTCAAACTTGTCCTTTGATGAAAAGAGGGGTTCTCCAGTTGCCACATCCACATAGATACCAGATTCAAATTTATCCCAGTAGCGGTTTGAAAAAGCTCGTTCTGTTTGATTTTTCTGGGTAACTGCATACTCCTCAGGTGACAAGGTCTTTTTCAATTCTTCATCGCTTGGTTTGGGATATTTACTGGCATCGATGACAGGGTAGGCAGCCTGATTGACATTGATATGACAGTAGCCATTTGGATTTTTCTTGAGGTAGTCTTGGTGGTAATCCTCAGCGACTACAAAATTCTTCAAGTTTTCCTTTTCAACTGCCAGAGGTTGGTCGTATTTCTTAGCAACTTCATCAAAGACTTGGTTGATTACTTCCAAATCCTTGTCATCTGTGTAATAAACGCCGGTACGATACTGAGTCCCCACATCATTTCCTTGTTTATTTTTGCTGGTTGGATTGATAATGCGGAAGTAATGAAGCAGGATTTCCTTGAGGGAAATTTGATTAGCATCATAGGTGACATGGACGGTTTCTGCATGTCCTGTTTGGTTAATCAATTCGTACTTGGTTGTTTCCCCTCTACCATTTGCATAGCCTGAAACGGCATCTGTCACTCCAGGAACGCGTGAGAAGTATTCCTCCACTCCCCAGAAACATCCCCCTGCTAGATAAATTTCGTGCAAGTCTGCGTCTTTACTCACTTCTGTTTTTTTCACTGTTTTTCCTCCTTGGCTAACTGATGCTTTCTCAATTTGCGAGCTATCTGTCTGCCCTGCATTTCGCATCAATAGAAAATAGAAACCAGTTATGGCTAGGAGAATGACCCCTGCCAAGACAAACAATTTTACTTTATCATTCATAGCCTTTCTCTACCCCATTTCTTTCAATTCTTTTAAAATCATTTCCTTATCCATAAAACCTGGTTGCGTTTTGACCAGCTTGCCTTCCTTGTCTATAAAGGCTTGAGTTGGGTAAGAACGGACACCATAACTTTCCAAAAGTTTGCCTGACGGATCAATTAAAACCGGTAAATTTTTATAATCTAATCCCTTGTACCAGTTCTTAAAGTCTGCTTCCGCTTGTTCTCCCTTGTGACCAGGAGACACCACTGTCAAGACCACATAGTCATCACCTGCATCCTTAGCAATTTCATCCGTATCTGGAAGACTGGCTAAACAGATAGAACACCAAGAAGCCCAGAATTTAAGATAGATTTTCTTGCCTTTGTAGTCAGATAAACGATAGGTCTTACCATCTACTCCTGTTAGTTCAAAATCAGCAACCGCCTGACCTTTAGTCGCAGTTTGTGAACTGACTTGTTCTGTTTTGGTTTGCTCCTTCATAGTAGCTTCGTCTGACATGTTTTTAGCCGAACAAGCTGCCAAGCAACAGACTGAGCCTACTCCAAGGAGACATGTTTGCCATTTTTTCATTTCTTCTTCCTCTCTATTCAAATAATCTTGTCAAAATAGACGCATTTCCCAACAGCACCAAGATTCCCATTACGATAATGAGGAAACCACCCACTTTTTTGAGGGTTCCGAGGTAAGGATGGAGTTTTCGGAAATGTTTCAAAACATAGCTGGAGGCGAGAGCTAGAACCAAAAATGGTAGCGCCAATCCCAGCGTGTAAACCAACATGAGACCAGCTCCCTGCCAAGCTCCTGAACCACCTGAAGCCGCTAAGGCTAAAACAGAGCCCAAAACCGGCCCTACACATGGAGTCCAAGCAAAACTAAAGGTCAACCCCAGTAAAAATGCCTGACTATAGCCGTTACCCTTTTGCCCTTGTCTCTTTAATTGTAGCCTTCTTTCCTTGTAGAGTCCCTGCAAATGTAAGACTTCCATCTGGTGCAAGCCCAAGAGAATGATAATCGCACCCGTCACATACTGAAACCAAGAAGCATACAGCAAATTACCTAAAAAACCAGCTCCATAGCCCAGTAAGATAAAGATAAAAGAAATCCCTGCTATAAAGGCCAAAGTTCGCAATAAACTAACAACTGAGATTGAAAATTTTCCACTAGAAGCCTGAGCATCATTCTTATCATCCAACAAGACCCCTGCATAGACTGGCAACAAGGGTAAGATACAAGGAGAAAAGAAGGAAAGAATTCCAGCAAGAAAAACACTGATAAAAAAGATTGCATTGTCCATTGCCTCCCTCCATTCTTTGATTTGATAGGACTATTATAGCTCCAAAACTCCAGAAAAAACAGGGACAATGATAGGGAAAAATAGGAATTTAATCAGTTTATTCAGAAATCTGGCACAAAAAAAGTCAGACAATGTCTGACTTTGATAGAAACAGAAAAGAAAATTACCGGTCTTCCCTACTCATCTGGTAATAAATAAGGTCCGCAACATAGTCTTTTCTCTCCACACCATTGGCAATGGTTTTTAGATAAGACATTCCCGCTTTTTCCATGACACGGCCTGAAGCTAGGTTGAGACTAGCGTAACGAGCTCTGACTTTTTGAAAGCCTGCTTGAGTAAAACAAAAGTCTAACACAGCTTTCAAGGCCTCCGTCATCATACCACGGCCCCAATAATTTTTTCCTAAAATATACCCAATTTCACAGCTAGAGTCAATCTCATCCATTTCAATGATACTGATATCTCCTATCACATAATCAGGATCTTCTTTGAGACAAATGGCCCATTTGTAATAGTTGGGATTGGGATAGGATGCAACCCAATTTCGAATCGAGTTCCGAGTAACCTCGACATCAGGATGGGGATCCCAAGTGACATAGACAAGATTCTCAGCAGATGAAGCCCAATTTTGAAACATGGCTTCCGCATCACTCTCCACAAATCTTCTCAAAATCAAACGTTCTGTCTGTAACATTTGCGTACCGATAGCTTTCATAATGTTACCTCGCTTTCTAAGCTTAAGGCTCAAACTAAAAAAGTCCCCCGGGCCTTCCTCGCTTTCTCATTTCTAGATTCAGGGTAAAAAGACTATACTCAGTAACAGCTAGAAAACAAGTTTTTCATCTAGTTACTTGACGCAGTCGCTGTCTGGTTTGAAATGCGCTTTACCAAGCTTTTTCAAACCTAGTCATCGTTGCGGGGGTGAGACAAGGAAAATCGAACTTTACGAGTTACCGATTTCTGTCTCACTCCCAAAAGTCATCAAATACGGTGATTGGTAGGTGGCGTTTGTGTTGGCCTTTGTGCCACCAGTTTTCGATGATTGCTTGGGCTTCTGGACTGATGGTTTTGCCTTCGAGGTAATCATCAATTTCATTGTAAGTGACTCCAAGTGCTACTTCGTCTGCAATACCTGGTTTTTCTTCTTCCAAATCTGCTGTTGGGATTTTTTCATAAAGTGCTGGGTCCGCACCAAGTTCCTTCAAAAGTTGCTTTCCTTGGCGTTTATTGAGGCGGTAAAGAGGGAGAATGTCTGCACCACCGTCACCAAACTTAGTAAAGAATCCTGTGATATTTTCCGCAGCGTGGTCTGTTCCAATGACCGCTCCGCTATGGGCACCAGCAAGGGCATATTGGGCAATCATACGACTACGAGCCTTGATATTTCCCTTGTTAAAGTCTGAAACAGGACTTCCTGCCGCTTCAACTGCAGCTGTCATGGCATCAGCTGATTCCTTGATATTTACAACCAAGCTGACATATGGCTGGATGAAAGCGAGAGCTTTTTGTGCATCTGCTTCATCAGCTTGCACGCCATATGGCAGGCGGACAGCGATAAATTTGTAGCTGTTATCTCCAGTTTCTGCTCGCATTTCTTCCATAGCTAATTGCGCCAAGCGCCCTGCTAAGGTTGAGTCTTGTCCTCCAGAAATCCCTAGTACAAAGGTTTTAAGAAAGGGGTGTTTTTTCAAGTATCTCTTTAAGAAGTCAATGGAACGACGAATTTCTTCCTGGGCATCAATCACTGGTTTGACGCCCAGTTGCTGGATAATGGTCTCTTGCAAACTCATTCTTCTTCTCCTTCACCAAGAGCTTCCTTGCGCATCTTATCAATCAAGTCCATCTTATCTTGCCAAATATCACGCGCCAAGTCTACTGGATAGTGCTGCGGATTGAGCACGCGCTTGTACTCATCCCATAGCTTGTCAAATTCCTTGCGAGCATAGGACTGAATCTCAGTCAAACTAGGCAAGTTGTAAACTAATGTTCCTTCTTTGAAAATATCCACCAAGAGAGGAACGGCATCAAAATTACGAACGGTCTTCTTGATGTAAGTATAGGTCGGATGAAACATTTTGATTTCTGTCAGGTCACTCACATCCACACCATCATAAGTAATGTAGTCACCTTCTGACTTGCCTTTTTCACGACTGGTAATGCGCCATACCTGCTTCTTACCTGGTGTCGACACTTTTTCAGCATTGCTTGAAAGCTTGATGGTATTGCGCATCTGACCAGTTTCATCTTCGATAGCTACAATCTTATAAACCGCTCCAAGAGCAGGCTGATCATAGGCTGTAATCAGCTTGGTACCCACCCCCCAAACATCAATCTTAGCGTGTTGCATTTTGAGGTTAAGGATGGTATTTTCATCGAGGTCATTGGAAGCGTAAATTTTGGCATCTGGATATCCAGCCTCGTCCAGTTGCTGACGGACTTTCTTGGAAATGTAGGCAATATCCCCTGAGTCAATACGAACGCCTTTAAAATTAATCTTGTCTCCCAACTCACGAGCAACCTGAATGGCAGCTGGCACACCGATGCGAAGCGTATCATATGTATCTACTAAAAAGACACAGTCACGATGGGTTGAAGCATAGGCCTTAAAGGCCTCATAGTCGTTTCCATAAACCTGTACCAAGGCATGGGCATGAGTACCCAAGACAGGAATGCCAAAGAGCTTCCCTGCTCGCACATTGCTAGTCCCGTTGGCTCCACCAATCACGGCTGCGCGTGTTCCCCAGATAGCTGCATCCATTTCTTGCGCACGACGTGTCCCGAATTCCATCAAAGGCTCATCTTCAATGACTGAACGAATACGTGCTGACTTGGTCGCTATCAAGGTTTGAAAGTTAACGATGTTTAAGAGAGCCGTTTCGACCAATTGACATTGGGCTAGAGGGCCTTCTACCTGCACAATCGGCTCATTAGCAAAAACCAAGTCCCCTTCCTGAGCAGAACGAACCGTTAGTTCTAACTTGAGATTTCGTAGGTAATCCAAGAATTCTCCATGATACCCAAGCGTCTCCAAGTAGGCAATATCGCTATCTGAAAAGCGTAAGTCTTCAAGATAATGTACAATTCTTTCCAAACCAGCAAAAACCGCATAGCCGTTATTAAACGGTTGCTGGCGGAAATAAACTTCAAAGACCGCCTTTTTATTGTGAATTCCTTGGTCAAAGTAAACTTGCATCATGTTAATCTGGTACAAGTCCGTGTGCAATGTCAAACTATCATCTGGATACATCTGTTTTCCTTCTTCCTACTTTACAAAGGTATGAACGTATTCTACCACTTTCACACCATCCGATAAATTAGTACTATTATAACACATTTTATCTGGATTGATAAAAAGCTAACAAGCTATTCTCCATTCTCCAGTTCATCCATATCTTGCTCAAACTTTTTTTGAGCCCATTCGCCATAACTTTTAAGACCGAGATTGCCGATAAAAACCCAAGGAAGGTAAATCAGATAAGTAATGACCCAAGCAGATAAGTATTTAACGTTCAAAGGATTGTGCTGATAAATTTCTATGTTAAATTGATAATTCTGCAACATCAAAAGAGTCGTAATAGCGAGAGTTACCAGCAAACACCCTAAAATTGTAAAATGAAAACGACTATAGTAGTTCACACCCAAATCTCGAGCACGGCCGAAAAAGTAAGAAGTTCCAATAATGATAATGATGAGAATCATTATCGGATTAAAAAGACTTGGTGCTAATACTGCAATCATATAAGATAAAAGCAAGAAAGCTATAGAGATATAGAAACTTTCAGCCCCCACTTTATTCATCAGTTGTTCTTCTCTTTCGTCTAATAATTGATAATAAAAAAACCTATTTTTCATCTTCTTCCTCCCAAAATAATTGATCTAAAGTTTTGCCTAAGCATCTGCAAATGGACTGGCAAAGCGAAAGACTAGGATTATATTTCCCAGCTTCTATCAAGCCTATAGTCTGCCTCGTAACACCCACAGCTTCTGCCAAATCACCCTGTGTCATATCAAGCTCCACACGAGCTAGTTTTAACTTTAAATTTTTAGCCACTTGCATCCTCCTTCTATTTTTTAAAAAGTTGCGCTTCTTTTAAAAACATTATACCATATATCTAACTTAATGCAATATATAAATGTCATTTTGTAAGATTTTATTAACAAAAAAACTCTCTATCATCTTACATGATAAAGAGTATTCGTTATTTTATGCCACTTAGCTAAGCCCCTCTTCAAAGGAAAGAAGTCTAGGTCACAAATCCTTTTGGTAATAGTATCTCTGTCCAGTGTAGGGATAGTCTTGCAAGGTAAAAACTTCCTTGTAGCCATGACTTAGATAAAAATCTGGTGCTTGAAACTGGTAAGTGTTCACAAAAGCAAAACGACAGTTTCGATTCTTGGCTTCATTTTCTGCTTGCTGCAGTAGTTGCGAACCAATTCCTTGTCCCCTTAATTCCTCTTTGACAAACAAATATTCGATTTCCAGCCAATTTCCGAAAGTCTCTGCTACTAAGCCCGCCATGAGATTGCCCTTTTCGTCTTCGACATAAAGATTCAGTGGCTCGCTCTCAGCCTCTTCTCTTTTGGAACGATTATAAGCACGAATCAAAGTCCCAATTTCTTGCGCTTTATGTGATTCCTTATTTTCCAATCTAAGGTACATCCAAACCTCCTAATAAACTGCTACAGCTTGATTATAATCTTATTTCGATGGACTGTCAAACTAGAAAAACTCACCAAACAGAGTTGATGAGTTCATGATTTATTTTCTAAATTTCCACTGACTATAAATCCCAAAAGCAAGGATCCAGATAGCAGAACCAACTGCCCCCATGAAAGTCGACTCTTGCAAAAAGAGAGTCACAAAAACAAAGACGAAAAAGAGAATGGTTAGGGGATTAAGCAAGCGATACTGAGGCATGAGGTAGCCATCAGCCATGAAGTCCTGTGACTTGCGGTATTTGAGATGAGCCGCCATAATCAAGATATAAATCGCGATATAAACACCTGATGAGGATGCTGTGATCAAAGCAAAAGCATCTGAAACACCTGGCAACACATTGATAAAGGCGGCGAGAGCAATCAAGATTGCTGAGGCAATGATGGCATTTTGTGGAACATTGTGGCGAGAAAGGGTATCGACCTTGATGGCCTTTAAGAAACGATTGGGCGAATCATGGGCAATCTGATATAAGTGTCTCCCTGTTGAGTAGAGAGTTGAGTTAAGAGCAGACGCTGCTGAGGTCAAGACAACAAAGTTGATTAGAGCCGCTGCCCACTTGATCCCCGCCAGTTCAAAAACCGTTACAAATGGAGAATCTGAAGAATTAAGATAGGACCAAGGAATAATGGCCATAATCGCAATAAGAGCTCCCCCATAGAAGAAGATAATTCTGAGAGGAATTTCCTTAACAGCTTTGGGCAAGACCTGACGAGGGTTCTTTGTTTCAGAAGTTGTCACCCCGATAAACTCAATCATCAGATAGGCAAAAAATACCATTTGAAAGGCCATGACAAAGTTCATAACTCCGTTTGGAAAAAGAGAGAACTGGTCGCTGATATTTGCCAAACTTGCAACACCATGAGGTGTCTTAAAGCCCGTCAAAACCATAAAGACCCCAGTGGCAATCATGGCTAAAATCGCCACAATCTTGACCATAGCAAACCAAAACTCGACTTCTCCAAAGAGCTTAACCGCAATCAAGTTGACCAAAGCCAAAATCGTTAAAAAGACAAGCTGAATCATCCAGCTAGGCCAGGTAGGGAACCAGAAGCGGACATAGTCTGAGATGGCAGTGATTTCTGCCATACCGATAAAGACAACAGACAACCAATAAGACCAAACTGAAAAATATCCCCAGCCTTTCCCCAAATGACGGGTGATAAAGTTGATAAAGGTATGCTGTTCTGGATCCTGATACAGCATCTCCCCAACAGCTCTCATCATCAAAAACATAAAGGCTCCTGTAATCATATAAATCAGGATGATCGAAGGTCCTGTAAGGCTGATAGAGCGACCAGCACCTAGGAAAAGTCCTGTTCCGATTGTTCCCGCAATGGCCATCACCTGAACATGGCGATTGGTTAATCCACGCTCCATTTTATTTTTCTTCTTGTATTCACTCATATAGTCCCCCATTTCATCTAAAAAACCAAAAAGGAGTTGAACGAGGCGAAAAGCCTCCCCTACTCCTTTTTATTCTCTTTAAGCTGTTTTTTCAACCTTCAAGATTTTTACTTGATAGCTACCCACTGGTGTCTCGATGGTTGCTGTATCTCCTGTCTTTTTACCAATCAAAGCTTGTCCAATCGGACTCTCATTTGATACTTTACCAGCAAAAGCATCTGCACCCGCAGAACCAACGATGATGTAAACTTCTTCGTCATCTTCTCCAATTTCTTGGATAGTTACAGTCTTACCAATCGCAACTTCATCCAGTGCAACTGCATCGCTGTTGACGATTTCAGCATAGCGAATCTTTGTTTCCAGACTAGAGATTTGTCCTTCAACAAAGGCTTGTTCATCTTTTGCTGCTTCATATTCACTGTTTTCTGAAAGGTCTCCGTATGAACGAGCGATTTTGATACGCTCTACAACTTCGGGACGACGAACGAGTTTCAATTCTTCTAATTCTTTTTCAAGTTTTTCCTTTTCTTCAAGGGTCATTGGATAAGTTTTTTCTGCCATTTTTCTCAACTTTCTTTTTCTATTAGGTTTTTAAAACAAAATTATGTGGAAAACCACATAATTTTAGTTTGAACTACTTGATTGGGGTAATTTGCTATTGATATGCTCTGCAACGTTTTGATCATGTTCTTCTTTTGTCGTTGCAAAGTATACTTTACCATCTTCTACATTGGCTACAAAGTACAAGTAGTCACTCTTTGTCTGATTTACACTTGCTTCAATCGCATCTAAACTTGGGCTATCAACCGGTCCAGGCATGAGGCCAAGATGCGTATAGACATTGTATGGTGAGTCGATATTTGTATCAATTGCAGCGTCATCAGCTAAACTAATCTTTTGACCAAGCTTGCCTTCAGCATACAAGATAGCAATGTTGCTTTGAAGTGGCATGCCGACATTCAAACGGTTATAGAAGACACCTGCGATTTTCTTGCGGTCTTCGGTCTTAGCACCTTCTTTTTCGACAAGAGAAGCAATGCTGAGCAATTCATTAACTGTCAGATTCTTTTCTTTGATCGTAGCGTAGTATGGTGACATGGCCTTGTCCATAGCAGCAACCATCTCATCAATCAAGCTTTCAACAGTTGTGCTGTCTTTGATAGTGTAGGTTGCTGGGAAAAGGTAGCCTTCAAGACGATAGCGAACGCCACTGTCTTTTGTTGGGAGGCTTCCAAGTAGGTTTGGATACTTAGCTACTAATTGGGAAATAAAGGTCTCATCCTGAGCTTTTGCCAAGAAGGCATCCGCTGTAAGAGGTTCTTTAAATTCCCCTTGAAGTTGTCCTACTGTTTGAGCGATTTGCTCTAGTGTATAACCTTCTGGAATTGTCAAGTTTGCAAGAACAGGTGCCTGAGCTTCAGGAGTCCCACCTTTTTCCAATTCTTGAATCAACTCATCCGTACTCATACTCTTCTTCAAGTTGTAATAACCTGACTTCAAGTTAGCATGGCTATAGTATTTAGCATAAAGACTAAAGATAAGTCCATGTTTAACCAAACCAGATTTTTCTAAGGTGCTTCCAATTTCTTGAACATTTGCACCATCTGGGATTTGAACCGTTACATATTCTTTAGAACTTGCATCAACTGGTTTCAAGGAATCTTGAACATAACCATAACCAAAATATCCACCAACTGCCACAAGAACTAGGAGAACTAGAACTGTTAATAGGCAACCTTTGGCTTTTGATTTTTTCTTAGCTGGTTTTGCACCTTGACGACGACTACGACGTGGAGCATCAGCTAATCCACTGCTAGAATCTGTAGAAACAGGCTCAACTCTTTCAGGCATTTCTGGAGTGATTTCCTCTTTCTTGTCTTCTGTTTTATAGGTTACGGCAACCTTTGTTGGAGTATCGTTAAATTCTTTTTCTTCGGGTTTAAGCTCAACTGGTTCTACCTTAGGTTGAACAGGTTCCACTACAGGTTCTTCAGCCATATGAATCGGCTCTACTAGAGGTTCTTCAGATTCTACAACTTCAATCTTGTCAATGATTGGCTGTCTAATCTCTTTCTCTTCTTGTCCATCCATTTTATCAGCTTCAGCACTCGAAAGTGGAGGAACACTCGGCGCATTCTTTAGAATTTTATCGACAACAGATAGGGAATCAGCCATCAACTCTTCTGTTGATGTTTCTGGTTCAGGGTCTGAAGGAGTTGTTGAACTAGCTTGAGATGATGAAGCCGTCAGATTTGGAATCTCTACTTCTTTCTCTCTTTTATCTTGTTCTTTTACTCTTTCTAAATCACGTAGAATCTGCTCTTTAAAACTTAATTTTTCTGTATCTCTTTGTTTTTCAGTCAAAAGCATTACCTCCTTGTTGACAATCCCTAATATTATATCTTAAAAGTCGCAGAAAAGCAACTAACTAGGGCATTCCCTAGCTAGTTTTCTTTATTTTCTGGCTGCCAAACCATATCATACCATGTTTCCCCAGCAAAGCTTGACTGGGATATTCCTTCATTAACAAAGCCGTGCTTTTCGTAATAGGAGATAAGGTAATCATGACACGTCAGATTAATGCCCTCTCGTTCATGTTCTAAAGCGACCTCTTTCAGAGTCTTTAATAGTCTTTTCCCGACTCCCAAAGCTTGTACTTCTTTAGCAATAGATAGACAGGTTACAGAGATATAACCTCCAGATTTGTGACTGTGGTCCGCTATTTCTTCTGTAAAGGACTGATCTTGGAGATGGCGGTGTGGAACGACTGGACCCTCAATGTAGCCAAGGACACGTCCTTCTTTTTCAGCGACGAGAAAGCTGGTCTGAATTTCACGTAAATGCGCCTCAAAGACCGAACGAGGAATGGCTTCTTCAAGGGAGAAATTCTCTAGCTCTATCTCTAAAATTCGGTCCAAATCCGAAAATCTTGCTTGTCTGATTTTCATACTTCCTCCTGATAAAAAGGATTGACCCAAGTCAGATTCCATTCCGAACCACTGTCATATTGACTCCCTGTCACTTCTTCTTCAACAAAGCCATTCATTTCAAAATAAGATAGTAGTTCATCAGGACTCTGCAAAAGAATACCTTGATAATCTAGTTCGACTGTCACCTGTTTCAAGGCTGCAAGAAGAAGAGTTCCCAAACCTTGTCCACGATGGTCTGGATGAATGGCTAAACACTTGATTTCAAGGTTTAGGAGTGCTTGAGTGTGTGTTTCTGACACTTCAGCCCCAAGAACATAGCCCACCAGCTGATTTTCATCCCTAGCTACAAGAAAGGTACCCGCAGACTTGCGGATACACTTTTCTAAGGATTGTCGACTCACTGCCTCTTCTGCTGAAAAATTAGCTTCTTCAATCGCCAACATTTCTTCTAAATCTGATAAGGTAGCTTGCCTTATAGTGATTGGAATTTCCATTTGTTTTTCCTATTGGACGTTGCTTGTCAAGTTTGACAAGAGACGTTCAAATGAGTACTCATAGGTTTGGATGTCTCCTGCTCCCATAAAGACGTAAACAGCATTGTCATGGTCAAGGAGTGGCGATACATTTTCAACGGTGATAACTTGGTTTTTCTTCGTGATCTTGCTTGCTAGGTCTTCTACCTTGACATCACCATTGTCCACCTCACGAGCAGATCCATAGATTTGAGCTAGGTAAACGGCATCTGCCTGATTCAAGGCTTGTGCAAAATCATCTAACAAGGCAATAGTTCGAGTGAAGGTGTGCGGTTGGAAGATTGCCACGATTTCCTTGCTTGGGTATTTCTGGCGAGCCGCATCCAAGGTCGCGATGATTTCTGTTGGATGGTGGGCAAAGTCATCAATGATTACCGTGTCATTAACGATTTTCTCAGTGAAACGACGCTTAACACCAGCAAAAGTTTTCAAGTGTTCACGAACCAAGTTCAAATCGAATCCTGCTGTGTAAAGCAAACCAATTACAGCTGTCGCGTTCATGATATTGTGACGGCCAAAGGTTGGAATGTGGAATTGCCCCAGCTCTTGTCCACGGAAATGAACAGTGAAGGTCGAACCAGTTGTTGATCGAAGGAGATCGCTAGCTACAAAGTCATTGCCCTCAGCTTCAAAACCATAGTAATAGATTGGAGCATTGGCTGTAATCTTACGCAACTCAGCATCCTCACCGTAGATAAACAAACCTTTCGTGATTTGTTTAGCATAGTCATTAAAGGCATTGAAAACATCTTCTAGACTAGTGAAGTAGTCTGGATGGTCAAAATCAATGTTGGTGATGATAGAGTATTCTGGATGATAAGGCATGAAATGGCGCTCGTATTCGTCTGATTCGAAGACAAAATATTTAGCATTTTCTGAACCACGACCTGTCCCGTCCCCAATCAAGAAGCTGGTATCTGTGATGTGAGACAAAACATGAGACAACATACCAGTTGTTGAGGTTTTCCCATGTGCTCCAGCAACTCCCATGCTGACAAAGTCACGCATAAAGCTCCCTAGAAATTCATGGTAACGTTTGTAGCTGAGGCCATTTTGATCCGCGTAGGCAACTTCAACATTATTATCTGGACGAAAGGCATTCCCGGCGATAATTTCTAGATCGCCTTGCAGATTCTTTTCATCAAACGGAAGAATGGTAATTCCTGCTTGCTCCAAACCACGTTGAGTAAAGTAGTACTTTTCAACGTCTGAACCTTGAACCTTATGCCCCATTTGGTGCAACATCAAGGCCAAGGCACTCATCCCTGATCCCTTGATTCCAATAAAATGATATGTTTTTGACATGCTTTTCTCCCCTATTCCGTGATTCTTGTCAGATTCAACTCTTGGGCAACCTGACGTTCCTGTTCTGATTGCTTATTCTTTTTATTATAAATCTGGCTCTTCTTCAGAAAATCATAGTTGTTCTTTTTAGCTTTTCCAGCTTGATTTTCTAAAGTCGGAGTCGCTACTTGTCCAGTTTCTTCAGCTAAAATATAGTGGGACTGGCTCAAGTTTTTGCTAAATTTGGCAAACTCACCTGGATTTTCCTTTTGAAATGGTGCGGTTGGTTGATTTCCCTGACGAACAAGTTTTGAACCATTGTGTCGTCTAGTATGACTAACGTCTTGGGTCAAATACTTGGCTGAACGTTTCTTTTTTAGATCCGCACGCGCCTCTTCTCGAGCCAACTCTGCATAAGTCTTTTCAACTTTTTTTACTTCTGGAGCTGGTTCTGGCTTTTTGCTTACCACAGGAGCAACTACACTAGCTTCCTCAACAATAGGTGACCATTCTAAATAGTTTTTATCTCGGTAATCGCCTTTGATATTGCTGATAAAGTCTGACTCATCGTACAAGTCCATGACTGGCATTTCGGTCAGCATGATCTCATCATCTGACACCAATGGAAATCGATCTTGTTTCATTTTGTATTTCCTTTCAACTCTTCATTATAGCGTATTGTCTTGATTTTTCAAGTGTTGGCTTCAGAAATCCCTAAAATTTCTCGAATTTCTGCCAGACTGAGGCTCGCACGCGACTCTGTACCATCTAAAACTTGGGAAACCAAATGTTTTTTCTGTTCTTGGAGTTCCTGAATTTTTTCTTCAATGGTTCCTTTTGTAATCAAGCGATAAACCTCTACCTTCTGGTCTTGTCCCATACGATGGGCACGTCCGATAGCTTGGGCTTCAACCGCAGGATTCCACCAGAGATCCACTAGGATGACGGTATCAGCACCCGTTAGATTAAGACCGACACCTCCTGCCTTCAGAGAGATGAGAAAGGCGTCTCTTTCTCCCTGATTAAAGGCTTTGGTCATCTCTTGTCTGTCTTGAGCAGGAGTTGAGCCTGTGATTTTGAAAGAAGTCAAACCCAAGTCTGGAAGTTCTTGCTCGATTTTTTCCAACATTCCTTTGAATTGTGAGAAAATCAAGACACGATGCCCACCATCAGCCACTTGTAGCAATAAATCTCGGAGACTATCGAGTTTACCGCTGGCACCTTGGTAATCGTCCATAAAGAGAGCTGGCGTATCGCAGATCTGGCGCAAACGCATGAGACCAGATAAGATTTCTACGCGACTTCTCTGGAATTCTTGATCTGTCACTTGCGCTAGACGCTCTCGCATCTGTTGCAACTGGGCCAAATAGATGGCCTTCTGCTGGTCTTCCAGTTCGTTTTTATAGACGACTTCAATCAAATCAGGCAGTTCTGTTAGAACTTCTTCTTTCTTACGCCTCATGACAAAGGGCTTGATAAACTGCACGACTCGGTCAGCCGGTAATTTCATAAACTCCTTTTTACTTGGTAAGAGCCCCGGAAGCACAATTTGAAAGATAGACCACAACTCTCCTAGGTGGTTTTCTATGGGCGTACCTGACAAGGCAAAGACTGCTGGCACCACAAACTGGCGCAAACTCTGAGCAATCTTGGTGTGAGCATTTTTCATGACCTGAGCCTCATCTAAAAAGAGAAAATCAAAAGACATCTCTTGATAGAGATCACTGTCTTGACGAAAACTCGCATAGCTAGTCACATAGATTTGATGATTTTGAGAAAGAATCACTTCTCGATTCGCTTTCAAACCATGAATAACAGCTAAATCCAATTGTGGTGCGAATTTCCTGAATTCATCTGCCCAGTTGTAGATCAAACCTGACGGCGCCAAAATCAAGACACGACTATCTTTTGTCACCTGACTAGTCAAAAAAGCAATGGTTTGCAGCGTTTTTCCCAGTCCCATATCGTCTGCCAAGATACCTCCAAAGCCATAGCGATGAAGCATCAGGAGCCAACGTACTCCCTTTTCTTGATAGTCTCTCAAACTCGCCTGCACCTGTACGTCTCCTAAAGGAAAGTCCTCAGGATGGGTCAAATCATGTGCTAAATGCTTAAATTCCTCCGAAAAGGAGATCCTGTCTTGACCTTCAAAAAGCTGGGACAGACTATAAGCTAAGGATTTTCGAGCCTGAAAACAACCATCTTTTAGCTCAACCCCCAGTTCCTGCAAATTTTGACGAATCTGCTTGGTTTCCTCATCAAAAAAGTACACTTGGTCAGAAGAACTGATATAGAAATCCTGATTGCTGGTCAGGGCTTTAAGAGCTTGATCAATCTCTTCTTGGGCAATCCCTTGGAAATCAAACTGAATCTCCAACAGTCCTCCCTTGGACTCAATCTGAACCTGAGGAGCTTGGACGCTGTAGAGCTGATTTATCTCATCAGACAAGAAAACTTGACCCAACTTCTCAAAAGTAGGAATCGTATGGTGAAAGAAAGAGTAAACTGCCTCAGGCTTTAAAGCCTGTCTCCAAGACTGAAAATCAGCCTCAAAACCAGCCCCTAAACTAACTTGAAATATCTGGCTTTCTAAGGCAGCATCGCTAGCGAAAGGTAACTCTTCCAGCTCTTGATGACTAGTCACCTGAATATCTCCATAATCAAACTCGATATCCAAACGGATACGACCATCCTTCTCCTTGTCAAAGTAAAAGATCGGTGAAAAGGGTCTGATTTGCAAACGCTCGGGGGCAGACACTGTTCCTAGCTGTCCAAACAAAGGCAAACAGGCGGCTAGGCGATCACGATCACTGTTGTCAAACTGGAGGCATTTTCTCCCTCTCTCCTCCTGAGGAAGTTCATTGATTTCCTTTAAAAGACTCATTTGTTTCGGATTTAAGAGATAAAGGTTTCCCTTACGAAAGAGAATCGCCCCTCCATAGAATACATTGACTCGCTCACTTTCAGAAATCTCCATCTCAAAATAATCTGGGAACTCCTGCACGGAAAAAGAGAAAAGTCCTGCATCAGGATCTAAATCATGAAAGAGAAGATTCTCATAGCTATCAAGCTGGTGGTCAAAATGAAAATCTTCCAAGTTCATCAATAATCCCACACCCTGCTCAAAAAAGGTCAGAGGAAAAAAGAGGTGACGACCTTGATTTGGGAAAAAGAGTTCCTGACTGAGCCCCTCCTCAATCAACCCCCGTAAAAAAGTAAGAACTTCTTGACTCGATTCGTCAAAAACCTCCCAAGACAAGTTATTCTCAAAGTGTTTCCCGATCATGTAAGATTTGCTTTGGGCCAAGACCTTTAAAAAGAGAGGAATGTCACGGATGACATAATATTTTTGACTCTCAACTAAACCGATTCGAAGAGTCCAAAGGAGGCGATTGGTTCCAGCTTCCACCTGGCCTAGAACCGACAAAGTGTAAGTCTCTTCTCGTTGTTGAGGTTGAACACGCTCCAAAAAACTTCCACCAAAACTAACCTTGGTTTCAACTTCTTCTTGCTCTTCATGTCCTTTTTCTAAGGTTTGTAAAATCAGCTGGCCTTCTTCATCATTTTTCAGATAATGCTCGAGCGCTGCTAGGTGAATACAGTAACCTCTTTTTTGGAAAAAATCGCAAGCGCAAAAAACAAGATCATCCTCTAAACTGTAGCGCAAGTCTTCTCCAGCTACACGTGTATAGAGGCGATTCCCTTTTTCCTTGATAATCTCAATCTTGCCCGTCTCATAGAGAGTGACTCCCTCCATGCGCAACTTCCCTGGAATCAATTTAGCCATAGTTACCCCTTTATCTTATCTCTTCATTATACCATATTATCCCCTATGAAAATAGCCTTCCAGGAAGACTTTTCTCCTAGAAGGCTCGATTCTTAAAGAGTAGCAAAAGTGGTCACGATGCGTTGGCAAACTTCTTCCAAAAGTGTTTTAGGCATGGCAACATTGAGACGGGCATGTAGCTTTCCTTCTTCCCCAAAGTCCAAACCTCGGTTCAAGATGACCTTGGCTTCATTCTTCAAAAGCTCTTGCAAGTGCTCATCCGTTAGGTTATAGGCAGAAAAATCCAGCCAGATCAAGTAGGTCCCTTGGGGTTTCATGACCTGAATCTTGGTTTTGTTGCCAAAAACATCCACTACATAGTTAATGTGGTCTTCGATAACTTCTTTTAACTCTCCTAGCCAGTCCTTACCATAACGGTAGGCAGCTTCTGTCGCCAAATACCCCAAACCTGAAATTTCATGCTGGTTATTGGCCAACTGGCGTTTTTGAAAAGCAACACGAAGCTTGGGATTTTCAATAACTGCATAGGAATTCTTGGTCCCAGCAATATTAAATGTCTTAGTGGCACTGCTCAAGATAAGGGCAAAGTCTTTAAAAGCTGGATCAATGGTATTGAATGACTGGTGTTTGTGACCAAAGAGGGCCACATCTTGATGAATCTCATCTGAAACCAACAAAACACCATGTGTTTGGCAGAGATGACCAATCTTTTCTAACACTTCCTTTTCCCAAACACGTCCACCAGGATTATGAGGATTGCAGAGGATATAAAGTTTCACATCCTCTTCCACCAATTGCTTCTCCAACTGGTCAAAGTCAATCTCAAACAACCCGTCCTTTTCCACCAAAGAATTGGTAATCAATCTGCGATTGTTGAGTTTGACACTGCGGGCAAACGGTGGATAGACCGGTGTGTTAATCAGAACAGCCTCTCCTTCTTTTGTAAAGGCTTGAATAGCTGTTGAAATAGCCGGTACCACTCCCTCGATAAAGACGAGGGCATCCTTGTCAAAGTGATAGCCGTGTTGACTGGCTTCCCAGTTCTGAACCGACTCAATCAAAGCATCACTAGCATAGGTATAGCCATAGACCAACCGATCTGCGTAGGCTTGTACGGCTTGTCGAACCTCAGGTAAAACCACAAAGTCCATATCTGCTATCCAGGCTGGTAGAACTTCTCGGTCAGCTTCTGCTTCTTTCCATTTATAGGTATGGTGCCCAAAACGATTGGGCAGGCTTGTAAAATCATATTTTCCCATATCTATCTTATCCTTCCAAAGCTTGGCGCAAGTCCGCAATCAAATCTCTAGCATCTTCAATCCCAATTGACAAGCGCAGGAGGTCATCTGTTAAGCCATAGGAATGGCGCACTTCTGCTGGAATATCCGCATGAGTCTGAGTTGTCGGATAGGTAATCAGACTCTCTACCCCACCCAAACTTTCTGCAAATGAGAAGACCTTTAAGCTATTTAAAATATGAGGAATACGCTTTTCATCCACTACTTTAAAGGAAATCATGCCTCCACGTCCAGTATAGAGCACTTCCTTAACTGCAGGTGAATCCTTCAAAAAGGCAACGACTTCTTGGGCATTGGCTGTAGAACGCTCCATACGAAGAGGTAGAGTTTTAAGACCACGAATCAACTGATAACTATCAAATGGTGACAAGACCGCACCAGTCGTATTCAAATTGTAGAACAGTTGTTCATATAGTTCTAAACTATTAGTCACAACCACCCCAGCCAAAACATCATTGTGCCCTGCTAGATACTTGGTTGCCGAATGAAGAACGATATCTGCACCATCTTCAATCGGACGTTGGTAAATTGGGCTGTAGAAGGTATTGTCCACCACGACCTTGGCACCCTTGGCATGAGCTAGTTTTGCAAGTTTTGCAATATCAAATTCTAACATCAAGGGATTGGTTGGCGTTTCGATATAGAGAACATCCACATCATTTTCCAGCTGAGCAATCAACTCTTCTTCTGCATTGGCATAAGTGAAATGAAAACGCCCTTCCTGCTCGACTTGGTTGAACCAACGGAAAGAACCACCATAAAGATCACGGACAGCCAAGACCTTACTTCCTACTGGAAAGACACTAAAAGCCAGTACAATCGCGGCCATACCTGAGCTTGTCGCTAGGGCATAGTCTGCTGATTCGATTGCCGCCAAGACTTCCTCCGCCTTACTGCGAGTTGGGTTTTTGGTACGAGTATAGTCAAATCCCGTAGACTGACCGAACTCCGGATGCTGATAAGTGGTTGAAAAATGAAGCGGTGTTACCAAGGCACCTGTAGCCTCATCTGACTTGATCCCAGCCTGGGCCAAAATTGTGTTGATGTGTAGTTCTTTGCTCATACAATACCTCCAAATCTATAGTAACTATTGTACCACTTATTTTTACTAACTCATTTTCTTGTTTTCAAGAGCTAGTTATAGTTTCAAACTATATAAAAACGATAGTTCCTTGAGAAACTATCGTTTTTCCTGTTGAATAGACTGGTTATTTAACGTGTTTTGCCAGTTCTTCTTGGGCTTTTTTATTTGATTCTTCTTTTTCTTTTAGCCATTTTTCTTTAGCTTTTTCATACTCATCAGCCGTTACAGTCTTATCTTGCAACTTGAGGTACTTGTATGATTCGACACCCTTATTTCCAGCTTGTGAGAATGGCGATGAGAATGGAACTGTCTTTCTCAAGGTCGGTGTTCCACCTTGAGAAACGTTTGGAATAGCAAGGGCGCTATCAACGAGCCAAGCTTGAACTTCAGCATATTTTTCATAACGTTTTGCTGGATCTTGCTCCTTGTTCGCTTCTTCTAGCATTTGAGTGTAAGTATCCAGACCAACTGCCTTAGCCTTGTCATTGACCTCACCTGGTTCTAGACCAATGTTTTGCAACATACCACCGTTATTGACATTTAAGATATCAAGATAACTTGATGGATCCAAGTAGTCCGCACTCCAACCACCATTATAGATATCAAAGTCTTTTTGAGCTGCAGTTTGAGCGAGGTAGCCAGAATTATCGTAGTCATCTGTTGATAATTGTTGGATATCGATAACCACATTCTCAGCTCCTAGAACAGATTCGATGGATTGTTTCAAAGAGCTCGCTTCAAGTACACCTTTTTTAGCTGATTGGTCAACTGTTACATCCAAGTGGATTGGGAATTGCACACCCTTAGCTTCCAATTCTTTCTTAGCTTCTGCAAATTTAGCTTTAGCTTTATCAGGATTGTAGTATGGGTCTTGTGCATCTGCAAAATTGATTCCTTGCCATTCTTGGCCATAGTTGACCATCTTTTCTGAAACAACATCGCCAAAGTCTTTTCCGTTGATACTTACAAATGTTGGAGGTACAACCAAGTTACGAATAATCTTTGTTGCTCCTTCTTCCCCTTGAGATTGTGCTCCATAGGCTGTACGGTTATAAGCATAGTTGAAGGCTTGACGGAAGTTTTTATTCAGAACTGCTTCTTGGGTTGATTTCTTTTCGATATCTGAAGATTTAGACGTGAAGTTATAAGACTTTCTGTCCAAGTTGAAGTTCAAGTAATAAGAAGTTGCGTTTTGCATACTATAGATGATGTTATCCTTGTTCTTCTCTTTAATGCCTTCAAAGCTTGAGCTATTTGGATAGAGACGCGCGTAGCTGTAGACTCCTTCTACAAAGTTACGTGCTAGTGCATCTTGGTCACTACCATCATAATAGGCCAATTTCACATCATCCACAAAGACATTTTTTTCATCCCAGTAGTTGGGATTTTTCTTGAATTCGATAACAGATTTTGAAACAAAAGATTTCATCAAGAAAGGTCCATTGTACAAAATACTAGAAGGGTCTACCTTACCAAAGTCATCCCCTTTTGATTTTAAGAAATCTGCATTGACAGGGAAGAGAATGGTTGAAGTTGTTTTAGAATTCCAATAAGATTCTGGACGTGTCAAAGTGTACTGAACTGTTTGGTCATCAATCGCCTTAACACCGACAGTTGAAAAGTCAGTTGTTTTCCCGTTGATATAGTCATCCAAACCTGCTACAGAGTCTTGAACAAGGTACAAGGCTTCGGATTTTTTATCAGCAGCATATTTCAAACCTGTCACAAAGTCTTGGGCCGTTACAGGGGCGTATTCTTCACCCTCATAAGTATACCATTTTGCATCCTTACGCAATTTGTAAGTATAGGTCAAACCGTCCTGAGAAACAGTCCAATCCTCTGCCAATGAGGGAACATAGTTACCATATTGGTCATTTTCCATCAAACCATCAACCAAATTGGTAACAATATCATTGGTTGTTGCACGGTTTTCAGCCAGATAGTTCAAACTAGATGGATCACTAGAGTAAACATAGTTGTATGTTTTAGATGAACTTGCTGAGTTCCCACATGCGCTTAGTAGGATACCTGCGCTTAACACGACACCTGCCAGTGTCAGATACTTGGCCTTAGACTTTTTCATTTCCAGAACCTCCTGTTTAAAAGTTTTGTCTTATTATACAGTTTTGGTTTTATTTAGTCAAGCTTTTTTTGAAGAAAAAGTCAAAAAACATATTTTTTTGCTACTAAATTTAGAAAAAGTTCTACTTTTTTTATATTTTGAACAATAAAACAACCTTTCTTTAATAGAAAGGTTGTAATTATAACTTTTATTTATAAATCATTTACGATATTTTCAATCGTGTCCGTAGTCGGTCTGCTTGAGCTTTGCCGATTATCTTGTCCAAGAGTCGTGTCCGTAGGCTCATCAAACCATAAAGACCTCCTCCAAGCCCTCCGATGAGAGCCACATAAAGGAAACTCCAAAAACGTCCACTTGGTTGGAAGACAAAACCGAGTAGCCACTGCAAGAAACCAACTAGGATAAACATGACGAGGGTCAAGATGGTAATCAAAATAGTCCGTTTCAAGATTATCTTTCGACGAGCACCCGTTACCTGGCAGATGTCACGGTACATCAAGACATTCGGAATAATCAAGCCGATAGTCGTTGAAATCAAGGGACCGTAGCTGTGGAAAATAGCAATGGTTGGCAATTGCAAGACGATCTTGGCAATGGAACCATAGATGAAGTAAAGAACTGCCTTGCGGTTTCGGAACATGGCCTGAAGCATAGGAGACAAGACCATATACAAGCCTAGGATAGTAGACTGCAAAACTGCAAAGACAAACAAGCCCATGGCCAGACTATCTGGCTTACCGTAAAAGACTGTATAAAGAGGCTCCCCTACCATGACCACTCCAACCGTTGCAGGTAGTAGAAATAAGAAGAGCATGGTAAGGCTATCTTGGACTAGGCGAGCCGCCGCTGGCAAGTCACCTTTTACATAGTTTTCCGTCAAAAGCGGCAAGCCGACACTACCAATGGAAACCCCTACAGAGATTAAAATCATGGTAATTTTATTAGGATTGGCAGAGAAATAAGAAAACATGACAACCAAGTCTTCATTGCTGTAGTTGGTAAACCACTTCATACTATTGATAAAGGTCATCTGGTCTAAAATCTGGAAGAGCTGGATGGCTGATCCTGTCAGGATAAAGGGAATGGCTTCCTTGATGGTATCGACTAAGAGTCGCTTACTATTGATTTTATCCCGTGTTTCAAAGACTCTTTTGAGCAAACCTTCTTGGACAAGGAAGTAGATCAAAACTGCAAAACTTGCTACCATCCCCACAAAGGCCGCAAAGGTCGATTGGGTAACGGCTGATAGGTAGTCACCAGAACCCATCTTCATAATGAAGAAGGTTGCCATCAACATCCAGATGACACGAATCACCTGCTCGGCGATTTGACTCATAGCATAGGGTTTCAGGTTATTCATCCCTTGGAAGAATCCTCGGATGACACTCATAGATGGGAAAATCAAGACTGCCCAAGCTAAGCTCTGCATGATGGGAATCAGGTCTTTCCCCACACCTGACAAATCTGCTAACCAGGGAGAAAAGAGATACAAGACCAAAGCAAAGACTAAGCCCAAGCCCGTCATAAAGCTTAGGAAACTCCGAATCAAGGCAAAGCTATGCTCTTCTTCTCGCATGGTATTGTACTTAGCTACTTGTTTGGCAACCGCAACAGGTATACCTGCTGTTGAAATCAGCAAGAACCAGGCGTAAATATTGTAGCCCATGGTAAAGAGTCCATTTGCCTTAGCAGCATAGGTCCCCATCCAGATATACCAGGGAATAATGTAGATAGCACCAAGGAGGCGACTAATAAAGTTACTAGCTGTTAGCCAAGCAGTCCCTCGCAACATCTGGGCTTGCTGGTGATTGTTTTCGTTAGACATAGCTTCCTCATTCAATTTTGATAACTAGGAAAAGTTCCTTATCTTCCATTATAAACTTTTCCTTGTTACTTGTAAAATTCGGGCTTGAAGTTTATAATAGAAAGTATGATTAAGATTGAAACCGTATTAGATATTTTAAAGAAAGATAGCCTTTTTCGCGAGATTATTGACCAAGGACATTACCACTACAACTACAGTGAAGTTGTTTTTGATAGCATCAGTTATGACAGCCGAAAAGTAAAAGAAGGCACTCTTTTTTTTGCAAAAGGCGCTGCTTTTAAAAAAGAATACCTCCTTTCTGCTATAAGTCAGGGCTTAACTTGGTATGTCGCAGAAAAGGACTACGAAGTCGGTATCCCCGTCATCGTTGTGAACGATATCAAGAAAGCCATGAGTTTGATCGCAATGGAATTTTATGGCAATCCACAAGAGAAACTCAAAATTCTCGCTTTCACAGGGACCAAAGGAAAGACAACAGCAGCTTACTTTGCTTACCACATCCTATCTCAACGCTACCCAACAGCTCTCTTGTCAACTATGAACACAACTTTGGATGGCGAGACCTTCTTTAAATCTTCCTTCTCAACGCCTGAAAATATCGATCTTTTCGACATGATGGCTCAGGCTGTTAAAAATGGAAGAACCCATCTTGTAATGGAAGTCTCTAGCCAAGCCTATCTTGTTCATCGAGTCTATGGTCTGACCTTTGATGTAGGTGTCTTTCTTAACATCACTCCTGACCATATCGGTCCGATTGAGCATCCAAGCTTTGAAGATTACTTCTACCACAAACGTCTCTTGATGAAAAATAGCCGAGCAGTTGTCATTAATAGCGACATGGACCACTTTTCTGTATTGAAAGAACAAGTAGAAGATCAAGAACATGACTTCTATGGTAGCCAGTCAAGTAACCAAATCGAGAACTCCAAAGCCTTTAGCTTTTCCGCTACAGGTAAACTCGCTGGTGATTATGATATCCAACTCATCGGCCACTTTAACCAAGAAAATGCCGTTGCTGCAGGACTTGCCTGTCTTCGTCTAGGTGCCAGTCTTGAAGATATCAAAAAAGGGATCGCTGCAACCCGCGTCCCTGGACGTATGGAAGTTCTCACTCAGAAAAATGGAGCCAAGGTCTTCATCGACTACGCCCACAATGGTGACAGTCTGAAAAAACTGATTTCTGTTGTTGAAACTCATCAAACTGGAAAGATTGCTCTGGTTCTCGGTTCGACTGGAAACAAGGGTGAAAGTCGTCGCAAAGACTTTGGACTCCTCCTCAATCAACACCCTGAGATTCATGTCTTTCTCACCGCTGATGACCCCAACTATGAGGATCCAATGGTCATTGCTGAAGAAATCAGTAGCTATATCAGTCATCCTGTTGAAAAGATTGCCGATCGTGAAGAAGCCATCAAGGCAGCGATGGCCATCACAAATCAAGAACTCGATGCTGTGATTATTGCAGGCAAGGGAGCTGATTGTTACCAAATCGTCCAAGGAAAGAAAGAAGACTATCCTGGAGACGCAGCTATCGCAGAACGTTATCTATAAAAAAAATCAAGGGAAACATTCCCTTGATTTTTTTAGTCTTCTTTTTTAAATGAATTTTTAAGACCTTCAACGGCACCTTCTACAGCACCTTTAGCATCTTCTACAACTTCTTTTGCTTTGGCAACTGTTTTTTCTACAGCACCTTCTGCTTCAGTTTTGCTATCACCAGTAACTTTCCCAAATCCTTCTTTGATAGCACCAGTTGCTTGTTCCAATTTATTTTCAAGTGACATAGCTCTGTCTCCTTTGCTTTTAATACGATAAACGTTATCGCTTACATTCAGTTTATGCTTATTCTTTAGTAAAGTCAAACAATCTGCTCAAAATGAAGCAATTAAGGTAAATAGAAAGTCAACCGTTCCTTGTCAAAATCAACAGCCAACTCATACTTCCCTTCTTCATTTTGAACAATATAGCCCAAGACGACTAGACTCTCAACGAAGATATCACGCCGTTTCTGCATAAGCTGGTCCTTTTTGAGGAACTTGAGCAAAAACGTCGTCATATACTTGAGAGCATACTCAGGATTGACATCTCCTAAAATGGCATAGAGTTCTTGCTGTTTTTCTGTCAAAGGATATTGATTCTTGACCTTGTAGAAATAGTTGGATAAAGTCATCTTTTCTCTTGCAAAGTCCGTACGTTCGACTAAAATGGCAGCATTGGTTTGATTGCGCAATTCTGTCTCAAAAGTCTTCTCCAGCAAGGCTTGATAGACTGGGCTGTCCTCTCTGATAAAAATCTCTTGGTCAAGGGATAGATTACCTATCGATTCTAGAAAAGGGAGATTAAGGGAATAACGTTTGTTTTCCCTTAGGATCAAGCCTGCCTTGATAAACTCTTCCATGAGCTTATCAACTGCTACATCTGGAAACTGAGCCTTAATTTCTCGGAGGATCACATCATCATGCTGGTCCAGATAGTCCACCAAATCTATAAAAAATGGCTGTCGAGTCAAACGAGATGGGTTAAAAATCTGAATCATGAAGATTCCTTTCTTTACATTCTAAAAGAGGGGATGCTGCTAGTTGACTAGGATTGGTCCCTGGCTGATTCAGAGGCACAGGAAATTTGAGTTTCCTGTAATATTCCCTCCAAAAATCACTAATCTCCTGCTCCCCATCACCAAATTTCATGGGAATAGTTTCAAAAATCGGTAGGATTTCAGCGATATACTGGGAGCAATAAAAGCCATTCCCATCCGGATAAAAAGAGGCATTATAGGGTGCACCCAAATGTTTGCTAGCTCTCTCCTTTACCAAGTCAGCTTCCAGCTCTGGATAGACATAAAGATCGTAGAGATGAGTTGGTTCAAAAAATTCAGCCGGTTCTTGACAAATGACACCAGCTTGTCCACTAGCATGGTAAATGAAACCGTCCAAAAAGATGGCTACATGACTATAGTTCCCAGTAGAATCCTGGATAGCCTGACCCATATCTGAAAGGTCCTTCACAAAAATCAAATCGCCATTTTCTAACATCTTTCTCTCCTAGAAAAAAAGGAGCCGAAACCCCTTTAGCTATATGGAAAACACCGTTTTCTCGTGTCAATCTCCAGTCAAATAATTACCATTTAAATAATTCATTAACTATATTATAAGAATCACTCTAGCTGAAAATAATAAAGCAGACCCAAACTTCCAAAAGACAGAGCTAAGTATAGGATTCCTATTTGCAATCCATACAAATGCCAAAAACTACCACTAACTAAAATAAAAATCGATGTTTCAGCAACGAGGCGATGCCATTTTTTAAAAGCATGTGGAGATTTTGGTGCCATATATCGCGCCCAAAATAAGATTAATAGAACTGCTAGAAGAAAAAATAGGAATTTTTCCAGCCAAGAAATTTGTATCACAGATACGGAGAAAAGACCAAGGATTGCCACAACCTCAACCAAAAAGCGCAGTCCTTCAATCAATCGCATCATGCTATCACCTTCTATAAATAGTCAAATTAACAGTTCCAAATATTCCTTAAAAATTACCCATTAAAGCTTTCAGTCAACTGAGGCACCACTTGTTTCTTACGTGAAACAGCACCTGGAAGGAATGCGTGGTTGTTTTCAAGTTTGAAGTTGAAAGCTGCTTCTACCTTGTCCATGTTTGATCCAAGAGCCAAAATTTCAGAGTTTGAGTTGACGATATCTGTAATCATCAAAACAAAGTCAGAGTAGCCGTTTGCTGCATTAGCCACTTGCATTGCTGCTTCGATTTCTGCTTGACGTTCCAAGACTTCAGCAATATCAACTGTATTGACTTGGGCAACACGAACCTTATTTCCGTTGAGTTCAAAAGTCTTAGCATCGATGTCAATCAATTCTTCAGCAGATTTGCTAGCCAAGTTTGTACCAGCTTTCAGCATAGCAAGACCGTACTCTTCCAAGTTGACACCAGCCAATTCAGCCAATTCAGGAGCAATGACTTTATCAGATGGGTGAGTTGTTGGAGATTTCAAAAGAAGGGTATCTGAAATCAAACCTGAAAGCATCAAACCTGCGATTTCTTTAGGAACTGCTACACCATGTTCTTTGAACATGCGGTAAACGATAGATGAAGCTGATCCAACTGGTTCCAAACGCATGTAAAGCGGACTTGCAGTTTCAAAGTTAGCCACACGGTGGTGATCCACTACTCCGTATACTTCTACTTCAGCGATATCTGACACTGATTGTTGGAATTCATTGTGGTCAGTCAAGATGACTTGCTCTGCACCTTCTGCTTTAGCAGATGTGATGACGCGTGGTGCTTCTAGACCAAAATAGTTCAAAACGAAGGCTGTTTCTTCATTAGGAGTTCCAAGTGCTACTGCTTCTGTGTCCAATCCATAAGCCTCTTTTGCAAGATAGTCAAAGGCTACAGATGACCCGATGGCATCTGAGTCTGGATTTTGGTGACCAAATACTAGAATCTTAGACATGATAATACCTCTTTAAATTTATTCATCTTATTGTAGCACTTTTTTCCTCTTTTGACAAAAGTAAGAGGAGTCAAAAGACTCCTCGTTAGATATCAATATGGTTGACTAGATTTTTCTCTTGATTTTCGGATAAAAATCGTTCTTTCTGTGGACGTTTCTTTCTTTTGAGGAGAGCTTCGGCAGACATGGCTTCTTCCTTACTAGCAAACCCCTCTACATAGATGAGTTTGACTGGCAAGCGAGCTCGGGTATACTTGGCTCCCTTACCACTATTATGAACGGCAAGACGCCTCTTCACATCCGTTGTATAGCCCGTATAGTAAGAACCGTCGCGACACTCCACCACATACATAAAGGCTTTATGATCCATAGTAAATCTCTTGAATTTCTGGTGTATAGGAACCATCATCATTGTGAACGATGAGAGGTGGCAAGACCTTAAAGCCACTCGTCGAGCCATCCTTGATAGCTTCGATTAAGAGCATATTAGCCTCCTTCTCTCGTTTAGGATAGACAAATTGCAGGCGCTTAGGTGCCAAATTGTGGCGTTGAAGCATGTCCAAGATATCCAAGAGCCGATCAGGACGATGGACCATGGCCAAACGGCCATTAGACTTGAGAATACTCTGAGCACTTCGGCAGATTTCTTCTAGGTTAGTCGTAATTTCGTGTCTGGCCAGAAGGTAGTGCTCACTCTCGTTCAGATTAGAATGCGGATCCACCTTAAAATAAGGCGGATTGCACAAAATCATATCCACCTTACTTCCCTGAATGTGGGCAGGCATATTTTTCAAATCATCACAGATGACCTGCATCTGCTCTTCCAAGCCATTCAACTGAACCGAACGCTCTGCCATATCCGCCAAACGCTCCTGAATTTCTACAGAGAGAATTTTTGCCTTGGTACGACTACTTGCAAAAAGTCCAACTGCACCATTTCCAGCACAAAAGTCCACAATTAACCCCCGTTTAGGGAAGCGAGGAAAGCGTGATAAAAGAACACTATCCACCGAATAGCTAAACACCTCTCTATTTTGAATAATCTTGATATCTGTCGAAAAGAGCTGGTTGATTCGCTCTCCTGGTTTTAATAATTGTTCTTCTTTCATACTTTCATTATATCAAATTATGTTAATAGCACAAATGATTTAGATAATCGTATTTATGGCTTCTTCTTTAAATGCTCCAGTGCCTCACGCGTCCAAACAGGCATCATTCGGGCAAGTGGTGCAAAACCGTGCTTGATCCGATCATTTGAAAAACGTCTCCGTCTTGGCAATTGATGTTTTTCCTCTTCCAGAGTACGGATAGAAAGACTAGCCTTCCCAGTGTATTCGTCAAAATCCACCACCTGAACTTGGACTTCATCGCCAATTTTTAAAATGTCATAGATATTTTCAATAAATCCCGTCCGAATCTCCGAGATGTGAATCAGCCCTGTCACCCCTGTCTCTAACTCGACAAAGGCACCATAGGGCTGAATTCCTGTAATACGCCCAGTTAGCTTATCACCAATTTTCATTCTAGTCCTCAATTTCAATCGTTTCAATTACTACATCTTCAACTGGTTTGTCCATTGCACCAGTCTCAACAGCTGCAATGGCATCCAAGACCACAAACGATTCTGCATCTACCAACTGCCCAAAAACAGTATGGCGGCGGTCAAGGTGAGGAGTTCCACCTTGTTCTGCATAGATCTCAGCGATTGGTTCAGGCCAGCCACCACGCGCAATCTCTTTCTTAGAGTACGGCAAGTGTTGGTTTTGCACGATAAAGAACTGGCTACCATTGGTATTTGGACCCGCATTGGCCATAGAAAGAGCGCCACGAATATTATAAAGTTCTTCAGAAAATTCATCTTCAAAAGCTTGGCCATAAATCGACTCTCCGCCCATACCAGTACCAGTTGGGTCTCCACCTTGAATCATAAAGTCCTTGATAATACGGTGGAAAATCACACCATCATAGTAACCGTCTTTTGAAAGCGCAACAAAGTTGGCTACTGTTTTGGGAGCCTGTTCAGGGAAGAGCTTGATACGCAAGTCTCCGTGATTTGTCTTAATGGTCGCGAGAGGACCTTCTACTGTTTCAATGTCTACTTGTGGGAAATGCAATTCTTTTTCTACCATACCAAATCCTTCTAAGGCATCAAAAATGCCATCTTCTTCTACTGTTTTTGTAATATAATCTGCTTTTTCTTTGATTTTTTCATGGGAAATTCCCATGGCAATGCTAATTCCTGCATAATCAAAGAGTTCCAAGTCATTCAGACCGTCTCCAAAGACCATGACATTCTCTGGTTTCAAGCCTAAATGCTCTACCACCTTGGCTACACCTGTGGCTTTTGAACCTGAAATAGGCACGATATCAGATGAATGTTCATGCCAACGCACCATGCGAAGTTTACCAGAGAGACTATCTGGCAAGTGCAGGTCATCTCCTTTATCCTCAAAGGTCCACATCTGATAAATCTCTACTTTTTCATGAAAATCTGGATCCACATCCAAGTTTGGATAAATCGGATCAATTGCCTCACTGATCAGTTCTGTTCGAGTGGAGAGTTTGGCGTCATGACTGCCAACCAAGCCGTATTCAATCCCCTCTTGTTTTGTCCAAGCGATGTATTCTTCCACATCTTCTTTAACAATCTGATGCTGATAAATGATTTGATCTTTTTTATCTTCTATATAGGCCCCATTCAGGGTCACAAAAAAGTCTGGCTTGAGGTCTCTAATCTCTGGAACAACACCGAAAATACCGCGCCCAGAGGCAATACCTGTTAAAATCCCTTTCTCTCGCAACTGCTTAAAAACAGTGGGAATTGTCGCCGGAATAAAGCCCGTCTTTGACGTACGCAAGGTATCATCAATATCAAAAAAGACGATTTTAATCTTCTTTGCCTTATATTTTAATTTTGCATCCATCTCTCTACCTCTTTTCCATCACTCTTTCCATTATACCATAAAGTAGAGAAATCCCCTATCTTCAAAAAAATTCGCTATCTCTTATTCGAACTTCTTGGATAGGTACAGAACTAAATCATCATTATTTTGAATAGTTGCATTCATTTCCAAGGGCTGATTTCGATACCAAACACCTGAACCATCTGGAATATAGCCCCGTCTGATATACAATCTCTGGGCAGGTCCATAGCCTGAGTGCAAACCTACACCCAACGTCACTTTGTCTGAAAAAAGCTTTACTCGTCTTTCTGCCTCTTCCATCAAGAGGTTTCCAATTCCTTGATTTTGAAAAGGCTCAAAGACATTAAAATCTGAAAGTTCCGGAGCCCTTCCAGCAAAGGGACCCTGCTTAGCATCGGGTAAAATACTAATGTAGCCCGCTACAGTACTAGTAAGGTCAGCAATTAACACTTCCCTCTCTCCACTTTCCTGCTCTTTAAAATATCGAGTTAAAATCTCCTCTCTACTTGGCCAACCTTGTCTGATAAATCCTCGAGATAGATCTTTAATGTCAGATTCTTGCATTTTTCTAATTGAACATGTCGTCTTCATAAGTTGCTCCTTTAAAGCTTTCTCCTACCATTATAGCACGATAATAAAGATTAAAAGAAAAAACCTAGTAAGACAAAAAAATCTTGCTCGGTCAAAAGGGACTCCATTCTAACAGAGTCCTGGAAAAGTCTAAAAAAGGGCCACTGGACCGAAGTCGCCTTCTCGTTTCAAAGCTCGTGAAAAAAAGACCCGTTGGGGTCTTAATTCGCTTTCTAGTTTTCAAGCTCATGAAAAAGAGGTCCACTGGACCTCTTTTTTAATCTTCGTTTACGAAAGGCATCAAAGCCATTACGCGAGCGCGTTTGATAGCTGTTGTTACTTTACGTTGGTTTTTAGCTGAAGTTCCTGTTACACGACGAGGAAGGATTTTCCCACGTTCTGAAACGAAACGGCTAAGAAGCTCAGTATCTTTGTAATCAACATATTCAATTTTGTTTGCTGCGATGTAATCAACTTTTTTACGGCGTTTGAATCCGCCACGACGTTGTTGAGCCATGTTTTTTCTCCTTTATAGTATTAATTGTCCATTAGAATGGTAAATCATCATCTGAAATATCCAATGGATTTGTTGCTCCAAATGGATTTTCAGAACGTGAAAAGTCTGGTACTGGGTTTGCAGGTGCTGATTGACCAGCAGTTGGGGCAGAATAAGCTCCACCTGTATGTCCTTCGCGCACTCCGCGGCTTTCCAACATTTGGAAATTCTCAGCCACGACTTCTGTTACGTAGACACGTTGTCCTTGCTGGTTATCGTAACTACGAGTCTGGATACGACCTGTGATCCCGATAAGAGAGCCTTTTTTAGCCCAGTTAGCAAGATTTTCAGCCTGTTGGCGCCACATAACGACATTGATGAAATCAGCCTCACGTTCGCCATTTTGACTCTTAAATGTACGGTTTACTGCAAGAGTAAAAGTCGCAACTGCTACATTTGATGGGGTATAACGTAACTCAGCGTCACGTGTCATACGCCCTACAAGTACAACATTGTTAATCATAATTTACCTTCTTACGCGTCAAGTTTGACGATCATGTGACGAAGAATGTCAGCGTTGATTTTTGAAAGACGGTCAAACTCTTTAAGAGCTGCGTCGTCGTTTGCTTCAACGTTAACGATGTGGTAAAGTCCTTCACGGAAATCTTGGATTTCGTATGCAAGACGACGTTTTTCCCATGATTTTGATTCAACAACAGTTGCACCGTTGTCAGTCAAGATAGAGTCAAAACGTGCTACCAAAGCGTTTTTCGCTTCTTCTTCAATGTTTGGACGAATGATATAAAGAATTTCGTATTTAGCCATTGATATGTTCCTCCTTTTGGTCTAATGACCCCTAGTCTTTGCAAGGGGTAAGTGAGGTTTGCTCACAATAAACTATTATACTAGAAAAACTGATAGATAGCAAGATAAAAGTGAAAAAAGAAGATGAAATTATCTTCTTTTTACTAATTTATGGTTTGATACGGTGCAACATACGTGGGAATGGAATGGCTTCACGGATGTGTTTGGTTCCAGCTGCGAAAGTTACCATACGCTCGATACCGATACCAAATCCACCGTGTGGTACTGTACCGTATTTACGAAGGTCAAGGTAGAATTCGTACTCTGTACGATCCATACCAAGTGATTCCATCTTAGCGACAAGGGCATCGTAGTCTTCCTCACGCATGGAACCACCGATGATTTCTCCGTAACCTTCTGGCGCAAGCAAGTCTGCACAAAGCACGCGATCTGGGTTTCCAGGGACTGGTTTCATGTAGAAGGCCTTGATAGCTGCTGGATAGTTGATAACGAAAGTTGGCACACCAAAGTGGTTTGAAATCCAAGTTTCATGCGGTGAACCGAAGTCATCTCCATGTTCCAAATGCTCGTAGTCTGCATCTTCATCGTTTTCATGCTCTTGCAAGAGGTCAATGGCTTGATCGTAAGTGATGCGTTTGAAAGGCTCTGCAATGTAGCGTTTCAAGAGCTCTGTATCACGTTCCAAGGTTTCCAAGGCTTGAGGAGCACGGTCTAGAACACCTTGAAGAAGGGCTTTAACATAAGCTTCTTGCAAGTCAAGTGACTCATCATGTGTCAAGTAGGAGTACTCAGCATCCATCATCCAGAACTCAGTCAAGTGACGACGCGTTTTTGATTTCTCCGCACGGAATACTGGACCAAAGTCAAAGACACGGCCAAGGGCCATAGCACCTGCCTCTAAGTAAAGCTGACCTGATTGGCTCAAGTAGGCTGGCGTTCCGAAGTAGTCTGTTTCAAAGAGTTCAGTTGAATCTTCTGCCGCATTTCCTGAAAGGATTGGGCTATCAAACTTCATGAAGCCGTTCTTGTCGAAGAACTCATAAGTTGCATAGATAATAGCGTTACGGATTTGCATCACCGCTACTTGCTTACGAGAACGGAGCCACAAGTGACGGTTGTCCATCAAGAAGTCTGTTCCGTGTTCTTTTGGAGTGATTGGGTAGTCTTGAGATTCACCGATCACTTCGATGTCTGTGATATCGAGCTCATAGCCAAACTTAGAACGCTCATCTTCTTTGACAATTCCTGTCACATAAACAGAAGTCTCTTGACTCAAGTGTTTGATCGTTTCAAATTTTTCAAGACCAACTTCTTCGCCGAACTTTTCAATAAAGTTTGGTTTAAAGGCTACACCTTGGAAGAAGGCTGTTCCATCACGCAATTGCAAGAAGGCAATTTTCCCTTTTCCTGATTTGTTGGCAACCCAGGCTCCAATGGTCACTTCTTGACCAACGTAGTCTTTTACTTCGATAATTGTTACACGTTTTGTCATGTTTTATCTTCCTTTTCTTTAACTTGTCCGAAGACGTCATTACTCATTATTTTACCACAAATAGACTCTGATAGCTAGGTTCGACTAGAGAAAATTCGCGAGATTTTCGTTACAAAAAATCTTCGCCAAAAAGGCGAAGATTTTGAGTTTTATTTTTCCATAAATTGATGCAAACGACGAATAGCTTCTTTCAAAGTATCCAAGTCTGTGGCATAGCTGAGACGAACATTTTCTGGTGCTCCAAATCCAGCTCCTGTAATCAAGGCGAGACCAACTTCTTCAAGAATAGCTGTTGTAAACTCCGTCACATCGGTATAGCCCTTCATCTCCATCGCTTTTTTAACATTTGGGAAAAGATAGAAAGCTCCTTGGGGCTTGACTACTTCAAATCCTGGCACTTGGCACAAAAGAGGATAGATGGTATTCAACCGTTCCTCAAATGCTTGGCGCATGGTTTCGACAGAGTCTTGTGGTCCAGTTAGGGCTTCAATGGTAGCATATTGTGATACAGCAGTTAGGTTTGAGGTTGTTTGTCCTGTCAATTTGCTCATAGCAGCGATAATTTCAGGATTTCCTACAGCATAACCTACCCGCCAACCGGTCATGGCATAGGCCTTAGATACACCGTTGATCACGATGGTTTGCTTGCGAATCGCTTCTGACAGACTAGAAATTGGAACAAATTCATTTCCATTATAAACTAGGCGACCATAGATATCATCTGCTAGGATGAGGACATCATGTTCAACCGCCCAATTTCCGATAGCCATCAATTCCTCACGAGTGTAAATCATACCGGTCGGATTCGATGGCGAATTGAGAACCAAGACCTTGGTCTTATCTGTTCGGGCCGCTTCTAGCTGCTCGACCGTTACTTTAAAGTGATTGTCTTCCTTGGCTTGGACAAAGACCGGCACACCTTCTGCCATCTTGACTTGGTCCCCATAACTGACCCAGTATGGTGTAGGGATGATGACCTCATCACCTGGATTGACCACAGCCATAAAAAAGGTATAGAGAGAGAACTTAGCACCTGTAGCAAAAGTAATCTCGTTGGTTGCTACAGAATAGCCATAATAGCGTTCAAAGTAGGTATTAACCGCAGCCTTTAAGTCTAGCAGACCTGAAGCAACTGTATAAAATGAAGCTCGTCCATCACGAATCGCTTCCACCGCCGCATCCTGAATATTTTCAGGAGTATGAAAATCAGGCTGTCCCAAGGTTAAGAAAAGAACATCTTTTCCTTGAGCTTTTAAAGCTTTGGCTCTTGCATCACTGGCTAGGGTGACGCTTTCTTCCATTTCTAGTACACGTTTGGATAGTTTCATATGCCCTCCTTATTGGATCACTACTCCTGTTTCAAAGTCCACCAGATAGTAGTGGTTTCCTGATTTAACTTCCCAAATCGGCTTGTCCTGATAACGACCAAAAGTAATCTTGTCAATGTCGCTAGCTCCTTTTTCCCTCGAAATCGTCGCTGCCTTGTCTTGAGAAATCCCCTTATCAAGCTGGTAAACATAAATCTTGTGATCATTCTTTTCAATCAGTACGGCAATGGCCTCTTGCTTTTTATTATGTCCTAAAACGCTATAATAACCTTCTAGTCCATTATAAAAATCAACCTGATCTGCCTGTTCCAATTCTGCATACTGCTTGGCCAGCTTTTCTCCCTCAACCCTAGCATCTTGATAGGGTTTCATGCTGAGTGATATCAGATAAAGGAAGGAAGTCGTCATGACTAGCAGTACCAGAGAAATACCGATTCCATACTGTAAAAGTAGCTTGTTTTTTGCTTTTTTCTGTCTTTGTTTCACTCGTCTATTTTACCATCTCTCTTCCTTTATTACAAGTGAATATAGGAACTTTCTGAGATAATTTCCCTATGAAATCCATGCCTATTGTATTTCTATTTATTTATTGATAGAATACCCTTATGAAACAATATTTGAAAAAGAAAATTTCCGATAATCAACTAGACTTAAAAACGGCTATCGTTATCAATAAAGCCATACGAACTTTTAAACCTTATGAAACCAAGGCTGCCAAAGAACACGGACTAACCCCTACTCAATTTTCCGTTCTGGAAACTCTCTATAGCAAGGGAGAACTGCGCATTCAGGATTTGATTGAAAAAATGTTGGCCACTTCTGGAAACATGACTGTTGTTATTCGAAATATGGTTCGAGATGGGTGGATTTCTAAAACTTGTGATCCCAAAGACCGTCGTTCTTTTTTCCTGAAATTAACACCTGCAGGATGTAGAAAAATCGAAGAGGTTCTTCCTGACCATATCGATTCTATCGTAGAAGCACTCAGCATCTTGGAAGATAGCGAAAAGGAAGACTTAATCCACGTTTTAAAAAAATTTAAAAATTTGTGAGCAAAATTATTGCTAATTAGTATTTTTTGTTGTAACATAGATGGTAACAAAAGGGTTCGCTCTTTGAATTTTAAACTAAAGGAGACATATCATGTCTAAAAAAGTATTATTTATCGTCGGTTCACTTCGCCAAGGTTCTTTCAACCACCAAATTGCCCTCGAAGCTGAAAAAGCACTTGCTGGAAAAGCAGAAGTTAGCTATCTTGATTACTCAGCTGTTCCTCTCTTCAGCCAAGATTTGGAAGTTCCAACTCATCCAGCTGTAGCTGCTGCTCGTGAAGCAGTCCTTGCTGCGGATGCTATCTGGATCTTCTCTCCAGTCTACAACTTCTCTATCCCTGGAACAGTGAAAAACTTGCTTGACTGGCTCTCTCGCGCCATTGACTTGTCTGATACACGTGGTGCTTCTGCCCTCCAAGACAAGTTTGTTACTGTCTCATCTGTAGCCAATGCTGGTCACGATCAACTCTTTGCTATTTACAAAGACCTCTTGCCATTTATCCGTACACAAGTCGTTGGTGATTTTACAGCTGCTCGTGTCAATGACTCTGCTTGGGCAGACGGAAAATTGGTGTTAGAAGAAGCAACTGCTTCATCACTTGCAAAACAAGCGGACGACCTTCTTGTAGCCATCAACTAATCTAGCAAAAACCAGCTCGAATGAGCTGGTTTTATGCTTGTTTCACAAAGACGAGTTCTAAATCACTTGATAAATCAGGTCGGTAGTCAAAGCCGGCAAAGCGGAGCTTGCGAGCTTGTTCGACTGTATGGACTTGCCCCTCTATCAAGGCGGTTAAAAAGGCACCACGGGCTTTTTTTGAAATGGTTGAGTGGATTTTCAGCTGGCCTGCCTTGTCCTCCATAAATTTGAAGGTCACCATCTTTTCTCTAATTTCCTTCGAAAATACGGTTTCAAACTCTGATGATAGGAGTGAGAATATCAAATCCTCATCCTCTAGTGCCTCATCGTAGGCTGACTTCCAATGACTCTTTAAAGTCTTCCCAGCAACTTTTAACTTCATCAAGAAGTCCAAACGGTGAGGAGCCATTGGCGACAAGGCGGGGACAACACCGTATAAAGCCGAGGTAATTAGGACATGATTTTCAAGATAGGTTTGTTCAGCCTTGGTTAACTCATCTCGTTTGATGTGACGATACATGAGACCATCGAAAAGTTTCAAGGCTGGATAATGTTTAGCCCTGTGATCTTTTAAAGCTTGAATATGAGCGTACTCTTCTTCTGCTTTCTCGGCAGATACCTTATAAAAAGTCTCTAATTCACTGGCTGAGTAGTGCGCCAGTGAGTCAAGGACTACCTGACTTTCTTCCCTCAAGGGGAGCGCTTCGATACAAGGATGGTCTGTGTTCATTTCTTTTGCTGTTGGGATTAAAATTTTCATATTGTTAGTGTAGCATATTTTTCAACCACGACCAAGAATTTCATCTTAAAAACCTCGGTTCACACCGAGGTTTCTCTGTTTATTTTGGCCATCCTAACCAGATAGCCACGAGAACAAGGGCTGTGCCAGCTAAGCTTGTTAAGATAGATAAGAATTTATCTTTTTTCTCCTTGAACTGAGAAAACCTATTTTTATACTCAATGAAAATCAAAGAGCAAACTAGGAAGCTAGCCGCAGGCAGTACTTGAGTACGGCAAGGCGACGCTGACGTAGTTTGAATTTGATTTTCGAAGAGTATTATTGTACTTTAAAGGTCTTGAGATAATTATCTTTTCCAACTTGACCTTCAAAGGATTGCCCATTTTCAAGGTAAGGAAGGTCGTCTGACACGGAAGCCTTGACTTTATAAATCTTGCCATCAACTTTGAAGAAGTAGACGGTGTCACCCTTGATAACAGCTGATTTAAGGTCTGAAACCACTCCCTTGATGTTTTCTACCGTTTCATTATCCAGCTCGAGGTCATTTTTATTGGCATATTTGCTGAGGAGTTCATCTACCGTAGCTGCTACGATGACGTTTTGGTACTCCACTGCATCAACCAAGGCATACTCCTTGACCAAGCCTGCATTGTCCTTCAAGCCCATGATATAGAGTGGTTTATCATTGAGATTGACAAGGATAGGGAAGGTCGCCTTGTAGGCCTTCTCCTGCACTGCTCCTTCTGCGGAAGCACGGGCAGATTCTTCGGTTGCTGATGCTAGATTGTACTTGGTGATTTCACCAGTGCGCATGTTTTCAAGGATAAATCCTAAATTACTTTCGTCAGCATTTGCTGAAGTCACACCTGTGTAGAGATAAATGTCATTTCCGATAGAAAGATAGTTATAGCCCTCTGTCGTTTGGGTAACATTTTTCTTAGAAATCAAGGCATTCCAGAAGCCGTCTTTGTACTTGCCGTTGTAGTTGATTTGTTCGATGGTTTCTTCGGCTGGATAGACACGGTCCACCCATTCTGGCACTTCTTCCAAGCTGTATTCCTTGGTTTCGCCATTGGTAGCATCCAAGATAATAACAGATGAAGGACGAGGAACTCCTAGACCAAACCGCTTTTGATAAACGGTTGCTACATAGAAAGGATTGCCTTCATCATCCACCTCAAAGGATGGCTTTTTAAAAATCTTGGTTGGGTACTTAATCCGAAGATGACGTTTGACATCGCGGTTAAAATACTCAGAGTCTGAATACTTCATCGGTGTTTTTAAATCTACCAATTCCGCATTTCCTGTCACCATATCAACCTTGATATACTCGCCAATCCCCTTGGTTTGATTGTTAAACCATTTGATGGGATCAGCATACTCCAAAGGAGTTACCCGATAAGGTTTGCCATCAACCGTTAGTTGCGTATAGGTATCTGCTGCGACGTACTGGGATACCTTATCCGTCAGAGAGCCCAGATAACGGTCCCCAATTTTTTCTGCAGTGCTCCGATCCAAGATCGGAACCTTACTGGTATCACTCTTAGGAAAATCTTTAAAGTCTTTTTCGGTGATAGAAACCACATTAGCATAGTTTTTTGCTTGGAAAAAGCTTGATGTCACTAAGCTTACCAGACCAGCAAGGGCAAAGATAAGGCCTGCAGCCAGCAACAATCCTCTACTGAGTTTGGTAAAATGAAGTCCTTCTAGATTGAGCTCATTGGCAGGCTTGCCATGACGCACATGAACCGTTTTGAGGAGATTGGAATCCTTGCGGAAACTAAACAAAATCCCCATCACCACCAGATGCCCACAAAGAAAGAAGATGAATTCCCAGCTAGTAAGATTGAAGGGAGGCAAAAAGATATACCAGGTCGTTGCAATAAAAACAAGTTCAAATAGTATGCGTTTCATCTGAGTTCCTCCTAAATAATTCGTCCTTCCAAATGATCCAGTTCATGTTGGCATATCTGAGCTGGAAAACCTGTTAGCGTAATAGTCTGTTCCTGCCACTTGCTATCGCGATAGGAAACCGTAATCGTTTCATAACGAGTCGTCGGTCGAACCCCAGTCAAAGACAAACAACCTTCCTCTGTCTCATAAGGCCCTTTATAGGAAAGGAGAATGGGATTAAACATAACCATGGGAACTAGGCCGAGATTAAAGATAATCACGCGCTTCTGCTCCCCAATCATATTGGCCGCCAAACCGACACAGGTCTCGCGATTAGCCAGCAGGGTATCCTGCAAATCCTTAGCCAGATAAAGGTCTTCTTGACTTGCAGGTTTCGAGACCTGCGACAAGAATAGGACATCTCGAACAATTTTCTTTTCCATTCTCTTACGCTCCTTACAACTTTACTTTATTATAGCACAAAAGAGGGCAACTTCTAGTCCTTTCCCTCAAATGCAAAAAAAGCCATCCGAAGATGACTTTCTTTTTAAATTGCGTTCTTATCAAGACCAAGTTTACGTTGAACAAACTTAACGATTTCTACGATAAGTATCATTGAGAAGCTTCCAGCCAGAACAATGGCCCATTGTGACAAGTCTAGTTTGGTTACGTGGAAGATACCTTCAAGCGGTTCTACAACGATGGTTGCCATAAGAAGAATGAAAGATACCAAGATTGACCAGTTGAAGGTCTTAGACTTGAATGGTCCAACTGTCAAGATGGATTGGTAAACAGACTTAACGTTGTAGGCATGGAAGAGCTGAATCAAACCGAGTGTTGCAAAGGCCATGGTAAGGGCATCTGCGTGAATAGCTTGATTGTCTCCTACATGGACTGGATAGGTAAGAGCAAGGCCATAAACGGTCAAGACCAGTGCCCCTTGGAGTACACCTTGATAGATGATAGAACTCAAGACCCCACCTGAGAAGAAACTTGACTTACGTCCACGAGGTTTGTGGGTCATAACACCTGGCTCAGCAGGTTCAACACCAAGAGCGATAGCTGGGAAGGTATCGGTTACCAAATTGATCCACAAAAGATGAACTGGTTGCAAAACATCCCATCCAAAGAGGGTTGCTAGGAAGATGGTCAAAACTTCAGCCGTATTGGCAGAAAGTAGGTACTGAATGGTCTTTTGAATGTTTGAGAAGACCTTACGTCCTTCTTCAACTGCGACGATAATGGTCGCAAAGTTATCATCCGCAAGAATCATATCAGAAGCACCCTTAGAAACCTCTGTACCAGTGATTCCCATACCGATACCAATATCGGCTGTTTTCAGAGCTGGTGCATCATTCACACCGTCACCTGTCATAGCAACGACCTTACCTTGGTTTTGCCAAGCTTTGACGATACGAACCTTGTGCTCTGGAGATACACGCGCATAAACAGAGTATTGACCAACTACTTTTTCAAATTCTTCATCAGAGAGTTCGTTGAGCTCAGCACCAGTCAAGACATGGTCTTCCGAGTCATTTTCATCGATGATTCCCAAACGTTTGGCAATGGCTTCTGCTGTGTCTTGGTGGTCACCCGTAATCATGATTGGACGGATTCCCGCTTCCTTAGCGACACGAACAGCTTCTGCCGCTTCTGCACGCTCAGGGTCAATCATCCCAATCAAACCAGTAAAGATCAAGTTGTTTTCAAGCTCTTCAGAAGTAAGATTTTCTGGAATACTATCGATAATCTTATAAGCACCTGCAAGGACACGCAGAGCTTGGTGAGCCATTTCAGAGTTGTTTGTATGGATTAATTCAGTAACTTTCTCATCAATCGGAGCGGCATCTCCAGCCTTATCACGAGCAACACAACGTTTCAAAAGTTGATCTGGAGCCCCCTTGACCGCCACAAGGAATTTCCCATCTGGCAATGGATGAATCGTTGACATAAGTTTACGATCTGAGTCAAACGGCAATTCAGCTACACGAGGATATTTCTCTAAGAACCCTTTAACATCGTAGCCCTTGTCCAAGGCATACTGGATGAAGGCCGTTTCCGTTGGATCCCCGATCAGGTTTCCTTCTGCATCAATCTTAGTATCATTAGCCAAAACAACAGAACGAAGAAGAGGCATTTCAAGACCTAGTTCAATGTCATCAGCAGAGTCATGTAAGACTGCATCATAGAAGACTTTTTCGACTGTCATTTTGTTCATGGTAAGCGTACCAGTCTTATCAGAAGCGATGATTTCAGTTGAACCAAGTGTTTCTACTGCTGGCAACTTACGAACGATAGAGTTTCGTTTTGCCAAAACTTGAGTACCAAGGGCAAGAACGATGGTCACGATAGCAGGAAGTCCTTCTGGGATGGCTGCAACAGCAAGCGCAACAGAGGTCATCAACTCACCAAGTGGATTTTTACCTTGAATGAAGACTCCGACTACAAAAGTAACAAGCGCAATGACCAAAATTGCATAGGTCAAGACCTTAGAAAGGTTGTTCAAGTTTTGTTTGAGTGGTGTATCCGTCTCATCCGCATCTTGGAGCATGCCAGCGATATGACCAACTTCCGTGTACATACCTGTATTGACAACAACACCAAGACCACGACCATAAGTCACGTTTGAGTTTTGGAAGGCCATATTGACACGGTCACCAATACCAGCATCTGCAGCAAGCTCGACGGTCAAGTCTTTTTCGACTGGCACAGACTCACCTGTAAGAGCTGCTTCTTCAATTTTAAGAGAGTTGGCTTCTAGCAAACGTAGGTCTGCTGGCACCACGTCACCTGCTTCGAGGGCAACAATATCACCTGGTACCAATTCTTTAGAATCAATCTCAGCCATGTGCCCATCACGAAGAACACGAGCAGCTGGACTAGACATGGATTTGAGAGCTTCGATCGCTTCTTCTGCTTTTCCTTCTTGGTAAACACCAAAGGCTGCGTTGATGATAACAACGGCTAGAATAATGATGGCATCTGCAATATCTTCCCCACCAGAAGTTATGACAGACAAGATGGCTGCAGCAACCAAAATAATAATCATCAAATCCTTAAACTGTTCGATGAATTTAACCAAGAGAGATTTTTTCTCACCCTCTTCGAGTTCATTGCGCCCATATTCAGCTAGGCGTTTCTGCGCTTCGCTTGACGAAAGGCCTTGCTCAGTTGCTTCAACCGACTTCAAGACTTCTTCGGGACTTTGAGTATAAAACGCTTGGCGTTTTTGTTCTTTTGACATGTGTCTCCTCCTTGACTTTGTGTGCAAAACAAGCTCTCTTTTGGTTTTATGACAAACAAAAAGAGACCTGTTAATCATAACAAGTCTCGCTGTTTAAGATAGCGCCGGAAAACATACTTTGCAGTATAAAATTCGGAATGACGACACTATCACAGGTTTCTGCCAGCTACTCCCTTGAGTAGTACTATTATATCAAAATTTAAACAATTTTCAAGAATTAAAATCCGATGAAACAAGACTAAATTTGAATTTTCCTTTGAAAACCAGTATAATGAAAACAGAATCTCAGCACTAGAAAGGAAGTCCGATGAATCAATCCATATCAAATCTCAAGTTGGCGGAACGTGGTGCCATTATCAGCATTTCGACCTACCTCCTCTTATCTACGGCAAAATTAGCGACTGGCCACCTCCTACAGTCCTCCAGTTTGGTAGCGGATGGTTTCAACAACGTATCCGATATTATCGGAAATGTTGCTCTTCTGATCGGTATTCGGATGGCACGCCAGCCTGCAGACCGTGACCATCGTTTCGGTCACTGGAAGATTGAAGATTTGGCTAGTTTGATTACTTCCATCATCATGTTCTACGTTGGCTTTGATGTTCTTCGGGACACTATTCAAAAAATTCTCAGTCGGGAACAGACGGTTATCGACCCTCTGGGTGCAACTCTCGGAGTCATCTCTGCGGCAGTCATGTTCGCAGTTTATCTCTATAATACTCGCCTCAGTAAGAGATCCAAGTCCAAGGCACTAAAGGCTGCCGCCAAGGACAATCTTTCCGATGCTGTCACCTCGCTTGGGACTTCCATTGCCATCCTAGCCAGCAGTTTTAATTATCCAATCGTGGATAAATTGGTCGCTATCATCATCACCTTCTTTATCTTAAAGACAGCCTATGATATCTTTATCGAGTCTTCCTTCAGTCTTTCAGATGGTTTTGATGACCGTCTGCTGGAGGACTACCAAAAGGCCATCATGGAGATTCCAAAGATTAGTAAGGTTAAGTCCCAAAGAGGGCGCACCTACGGTAGCAATATCTACCTTGATATCACGCTGGAGATGAATCCTGACCTATCAGTCTATGAAAGTCACGAAATAGCAGACCAGGTCGAATCCATGCTAGAAGAGCGTTTTGGAGTCTTTGACACCGATGTTCATATCGAACCTGCTCCTATACCTGAAGACGAAATTTTGGACAATGTCTATAAAAAACTACTCATGCGCGAGCAATTGATTGACCAAGGAAATCAATTAGAAGAACTCCTTGCTGAGGACTTTCTCTATATCCGTCAAGATGGAGAGCAGATGGACAAGGGCGCTTATAAAGTTGCAAAAGAACTACCTACTACAATCAAGGACATTCAGATTACTTCCATTAGTCAAAAAACCAAACTCATTTGCTATGAGCTAGATGGCATCGTCCACACTAGTATATGGCGTCGCCATGAGACTTGGCAAAATATTTTCCACCAGGAAACTAAAAAAGAAGATAAACAATGACCCTATCCAGTGGATAGGGCCTTTTTTGATTGATTTTCTTTAAACTAAACGGGCTTATAGCTATTTGGAAGATCTGGTTTTCGAAGCTTGTTTTGTCTGTTTTCTTGCTTGACGATTTTGTTCGATACGCCATTCTCTTTCATAGTACTTCATGGTCTCGTATACCCTTTCAGGAAGACCTACATCTAGTAGAAAGATAGGGATGATCAAATCTGCTGACGGATGAAAAGGGAAACACCTTCTCTTCAGTAGGACTATAAGTGATTGGGATTTCGCATTTTCCTTGTTTTTAAAATCAACTTCAATCCGGTAGGAATCCCTATACTTCCCTCGAATCCGAGAGAAGGAAAATTCCTCTACATCAGCCCAAGCGTAGAAATGACTGGGTTTCTTTGGATTCGGTTTGTAGTAAAACCCCTTAACTGTACATCTCAAATATTCCTTATCGGAACTTAACAGTCTGTATGTCTGATAAATGACTACTCCAGCACAAAAAAGTACAAACAGCATCAACAAAAGACTTACCGTATGAAGTCCCGTCCCCTTTTGCGAATACGAATGGAGATAATAGAGAGGTAACAAGAAGAAAAGCACCGAAGCTAGGCCAAACAAGGCATTCCAAATGATTTTCTTGGGACTACATTTAATGATTTTTTCTTCCATCATGCCAACTCACTTAGGTATTCATAGCGTTCGTATTTTTCAAGGAGTGCTTCGTTTTTCTCGTCTAGCTCTTTTTGAAGAGTCGCTAGTTTACCAAAGTCGGAGCCATTTGCCTGCATCTCCTCTTCAATAGCAGCAATACGGTTTTCCAAGGCTTCAATATCACCTTCAATGCTTGCCCACTCCTGCTTTTCTTGGTAGCTCATGCGTTTCTTGTCTTCACGGACCTTGACCACTTTCTCCTTTTCAGCCTTTTGCACTTGATTGACCATATCAGTTTCAAAGGCTTTTTCATCAAGGTAGTCGGTGTAATGACCAAAGAAAGTACGAATCTTGCCATTCTCAAAAGCGAGAATCTTGGTCGCTACCTTATCCAAGAAATAACGGTCATGGCTAACTGTCAAGACAGGACCTGCAAAGCTCTGCAAGAAATTCTCTAAGACTGTCAAAGTCGCAATATCCAAATCATTGGTCGGCTCGTCCAAAAGAAGAACATTTGGTTTTTCCAAAAGCAATTTGAGGAGATAAAGGCGTTTTTTCTCTCCACCAGACAATTTCTCAATCAGGGTTCCATGCGTCGAACGTGGGAAGAGGAACTGCTCCAGCAACTCAGCGATGGAAGTCGTAGAACCACCACTGGTCTTTACCTCTTCTGCTACTTCCTGCAGGTAATTGATAACGCGCTTGCTCTCGTCTAAGCCTTCGATTTGTTGAGAGAAATAGGCAATGCGAACCGTCTCACCGATGATAACTTGACCTTTAGTCGGCTCAAGACTCCCTGCAATGAGATTAAGCAGAGTTGACTTCCCCACACCATTATCCCCAACGATTCCGATACGGTCTTTGGCTTGCACCAAGAGATTAAAATCTTGCAAAATTGGCTTGTTTTCATAGGCAAAGGAAACATCCTGAAACTCGATGACTTTTTTCCCAATCCGACTGGTTTCAAAGTTCATGGTTAAGTCTGTTTCAGCAACGCCACCTGAAACTTCTTTTTTCAAATCGTGGAAACGATTGATACGGGCCTGTTGCTTGGTCGCACGTGCCTGTGGTTGTCTGCGCATCCAGGCTAATTCTTGTTTATAGAGTTGTTCTTTTTTGTGGTGAAGTGCTGCATCACGCTCATCTTGTTCAGCCTTGAGACGAACATAATCCTGATAATTTCCCTGATACTCGGTCAAGCCTGCTCGGTCCAACTCGAAAATTCGTGTTGATAGTGCATCTAGGAAATAACGATCATGGGTGATAAAGAGAACTGTCTTCTTAGAATTTTTCAAAAAGAGGGTCAGCCACTCAATGGTCGCAATGTCCAGATGGTTGGTCGGCTCGTCCAGAAGCAAGAGGTCGTGGTTTCCTAGAAGAACTTGCGCCAACTGAACCCGTCTTCTTAGACCACCTGACAATTCACCAACTGGAGTCGACAAGTCCTGAATACCCAGCTTGCTGAGGACCGTCTTGACCTGGCTTTCAATTTCCCAGGCTTGGAGAGAGTCCATCTCTGCCATGACCCGTTCCAAACGAGCTTGCTTGTCCTCACTGTAGTTAAGCATGATTAACTCATACTCACGAATGAGCTGGATTTCCTTGAGGTCGCTGGACAGAACCGTGTCCAAAACTGTCTTGCTATCATCAAAATCCGGATCCTGGGTCAAGTAGCCAATCTTATAGTCATTCTTAGCAGAAAAAGGACTGACATCCCCGTCAAAGCCAGAAACACCAGAAAGGACATCTAACAGAGTGGTCTTACCCGTTCCATTGACACCAATGAGACCGATTCTGTCCAAATCATGGATGATAAAAGAAATATCCTTAAAAACGGTCTTGTCACCAACGGATTTACTTAGTTTTTCAACGATAAAATCACTCATTTTTTCTCCCTCAGGTAAGTATGAATGGCATCACGGTCATTCTCCAAGTCACCATCGACAATGGCAAACTCAATCTCAGTTAAAATATCTCCCAAATCTGGACCTGGCTGATAACCATATTCCTTGATTAAAATACCACCGTTAATCTGGATTTCTTTCTTGTCATGAATGGTCAAACTTTGGTAAGTTTCTGTGATAGCTTGTGAATTGACTTCTTTCCCTTGGGCTTGACGAAGACGTTCAGCTTGTAGAAGGGAATCCAAGTCAAAGCGGTAACAATCACGCTTGCTCAACTCTCCTTCTTCTCGTAGAGCCAAAATAGTCAGCAAATCCTGAACCTGCTTTGCAAATTGGCGTGAGGTCTTCCAATGCTTCAAAAATGGTTGAGCATCCTCAATTTCCAGTACCCACAAGAGAGCCGCCCAAGCTTGTTCAGAAGACTCAAAGGTGAAATCCGCCTCTAAATCAAACAATTTTTGAAGCTTTTCTCGACTGTCTGCCATATCAGGGAGGTAATCATAAGCTTGACTCTCAATCATGGAAAACAAGCCAACACGCCAAAAAGGTGCAAGCAAGAGTTTGTCAAATTCAACAAAGGTACGTTCCACAGAAATCTTCTCCAAGAGCGAAGTCAAGGATTTCATAGCTTCGAAAGTTTCTCGCTCAAGTTCAAAACCAAGACTGGCCTGAAAACGAAAACCACGCATGATACGCAAAGCATCTTCATTGAAACGCTCACTAGCCACTCCAACTGCTCGCAAGACTTGATTTTTCAAATCTTCTAAACCATGGAACAAGTCGATGATTTCACCTGTCTCATCCAAGGCAAAAGCGTTGACTGTGAAATCACGGCGCTTGAGGTCTTCTTCTAGTGAACGCACGAAGGAAACCGCACTGGGTCTGCGATAGTCCACATAGACATCTTCGGTCCGAAAGGTGGTTACCTCATACTCCTCGTCCCCATCTAAAACCAAGACCGTTCCATGCTCAATTCCGATATCGGCTGTGCGAGAGAATATCTGCTTGGTTTCCTCTGGATAAGAAGAAGTCGCAATATCCACATCATGGATGGGACGATTGAGGATAGCATCTCGAACAGAGCCCCCAACAAAATAGGCTTCAAAACCTGCTTCTTTAATTTTTTCTAATACTGGTAAAGCCTTCTGAAATTCAGAAGGCATTTGTGTTAATCTCATAATAAGTGTTCTAATCCATAGACAAGCTCATGACGCTTGACAACTTCTTTGATTCCCAAATTGACCCCTGTCATGAAGGAGCTGCGATCATAGGAGTCATGACGGAGTGTCAATCCCTCTCCCTGATTGCCGAAGATGACTTCCTGATGGGCAACCAAGCCTGGTAGACGGACTGAATGGATTCGCATACCATCAAAATTAGCACCACGGGCACCTGCAATCAATTCTTCCTCATCAGGCGCACCTTGCTGAATAGACTCCCGAACTTCAGCCATCAACTCAGCTGTTTTAATGGCTGTTCCACTCGGAGCATCTTTTTTCTTGTCATGATGAAGCTCGATAATCTCCACATTTGGGAAATATTTGGCAGCCTGGGACGCAAATTGCATCAGCAAGACAGCTCCCAAGGCAAAGTTAGGGGCAATCAAGCCACCCAAATCTTGTTCACGGGAAAATGCTTTTAGTTCTGCAATTTCTTTACTAGTGAAGCCTGTTGTTCCTACGACAGGAGCAAAGCCATTTTCAAGGGCAAAGCGCGTATTTTCGTAGGCAACAGCTGGTGTGGTGAAATCCACCCAGACATCCGCTTCAAAACCAGCCAAGGCAGCCTTATCATTGAAGACAGGAATTCCCTGCCACTCTGACTCAGACTCAAACGGATCCAAAACTGCGACCAAGTCCACGTTAGGATCAGCCAAGACCATCTGACAAGCGGCCTGACCCATCTTTCCCTTAAAACCGGCAATAATTACTCGAATACTCATCTCTACTCCTGTCTAAGATACAAAGGACGTTAGCTGCCCAGAACATTCTAGACAACTGGCGTATAGCTCAAGGCAATACTGCCTTCTCCAAGGTGGGTCCCAATGACACTACCAAAGCTGACAATTGGAATCTCAGAATTCACACCACTCTCAATCAAGAGTTGGCGCAAATCTGCCGCCTTTTGAGGTGCATTACCATGAATGACTGTAATACGATAGTCCCCATCTTTTGTCAACTCTTTGATGATTTCCACCAAACGTTTGGTTGCTTTTTTCTCTGTACGAACTTTTTCGTAAACTTCAATCACACCTTGGTCATTGAAGTAAAGAACGGGCTTGATACTGAGAAGATTTCCTAAGATGGCAGCCCCATTTGATAGACGTCCTCCCTTAACCAAGTGATCAAGGTCATCTACTATGATAAAGGCTGAATTATCAGCGATTTGGATAGCCAATTTCTCCTGAATCTGAGCAAAATCATCGCCCTGTTCTGCCCATTCAAAGGCACTCTCTACCATAAATCCTAGAGGAGCACTTGTGATATGGGTATCAGGAAAGGCAATGGTCAAATCTTCATACTCGTCTAACATATATTGGATATTCTGATAAAAACCTGAAATCCCTGACGAAAGAAAGAGCCCCAAGACATGGCTATAGCCCTCTTCTTTCAAGGAACTTAGAATCTCATCCAATTTAGCAATACTTGGTTGACTGGTCTTAGGCAATTCAGCAGACTGAGCCATTTTTTGATAAAATTCCTCAGCAGTCAGATTGACACCTTCGACATACTCTTCTCCATCAATATTGACAGGAATATCCAAGATAAATAGATTCTCTCTTTGCAGCGTCTTCTCCTCTAAATAGGCGGAAGAATCTGTAATGACAGCTAATTTCATGACTAAAACTCCAAATTGATCCCTGGAAGATCCAAGGCGATTTCTGTTACTTCATACGTCAAACGATTGAGCATGTTCAAACATGGACGTGCCAGAGTTTCAACTTCTTCTTGGTTAAATTCGCTTGGTTCATTAACAATACGACCTTCCACATGGTTGACTTGGGAAATTGTTCCGCTGATGACAAATTTGTCAAAGACAATCATAAAGCTCAAGATAACAACTAGCGAAGTCACTTGGTTTTCTTGGTCGTGTTGGAGTAACTGAAAGTTCACGTCTACCTTGGTTTCAGGGGCTCCATTCTCATTTTCCCATTCAAAGTTACGAGCATCAAAGTGATACTGGCTAACAAATTCTTGTTCTCTTTTAAGATTCATTTTTCTCTCCCTTTGCTACAATTTACTATGCAATTGTACCACATTTTTATCATTTCATCTAGTTTTCTAGGCTTTAGTCAATTCCGATTTCATCTTTAACAACAGCAGCAATCGTATCTACATAGTAGTTGACTTCTTCTGTTGTTGGTGCTTCTGCCATGACACGCAAGAGGGGTTCTGTTCCACTTGGGCGGACAAGGATACGGCCGTTGCCTGCCATCTCTTCTTCCATCTTTTCGATGATAGCTTTAATGGCTGGTACTTCCATGGCATTTTCTTTCATGGCATTTTCCACTCGGATATTGACCAGTTTTTGTGGGTAAATTGTCACTTCTGATGCTAGTTGAGACAAGCTCTTACCTGTTTCTTTCATGATTTTAGTCAATTGGACAGCTGATAATTGACCATCACCAGTTGTATTGTAATCCATCAAGATAACGTGACCAGACTGTTCACCACCAAGGTTGTAGCCTGATTTTCTCATTTCTTCAACGACATAGCGGTCACCAACAGCAGTCACTGCCTTGTTAATGCCAGCACTCTCCAAGGCCTTATGGAAGCCGAGGTTAGACATAACCGTTGTCACAATGGTGTTTTGAGCCAACTGGCCTTTTTCAGAAAGGTATTTACCGATGATATACATGATCTTATCACCATCGACGATGTCACCATTTTCATCAACAGCAATCAAACGGTCACTGTCTCCGTCAAAGGCCAAACCAATAGCTGACTGGCTTTCTTTGACCACTTCTTGAAGAGCTTCTGGATGTGTAGAACCCACATTCAAGTTGATGTTAAGACCATCTGGTGTCTCACCGATAACAGTTATTTGAGCCCCAAGGTCTGCAAAGATTTGACGAGCACTTGTAGATGCTGCACCGTTTGCAGTGTCCAAGGCCACTTTCATTCCTTCAAGAGGAGTTCCAGTTGAAACAAGGTAGCCTTCATACTTACGTAAACCTTCTGGATAGTCCACTAAGGTTCCCAAGCCTTCAGCACTTGGACGAGGAAGAGTGTCTTCTGTAGCATCAAGCAAGGCTTCGATTTCTGCTTCTTTTTCGTCATCAAGTTTGAAACCATCCCCACCAAAGAACTTAATTCCATTATCAAGGGCTGGGTTGTGACTCGCTGAAATCATGACACCCGCACTAGCTCCCTCAGTTTTAACCAAATAAGCTACTGCTGGTGTTGCAAGGACACCGAGTTTGTAGACGTGAATCCCTACTGATAGAAGACCTGCCACCAAGGCAGATTCTAGCATTTCTCCTGAAATACGTGTATCACGTCCTACAAAGACTTTAGGGGCTTCCGTTTCATGTTGACTAAGAACATAACCACCAAAACGTCCTAATTTAAAGGCCAATTCTGGCGTCAGTTCTACGTTTGCTTCTCCACGGACTCCATCGGTCCCAAAATATTTACCCATTTTGTTAATCATCCTTTTCTACTTTTTTATTTATTCTTGTTTAGACGAGTCTGGTTTTGTTTCTGAACTCGTTGAAGACGAGCTGCTAGTCGAGGACCCTGTTGATGAGGTCGTTGACGAAGAACTCGAGCTAGACGATACTGTCTTGGTTGTAATTTTCATTGTAGTGTCAAATGGCATAATGACGCTTGGCAAGACATTTCCATTTTTATCGACTGCTTGTAGAGGAACAGAGGCTGAATAGTTACCTGTTATCCGTTCACTAGTCGGTAAGATGGCAATGACACGATCTACTCTAGAGAGAGTTTCCTCGTCACTAATAACCGTTACTTTTTCATCTGACACAGTGACTGTATCAATTTTCACACGAGAATCAATCTGACTAGGGTCAATCTCAGGCACAACGATTACATTGTCTCGTTTTGCTTTTTTACCAACCTTGACTGTTATCTTTTGCGGAGTTGCAACAGCGGTCAAACCACTCGGTAAATTTTCAATGGTTAGAGGAACTTCAATGGTCCCTACATTGGCATTGGTTAAGTCAGCTTTGACCTTGAATTTTCGAGTGCTTTCCTGCATCTCACTCGCCAAAGCAACTCTGTTTGATCCAGTTAGGAAGACAGTAACCTCAGATGTAAAACCACTGATAAAGTACTGGTCGCTATCATATTGAATATCGATTGGGACATTAAGAACCGTATTGGTATAGGTTTCTGTCCGCACTTGCCTAGCACTATTGCTATTCTGGTAGTTTGTAGAAGTCGCATAGATAAAGAGGATGCAGGCGAAAAAGAAGGAAGAAATAATATAAAGACTATTTTTTCTCATGTTTCAATCCTCCTAACAAACGCTCTTTCAGACCGTTCTTTTCCTCTGATGCTGGAAGTAAGATTCTTCTCAATTCAGATTCAAACTCTTCCAAGGTCAAATCATGCTTAAAGACTCCATTATAGGTGATTGAGATCCCACCTGTTTCCTCAGAAACCACAAAGGTAAGAGCATCCGATACTTCTGACAAACCAATCGCCGCCCTGTGGCGTGTCCCAAACTCCTTGGAAATTCCTGTATTTTCAGTCAGGGGTAGGTAGGCTGAAGTTACGGCAATCCGATTTTCTCTGACAATGACCGCACCATCGTGCAAGGGAGTATTAGGGATAAAGATATTAATCAATAACTCGGATGAGATTTTCGCATCTAGAGGAATTCCAGTAGAGATATATTCCTGCAAGGTTCTCACTCGCTGAACAGCAACCAGAGCACCTATCTTACGCGGACTCATGTACTCGACTGATTTGACAAAGGCACGAACCATTTGCTCTTCCGCACTAATAGGGGCATTGTAGAAGAAATCAGTAGCTCGACCTAATCTCTCTAAACCAGTCCGAATCTCTGGCGAGAAGATAACCACCGCTGCGATGACCCCGTAGGTGATAATCTGATTGATCAACCATGAAATGGTCGTTAAGCCAATCATATTGGACAGAATCTGACCTAGAATAAAGACCAAAACTCCCCGAACCAATATCATGATTTTAGTCCCTGCAATCGCTTTGGTAAAATGGTACAAAATATAAGTCACAATCAAAATATCAATCAGATTGATGACTATCGTCCAAGGACTTGAAAACAAACTCGTCCAGTATTGCAAATTGGATAATTGTTGAAAATTCATCCCTGGCCTCCTCCCTGTCAAAACACTTTCCGTACTATTATACCATTTTCTACTCATTTTTTCCCCATCCTACTTCATTTTAAATTAAGCAAAATTATGATAAAATAAACTGACTAGAAAAAACGAAGGAGAAATCATGTCTCAACTCTATGATATTACCATTGTAGGTGGTGGTCCTGTCGGCCTCTTTGCTGCCTTTTACGCCCACCTACGCCAAGCCAAAGTCCAAATCATCGACTCTCTTCCCCAGCTCGGTGGTCAGCCTGCCATCCTCTACCCTGAAAAGCAAATCCTTGATGTGCCAGGTTTTCCAAACTTAACTGGAGAAGAGTTAACCAAGCGTTTACTTGAGCAGCTAGATGGCTTTGATACACCTGTTCATCTCAACGAAACCGTTCTTGAGATTGAGAAACAAGATGAAGGATTTAGCATTACAACCAACAAGGGAAGACACCTGACTAAAACAGTCATCATTGCCATGGGTGGCGGTGCCTTTAAACCGCGTCCGCTCGAATTAGATGGCGTCGAAAACTATGAAAATATCCACTACCACGTTGCCAATATCCAGCAATACGCTGGTAAGAAAGTGACCATCCTTGGTGGAGGGGACTCAGCAGTTGACTGGGCATTGGCTTTCGAAAAAATTGCCCCAACTACTCTCGTTCACCGTCGAGATAACTTCCGCGCCTTGGAACACAGTGTGCAAGCCCTGCAAGAATCATCTGTGACTATCAAGACACCATTCGTTCCTAGCCAACTCCTTGGAAATGGAAAAACACTTGATAAACTGGAAATCACAAAAGTCAAATCGGATGAAGCCGAAACGATTGAGGTAGACCACCTCTTTGTCAACTACGGCTTCAAGTCTTCTGTCGGAAATCTTAAAAACTGGGGACTGGATCTCAACCGACACAAGATTATCGTCAATAGCAAGCAAGAATCCAGCCAAGCGGGTATTTACGCTATCGGAGACTGCTGCTATTATGAAGGAAAGATTGATTTGATTGCCACAGGACTTGGAGAAGCACCTACAGCTGTTAACAATGCTATCAACTACATCGACCCTGACCAAAAAGTACAACCCAAACACTCAACCAGTTTATAAGAAAAGAACCACGGATTAACTAATCCGTGGTTTTATAGTTCATCTGCGATCTTGTTTATTTTTCTGAGTCTGTGGTTGACACCACTTTTAGTCAGGGGATTGCTCAGGCTATCTGCCAACTGCTGGATAGAGTAGTCTGGATGCTGGATTCGCAACTGAGCCACCTCTTGCAAATCCACTGGTAAATTTTCCAAGCCCATTCTATCTTTGATTTTACTGATATTATTGATGGTTTTCATGCTGGCAGAAACCGTTCGAGCGATATTAGCTGTCTCGGCATTATTGGCTCGATTGAGATCGTTACGTGTTTCACGCAAAATCTTGACGCGCTCAAAATTATCACGCGCCTGCATGGCCCCAATCACAATCAAGAAATCCATGATGTCTTCTGCACGCTGGAGATAGGTAACTGCACCTTTCTTGCGCTCAATGACCTTGGCGTCCAGCAAAAACTGCTGAAGAAGAGAGGCCAGTCCTTGGGCGTGGTCCAGATAAACAGAACTGATCTCCAGCTGGTATTTGCCAGACTCAGGATCACGGATACTTCCATTTGCCAGAAAGGCCCCACATAAATAAGCACGACCTGCTTCTTCATCTGCTAAAATATCAGGATCGATGCCCGTCTCCAAACCAAAGAAGGAATCCGCAAGCCGCAAATCAGCTAAAAGCTCCTGCACCCTCTCGTCAGTATAGACCGTATAGACACGGTTCTTGCGAAGATTGCTTCTCTGATGGTGACGAATCTCTGACTTGATTTCATAAAAATGGAGAAAGGACTCATAGAGGTGCCGAGCTAACTTGGCATTTTCAGTCACAACAGACAGGGTCAAGCCCGAAGACGAGAGACCAATACTGCCAGACATCTTGATGATGGCTGATAGTTCATGACGACTGAGATGGTGCTGACCAAGAATTTCTTCTTTTACTGCAACTGTAAAACTCATTTTCGCACCTGTATAATTCGCATCAATTCATCCACAATCAAATCCCCATCGTGGAAGGCTCCTCCATTTTCCAAACGAAGGAAATTGGAAGAAATCACACGAGGAACCTGCTTGCAGAGACCAGCAAAATCATGTTCCACCTGTACCAAATATTCATCGAAACGGTTGGTATCCATGTATTCTCTAGGTACCTTTTCGATATTGACCAAGACTGTATCAATAAAAGGCCGACCTAGATGGCGATGGAGGACTTCCACATGGTCACTGTCTGAAAAGTGCTCTGTTTCCCCACGCTGGGTCATGATATTGCAGACATAGGCTATCTCTGCCTTGGTATCCAAGAGTGCTTGTCCAATCTCTTCGATCACGATATTGGGTAAAATCGATGTAAAGAGAGAACCAGGCCCCAAGACGATCATGTCACTCTCGAGAATAGTAGTGACTACTCGACGGCTGGCTTGTGGTGTTTCATCATCCAAGGTATTGGTCACATAGACATGGTCGATCATGCCTGGATGATCTGCAATATGGCTCTCACCCGCCACCTCAGAACCGTCTTTAAAGACTGCATGTAGCGTCAAAGGGTGGTCACTTGATGGGTAAATCTTCCCTGTTGTATGGAAAAAAAGACTTAGTAGCTGCATGGCATTGTAAGTAGATCCCTGCATTTCAGAAAGGCCTGCGATGATGAGATTCCCTAGGGGATGACCAGCAAAAGCGCCAGCCTCTTCTGAGAATCGGTACTGAAAAACCTTCTCATAAAACTTGGGCATATCCGACATGGCCACCAAAACATTACGAAGATCTCCAGGCGGTGTCAGTTGTTGGATATTCTTTCTTAGCTCACCAGAAGATCCACCATCATCGGCGACTGTTACGATGGCTGCAATCTCAACATCCTTTTCCCGCAAACTTTTCAAAATGACGGGGATACCAGTTCCTCCACCAATCACCGTTATTTTAGGTTTTCTCATGAACGGTTTACCGTTTCCTTTCTTCGGTCTTTGTCACGATGGCTTTCATTGACAGACCAGTTTTTAGCTAGGTCCTCTGCGATTCGTTTGGCAAAGGCAACACTACGGTGCTGTCCACCTGTACATCCCACTGCAATGGTCAAAACAGACTTGCCTTCTTTCTTGTAACTTGGCAAAATGGGTTCAATCAAGGCAAGCAAGTGCTGATAGAAACTTTCTGATTCTGCATGTTTCATGACATAGTTGTAGACTGGCTCATCCATCCCCGTTTGATTGCGCAGTTCTGGTAGGTAATAGGGATTTGGCAAGAAACGGACATCAAATACCAAGTCCGCATCGATAGGGATGCCGTACTTGAATCCAAAAGACATGACCTCGATACGGAAAGACTGGGCTTGTTCTTGGTCCGAAAATTGCTCAGCAATGGTTTTACGCAATTCACGCGGAGTGAGTTCTGTCGTATCCACTACATTTTGACTCATATTTTTCAAAGGTGCCAAGAGTTCACGCTCCAGCTTGATGCCGTCTAAAATCCGACCATCCGCTGCTAGAGGGTGACTCCGTCTGGTTTCCTTGTAACGGGCCACCAATTCCTTATCTTTTGCATCCAAAAAGAGAATTTTGAAATCCAATTCATCCTGGTTTTCCAATTCATCCAAAACAGCCTGAATCTCCGAGAAGAAGGAACGACTACGCATATCCACTACCAAAGCCAGTTTGTGGTCATCATCTTTGGTTTCGACCAACTGTAAAAACTTTGGCAAGAGGGCTGGCGGCATGTTGTCAATCGTGAAATACCCCAAATCCTCGAAGGACTGAATGGCTACGGTTTTTCCTGCGCCACTCATCCCTGTCACAATCACTAGGTGAAGTTGTTTTTTTGTCATTTATCTCTCCTTATATCAAAAGAAGTTTGGTAAAACCAAACTTCAACTAGCTTATCCAATCTCTGCGATGACTTCAATTTCGACTTTCACATCGCGAGGAAGACGAGCCACTTCCACAGCTGAACGAGCTGGGAATTCCTCTTTGAAGGCCGTTTGGTAAACCTCATTAAAAGGAACAAAGTCGTTCATATCGCTTAAGAAGCAAGTTGTTTTGACAACGTGATCAAAGTCCGTTCCCGCTTCTGCTAAAATAGCACCAATGTTTTTCAAGACTTGTTCTGTCTGTTCTTGGATGGTCTCTCCTACAATTTCCCCAGTTTCAGGTGAAAGAGGAACTTGACCGCTAGCAAACAAAAGATTACCAACGATTTTCCCTTGAACATAAGGTCCGATTGCTTTTGGAGCTTTGTCTGTATGAATTGTTTTTGCCATTTCTTTCCCTCACAATTTTTCTAATATTGCATCCCAAGCCTGATCCATCCCTGCCTTACTGACAGATGAAAAGAGGATGAAGTCGTCACTTGGGTCAAAGTTTAATTTCTTTTTGATTGCTGATTCGTGCTTGTTCCACTTACCACGAGGAATCTTGTCTGCCTTAGTTGCAACGATGATGACCGGAATTTCATAATACTTGAGAAATTCATACATCTGCACATCATCTGCTGATGGGTCATGGCGGAGGTCAACCAGACTGACCACCGCACGGAGATTTTCACGAGTTGTCAGGTACTCCTCAATCATGCGGCCCCACTTTTCTCGTTCCTTTTTGGAAACGCGGGCGTAGCCATACCCAGGTACATCCACAAAGCGCATCTTGTCATCAATGTTAAAAAAGTTAAGGAGCTGGGTTTTCCCAGGTTTCCCTGATGTACGGGCTAGATTCTTGCGGTTGAGCATGGTGTTGATAAAGCTGGACTTCCCAACATTTGACCGACCTGCAAGGGCAATCTCTGGCAGTTCATCCTGCGGATAGTGGGATTTATTGGCCGCACTGAGCAAGATTTCTGCATTGTGTGTATTGATTTCCATAGTCACCTCTAGGCTGTTTCTAGGATTGGTTTATCCGTTCCATCCACAGCTTCTTTGGTGATGCGGACCAATTTCACATTTTCCTGACTCGGTACTTCAAACATAACATCCAGCATGGTCTCTTCGATGATGGAGCGAAGTCCACGCGCACCCGTTTTGCGTTCGATGGCTTTATTGGCAATCTCTTGAAGGGCTTCGTCGTCAAATTCCAACTCAACATCATCATAAGAAAGCAAGGTTTGGTATTGTTTGACCAAGGCGTTTCTTGGCTCTTTCAAGATGCGAACCAAGTCATCCACCGTCAATTGCTCGAGAGCCGCAAAGACTGGCAAACGTCCAATCAACTCAGGAATAATTCCGAATTTTTGAATATCTTCTGCTATGATTTCTTGCATGTATGAGCTGTTTTCATCAATCGCCTTGTTATTTTGGCCAAAGCCAATAACCTTCTCACCCAGACGTTGTTTAACGATTTCTTCGATTCCATCAAAGGCACCACCCACGATGAAAAGGATGTTTTTAGTATCCACCTGAATCATCTCTTGTTGCGGATGTTTGCGTCCACCTTGAGGCGGTACACTAGCTACAGTTCCCTCTATGATTTTAAGAAGGGCTTGTTGCACTCCTTCACCCGAAACATCACGTGTGATAGAAACATTTTCGCTCTTCTTGGCAATCTTGTCAATTTCATCCACGTAGATAATCCCACGCTCTGCACGTTCGATGTTAAAGTCAGCAGCCTGCAAGAGTTTGAGGAGGATGTTTTCCACGTCCTCACCCACATAACCAGCCTCAGTCAGAGCTGTCGCATCTGCGATAGCAAAAGGCACGTTCAAGCTCTTAGCTAAGGTCTGGGCCAAAAACGTTTTCCCTGAACCCGTTGGGCCAATCATCAAGATATTTGACTTCTGCAAATCCACATCTTCAGACTCTTCACGCGTATCGTGGAAATTGATGCGTTTGTAGTGATTGTATACAGCCACTGCCAAGGCACGTTTGGCACGATCCTGACCAATCACATAGTGATTTAAGATATTTAGGAGTTCGATTGGTTTTGGTACTTCAGACAAGTCTGCCAAGACTTCCTCAGCCAACTCCTCCCTAATGATTTCCTGGGCCAACTCCACACATTCATTACAGATAAAGGCGTTGTTCCCAGCGATTATTTTCTTCACTTCTTCTTGGCTTTTGCCACAAAATGAGCAATAAACCATCATATCATTTTTCCTATTTGTAGGCATGATTTCCTTCCATTCTAATTTATCATTCTATCTAAAATAAGGTCATATAAAAAGCGTGGACACTGTTCACCAGATTGGTAAAAGCATTCAACCAGAGTAAGGCAGAAAGTCCATAGCGCTTCTTACGAAAAGCCTGTGCTCCAGTCAAAATACAGATCACACACAAAAAAGCTGTAAAAAATCCAAATATACTGCGCTCCATTAGACTTCCTTTCTATCTCGGTATTGGATGGTGAAATCATAGTTATTTTTCTCATCTCGGGTGTAAGATTTGCTTGCTACTGTCTCAAAATGAGACAAGTCAAACTCCTCAGGAAAATAGGTATCTCCCTCCACCTGAGCATGAATCTGTGTCACAATGATTTCATCTAAATATGGCTCAAAAGCCTGAAAAATCTGTTTTCCGCCAATGATATAGAGATTTTTTTCCTGACTCTGATACCACGCTAAAACAGACTCCACATCTTGAAATACGAGCGCCCCATCTATGACTTCTTCGCTATTGCGCGTTAAAATCAAGGTTTGCCGTTTTGGAAGCAGACGACGTCCCATGCCATCAAAGGTCACTCGCCCCATCAGTATAGCATGATTTAAAGTTGTTTCCTTAAAATGTTGCAACTCTGCTGGCAAATGCCAAGGGAGACGATTTTCCTTCCCAATCACACCTTTTTCATCTTGGGCCCAAATGGCTATGATTTTCTTTGTCATGCTTCCGTCCTTTTTATTGATACTACTATTTTATCAAAATTCTCCCAAAAAGGCTGTTTTGAAACGCGCGCAAAAGAGAGAAAAGGAGCAGGCTTCATTTAGCCTGCTCCTCTCGTCCCTAGGACATATATTTTTTTGCTTCTGATTCGATTTTTTCGACCACTTCTTGGATACTTAGTCCAGTTGTGTCGAGGTAAACTGCATCCTCAGCCTGTTTGAGAGGTGAGGTTTCACGATGACTATCCTTGTAGTCACGCGCAGCAATCTCTTCTTTCAACGTTTCAAGGTCTGTTTCGATCCCTTTAGCAATATTTTCCTTGTAACGACGCTCTGCTCTTTCTTCAACAGAAGCCACTAAGAAAATCTTGAGTTCAGCTTTTGGTAAAACAACTGTCCCGATATCACGCCCATCCATGACGATACCACCTTGCTGAGCAATCTCTTGCTGGAGCGAAACCAGTTTCTCACGCACCTCAGGAATGGCAGCAATGCTTGAAACTTTGTTGGTCACTTCATTTTCACGAATCGGATGAGTAATATCAACATCCCCTACAAAAACAAGTTGCTCACCTGTTTCTGAACGACCAAAACTAATGGGGTGTTGGTTAAGAAGCTCAAGAAGTTGGTCTACATTTCCTGCATCCAACTGATGCTTGAGCGCTATATAAGTCGCAGCACGGTACATAGCACCTGTATCAAGATAAGTGTAACCAAAATCTTTAGCAACAATCTTTGCGACCGTACTCTTACCACTCGAAGCTGGACCATCGATAGCAATTTGAATTGTCTTCATGACCGACTCCTATCTTGTCTTAATCACATCACCTGGGTTGGCAAACCAAGATCCAGATGACATGTGAGAAGGATTTAGAGCCTCTAGCTGGGCAATGGAAATCCCTGCACGTTGAGCAAGAGCTGCTTCTCCCTCTCCAGGATGTACTGTAAGTGTTCCTTCACCTTCTGTATGTTCTTCCGAACTGCTCTCTGAAGGTGTTGATTCAGAAGAAGCTGTTTCCTCTACCTTGCTACTTGAAGATGATGATGCTTCTACTTTAGAACTTGAACTTGTAGAAGGAGACGATGCATCATAGAAGTCCTTCAAAGATGAAGTACGATTGCTTCCTCCGGTTGATAGGTAAATCAATACAACTACCATTGCTACAACGATTACAAAGAAGAGGCTAGCTAGAACCGTCAAGACACGATTCGCAACAACGCCTTTCCCTTTTTGTTTCCGGTGTCGACGCTCTGATCTTGTTTCTTCCTCATTGTTTTCGTAAATATCTTCTTGCCACGGTTCTTTTTCCATACCTTACTCCTTGTTTTTTTTACATTTTCTTATTACAATATAAATATGAAACTCACACTTATACCTGAACGATGCATCGCCTGTGGGCTTTGCCAAACCTATTCTGAACTCTTTGATTATCACGATAATGGAATCGTTCGCTTTTATGATGATCCAGTTGAATTACAAAGAGAAATCACTGAGACCAGCGATGTTCTGGAGGCCATCAAAAATTGTCCTACACGTGCACTTCTAAAAGATCGGTCATAGTTTAAAAGGGAGATTGATATTGTAGATTCGTTTTATCACTTTAATCCCTTCATCTACTAGTTTAGCATATTTCTAGGTAAAATTATAGTCTTTTCCGGTTATTTTTTCCTTCAAAAATAGAAAGATCACTTTTTTCTTTAACCAGATAGAGTGGTCTTTTTTTGGTCTCTAGATAAATCTTACTGATATACTTGCCTAGAATCCCAATGGTCAGGAGTTGAATCCCTCCAAGAAAGAGAATGACAGCCATCAGAGAGGTCCAGCCAGATGTCGGATTTCCCAGAATAAGAGTCCGAAACACCACAAAAACAGTCATCATAAAAGAAATAAAACAAGATAGGAGTCCCGCTACAAAGGCTATACTTAAGGGAAAATCTGAAAAGTTGAGAATCCCTTCAATCGAGTAGAAAAAGAGCTGCCTAAAACTCCAACTGGTCTTGCCAGCCTGTCTTTCGACATTTGGATAGTCAAGATAGTGCGTTTTAAAGCCCACCCAAGCAAAGAGGCCCTTAGAAAAACGATTGGATTCGGTCAAGGCTAAAATAGCATCCACCACAGACCTTCTCATCATCCGAAAATCACGGACACCCGAGGGCAGAGCTACGGGGCTGATTTTTTGCATGAGGCGGTAAAAGAGATTGGCACAGAAGCTTCGAAGGAAGGGTTCTCCCTCCCGACTAGTTCTCCGTGTCCCAACACAGCCCAAGTCTGCATTTTGGTCTAGTAAGGCTTTCATCTCAAGTAGCATACTAGGAGGATCCTGAAGGTCTGCATCCATCACGACCACCAGGTCTCCAGTTGCATGCTGCAAGCCTGCATACAGAGCTGCTTCTTTCCCAAAATTTCGCGAGAAAGAAATGTAATGTACCGCAGGATTTTGCATCCGATAGGCCTTCAGCAAGTCTAAGGTCCCATCACTTGAGCCATCGTCTACAAAGACATACTCGATCTCTGCTCCCAATTCTGGAAGCAGTGCTTCAACAGACTGATAAAAAAGAGGAAGTACTTCCTCTTCGTTTAAACATGGGACAATGATTGAAATCATCATCTTAGTCTTCAAATCCATTTGGATGCTTGCTTTGCCAACGCCATGCGTCTTCACACATTTGCGTGATACTGAGTTCTGCTTCCCAGCCCAGTTCAGCTTTGGCTTTTGCAGGGTCTGAGTAGCAGGCAGCGATATCACCTGGGCGGCGTTCTACGATGCGGTAAGAAATAGGACGTCCCACTGCTTTTTCCATGTTTTGGATAATTTCAAGAACTGAGTAGCCCTTACCTGTTCCAAGGTTGTAAATGTTAAGGCCTGAACCTTTTTGGATCTTTTGTAGAGCTGCAACGTGACCTTTGGCGAGGTCTACAACGTGGATATAGTCACGAACACCAGTCCCATCTTCCGTATCGTAATCATCTCCAAACACTTGCACTTGCTCTAGTTTACCAACTGCTACTTGCGCAACATAAGGCAAGAGGTTGTTTGGAATACCGTTTGGATTTTCTCCCAAATCTCCACTTTCATGCGCTCCGATTGGGTTGAAGTAACGAAGCAAGACCACGTTCCATTCTGAGTCTGCCTTGTAGATATCGGTCAAAATTTCCTCTAGCATGAGCTTAGTACGGCCATATGGATTGGTCACTGAAAGTGGGAAATCTTCTAGAATTGGCACTGTATGAGGATCTCCGTAAACTGTCGCAGAAGAACTGAAGATGATGTTTTTACAGTTGTTTTCTTCCATGGCTTTCAAAAGGCTGACAGTTCCAGCGATATTATTGTCATAGTAGGCAAGAGGGATACGTGTTGATTCACCAACAGCCTTCAAACCAGCAAAGTGAATGACACCAGTCGGTTCTTCCTGCTTGAAAATATCTCTGAGGGTATCTGTGTCACGAATATCTGCCTCATAGAAAGGAATCTCAACTCCTGTAATTTTTTCAACAACTTCTAAACTCTTACGATTGCTGTTGACAAGATTATCCACCACAACCACTTGATGACCTGCTTGGATCAATTCAATAACAGTGTGGGTTCCGATAAATCCGGCACCGCCAGTTACCAAAATCTTTTCTTGCATCTTTTTTCCTCGATTCTCGGATTATTTTTTCTTATTTTATCATTTTTGATAGGGAATGTCATTTGCCATCCTAGAGGGTAGGCTAAAATTTCAGTAAAATTCTATTCTCTTTTTACTCGTTTGACATAGTTTGCAATTGGATAGGCTGCAGGGTCCAGGGTTAACTCCTTTTCTTGAGCTAGTTGGGCTAAGTGGTAACCAATGATAGGCCCAGTTGTGAGACCTGATGACCCTAGCCCACTAGCCGCATAGACACCTGCTAAGCCTGGCACCTGTCCAAAGAAAGGGGAGAAATCACTGGTATAGGCGCGAATTCCCACACGCTCACCAGATGATTTCGCTTCTGCTAAGGCTGGATAGTGGGGGAAGGCTGCCTCCTCCATTTGTTGGAGCAAGGTTTCATCCACCGTCAAGTCAAATCCCATATCATTTTCATGGGTAGCTCCTAGGGACAATTTCCCACCTGCAAAAGGAATCAAATCCCACTCACCCTCAGGCATAACAACAGGGTAAGATTCCATATCTAGGGTAAGTTGATAATCTCGTAGTTGTCCCTTTTGGGGACGAACATCTACCACATATCCTAAAGGCCTCAAAATGTCTCCCAACCAAGCTCCCGTCGCCAAAATAACCTGTTCAAACACCTCTTCACCAATCTGGTACCCTGCTGATACAGGAGTCAGAGTCATTTTTTCTTTGACTAACTTGACTTGACTGACTTCCAGCAAACGAGTCACTAAGAGGTGGCCATCTACTCTCGCTCCACCAGAAGCATAGAGCAGGTGGTCAAATCCCTGCAAACCAGGGAATAATTCATTTGCAGACGCTTGGTCTAAAATGGCTAACTGGCCTATCAAGGGAGAATCTTCCCTACGCTGAAGGGCTAGCTCATAGAGTTCTTCCAACTTGGATTCGTCCTTTTTCAAGAGAAAAACTCCTGAGCGTTGGTAAAAGTCGATTTCCTGACCAGATTTTTCTAAATCAGCCAACAAATCCGCATAAAAGTCAGCCCCCAAGCGTGCCATCTTATACCAGGCTTTATTGCGGCGTTTTGAAAACCAAGGACTGATAATTCCCGCTGCTGCCTTGGTTGCCTGACCCTGTTCATGATCAAAAACGGTCACCTCTAAATCTGCTTCTTTGGAGAGGTAGTAGGCAGCAGTTGCCCCTACAATCCCTGCTCCAATAATGGCAACTTTTTTCATTGTTTTCTCTTTCTAACTAGATATGGTGGAAAGGATTGGTCGATGCTTGACTAGGTATGATATCAATGGACCAATCCTTTTCTGCCTTCCATTGAGTAAGGAGGTCAGCGATTTTTTCCACAAAAAGCACTTCGATATAATGTCCTGGATCCAATGCCATCAGACCATCAGACAACATATCCTGAGCTGTGTGGTAGTAGATGTCACCAGTAATATAGACATCTGCCCCCTTAGCTAAAGCATCAGGATAGAAAGACTGACCACTACCGCCACAAATGGCCACACTTGAAATAGGCTTCTGCAAATCACTCTCTTGATAATGCACCATGCGAAGACTATCAAGACCAAAGACTTGCTTGACATGCTGGGCCAATTCTTCAAATGTCTGAGGCTGAATATTCCCAATCCGCCCAATCCCACGTTCTGGGCCTGTTTCCTGGAGATAAGTCGTCTCCTCAATGCCTAGCATCTGGCAGAACCAATCATTGAGGCCATTCTCAACGATGTCAATATTAGTATGACTGACATAAACGGCGATGTCATGCTTGATCAGGTCGATGTAAATCTGATTTTGCGGACGACTGGCTACCAAGTCCTTGATGGGACGAAAGATAGGCGCGTGCTTAACGATAATCAAATCCACACCCTTTTCAATGGCCTCTGCCACCGTCTCTTCTCGAATATCGAGGGCAACCATGACCCTTTGGATATCCTTGTCCAAAGTACCGATTTGCAGGCCACGACTGTCTCCCTCCATTGAAAATTCCTGAGGACAAAAGGCTTCATATGCGTTAATTACTTCACTTGCTAGCATGGAGTACCTCCTTGATGGCTTGAATTTTATCTACTAAAACTTGTCGTTCCTCCAGATTTTTTTCCGGGATTTGTTCGAGAGCGAACTCTAGCTTAACCGCTTCTTTTTGCCATTTTTGGACAAATACTGGACTGACCTCTTTGGACAAGAAAGGTCCAAAGCGAACATCACTGGCTGATAGCTTCATTTGTCCTGATTCCACCACCAAAATCTCGTAGAATTTGCCTGCTTCTTCTAGGATGCTTTCTGCCACAATCTGAAAATCGTTATCTTGCAACCAAATACGCAAGTCGTCTTCACGATTATTGGGTTGGAGGATTAAACGCTCTACATTAGCTAGCTTTTCCAAACCTTCTTGCAATATGGTAGCAATCAAACGGCCACCCATACCAGCAATGGTGATAACCGATACTTGGTCAGCCTCTTCAAAGGCTGCCAAGCCATTGGCTAAACGAACCTGAATTTTCTCCTTTAGACCGTGATTCTCAACATTTTTCACCGCTGACTGGTAGGGGCCTTCCACCACCTCACCTGCAATGGCGCTTTTGATTTGGTCTCTCTCAACTAACTCGATGGGCAGATAAGCATGGTCACTTCCCACATCTAGTAAAATAGCTCCCTGTGGTACAAAGGACGCCACCAATTCTAATCTCTTTGAAATCATCTTCTCTCACTTTCCAAAACTCTATTACCTCTTATTATACCATATTTCAGCTAGCAATCTTGCACCTAAAAAGACCACAATCCACAGATTGCAGCCTTTCTTTATTTTCTAGCTTGATAACGACTGGTTAAGATAAATATCACTGTAAAGACAGCCATCATGACAAGGTAAACAGACAGCGTTTGTCCTGTCAAGGTTGAAATTTCAAGCAACTTTTGAATCATTGGGAAGAGAGCCGTAGCCAGGAAGCCTCCCACAGACCAGACAATCAAAAGCACACGCCAGAGGGTGAATGGCATGCAGGCTCTAAATACGGATAAGAAACCGATAGACCCAAGGAGATAATAAAGTAGGGTTGAGATTTCTAACTCTGACCAACCTTGGCTAGCCCCAAAGATTTTGACAAAGAGAACGCTGAAGACGATCATAAGGGCACTTGGTAGGGCACGAAGCATGGATCTTCTGAGGAAATTTGGCTCAACAGGTTTGATATTTCGCTCAAAAGTCAGAACGAATGGCGGGAAACCTTCCACGAATTGGTCAATCATGGTAATCTGAATCGGAATGAAAGGGAAAATCAAAATCCACTCAGACCGTCCCAGCAGAGCACTGGCGATACAGATGACTGCGAGCAAGAAGGAATAGATGGTCTTAATCAAGAAAATCGGTGCAATATGGGCAATGTTATTGACCACACGACGACCTTCAAAGAGAATCTCAGGAACATCATTAAAGTCTGAGTTCAAGAGAACCAGATTGGCAATCTGACGAGTCGCAGGATCTCCCTCAGCCATCACGATAGAGCAGTCTGCTTCACGAAGGGCCAGAATATCATTGACACCGTCTCCTGTCATAGCTGTTGTATGACCCGCTTTTTTCAGGGTTTGGATCAGTAGTTTCTTTTGATGAGGAGAAACACGTCCGAAAATCGCAGTCTCCTCCGCCATGGCCATCAATTCCTCATCCGTGATTTTTGAGCAATCAACATAGCTTTGATAGTCTGCAAATCCAGCTTTCTGGGCAATGCTGGATACAGTGACCGGATTATCACCAGAGATAATTTTGAGGCCCACTTCCTGAGAACGGAGGTAGTCTAGTGTCTCTGCTGCTCCTTCTCGAATGGGGTCCAAAATTTCCAGCAAGGCCAGAGCCTGAATATCAGATGGTTTATGTGGTTTGTGATGATCTAGTTTTTCCTGACTGAGAGCCAAGACCAAGACACGAGAACCTCGTTCCAAGGCCTCTCTGGCTTCTGGTACTTCAGAGTCCAACAACATCTCAGGCGCCCCTAAGAAAACTGTCCCTAGCCCTTCCAACTCCATAGCTCCCCACTTGCGGTCGCTAGAGAAGGGAAGATTGGAAAGCATAGGGTAGGCAACCTTTCCTTGGAAACGCTGGCGAATGGCTTGAGCTGTAGGATTTTTATCCTCACTATGGGCCATATAACTGGTCAAAATGCTGGCAATAGTCTCTTCACCATAAGTTTCCGTCAGCGGAAGAACGGCTTCCACCTGCATCTTTCCTTGGGTGATGGTGCCCGTCTTGTCTAGACAGAGCATATCCACGCGCGCCAAGGTCTCGACAGAGTACATCTCCTGCACCAAGACCTTTTTCAAGCCCAGCTTAATCACCGCAGTCAAGAGTGAAGTGATGGTCAAAAGGGCGATTCCCTTGGGCAACATTCCCAAAAGTGCTGTTGACGAATTTACAACGGATAACTTAAGAGGCAAACCTTTTAAAATCAAGGCTTCTAGCAAGAGAGCCAGACCAAAGGGAATGATAATCTTCCCAGTAAAACCTGCTAGCTTGTCCAGTGATTTCATGATACGAGAGTTGATGGGTTTAACAGTCTTGGCTTCCAGCATGAGTTTGGAAGCATAGTTTTCTGCCCCGACATGGTGGACACGAGCTAAAACTGACCCACTGGCTAAGAAACTTCCAGACAAAAGCAAGGCATCAACTTCCTTTTGCACCAAATCACTCTCACCCGTCAACATGGCTTCATTGACTTCCGCAAAGCCTTCTAAAACCCGCGCATCACTAGGAATCTGCTCCCCAGCCGACAGACGAATGACATCTCCTAGAACCAATTCTTCTGGATTGATGGCAATTTCCTGACCCTCACGGATGGTTTTGACCTTTTCTTTGGTCATGAGATTGAGCTTGTCCACCATGTGTTTGGCCCGTAGTTCGGTCACAATTCCAGAAAAAGCGTTAAAGCAGATAACAGCAAAGAAGACCAAATTGCTCCAAGCCTGCACAAAGGCAAGCGCTAGGGTAATAACAAAGTTTAATGCGTTAAAAAGTGTAAAAACATTTCGTTTGATGATTTGCCAAGTACTGGTACTGGCTGAAGCGGTAAAGTCATTGACCAAACCTTGAGCCTGTCTTTCCTTGACTTCTCTTTGGGTTAATCCCATAATCTTATTTTTATCCATAAATTCTATCATATCATTTTTTTTAAAAGAATTCTAATCCAATCTAAAACTGTTGGCTGATAACTGAAAAAGTTTGCCAGCAGTCTTTTGATAAGGTATAATAATAAAAGCAATACAATCGAAGGAGATCTCATGTTTTATACTTATTTACGTGGACTAGTCATGCTGATCTTGTGGTCCATCAATGGCAATGCCCACTATCACAATACGGATAAAATCCCTAGTAAAGATGAAAACTATATCCTGGTCGCACCTCATCGTACCTGGTGGGATCCAGTTTACATGGCTTTTGCGACCAAACCAAAACAATTCATCTTTATGGCCAAAAAAGAGCTTTTTAACAACCGCATATTTGGCTGGTGGATCCGTATGTGTGGGGCCTTTCCTATCGACCGGGAAAATCCTAGCGCCTCTGCTATCAAATACCCTATCAATGTCCTCAAAAAAAGTGACCGTTCCCTTATCATGTTTCCTAGTGGTAGTCGCCACTCGACAGATGTCAAAGGCGGAGTTGCTCTGATTGCCAAGATGGCTAAGGTCCGTATCATGCCAGTTACCTATACTGGTCCCATGACCTTGAAAGGTTTGGTTAGCCGTGAACGTGTCGATATGAACTTTGGAAATCCAATCGATATCTCAGACATCAAGAAAATGAATGATGAAGGGATTGAAATGGTTGCAGACCGTATCCAAGCAGAATTCCAACGTTTGGACGAAGAAACCAAGCAATGGCACAATGATAAAAAACCAAACCCACTCTGGTGGTTTGTCCGAATCCCAGCCCTCATCCTTGCTGTGATTGTTGGTATCCTAACGATTATCTTTACCTTCATCGCAAGCTTTATCTGGAATCCAGATAAGAAGAGAGAGTCTCTTGGTTAAAAAATACAATTATCCCTTGGTAAAAACCAAGGGATATTTCTTTTATTCGATTTTCCATTTTTGGGCCAACCAGTTGGAAAAGGCTAGGAATCGTTCAGCCACTTGCTCATGATGCCCATAAGGGTCAAAGACAAACTGACTAGTCGGATAGCGTTGCTGAAAACTGGTATGAATCTGCTCAGCGTAGACTGGTGCTTGAGCCAAGCGATTGGTATGATGGGCTCCTTCTGTTTGACCATTCTGTAAATACAGCAAACAATCTAAATTTCTCACCTTTTCTTCCCTGCAATAAGTCGTAAAATCAGGATACCAAAAGGAACCACAGATAGAGAAGATACAGGAGACCTTGTCAAAATGGAAAAGACTGTATACAGCAGCCAATCCACCTAGTGAGTAACCCCCATAGGCAAGGCGATTTTTGTCCAGGCGATAAAGCGACTGCAACTTGTCTAAAAGACCTCCAAATAAATGACCATGATAGGCATTTGCCTGACCACCAAAATCTGGAGCCCCATCTCTCAGAGCAGATGCCTTCCAGGGAGTGTAGTCGTCTAGGCGATTTTTAGAGGTCAAGCCCACTAAAATCACAGATTCGGAAAGAGATGATAGGAAATCCAAGTTTCCATCATTCAATAAAATAGCTGGATAGGTTTGATTGGGGTTATAGGTCGAAGGAAGGCTGACCTTGACTTGGATTCCTTCCCAATCAAACTCATTATTTATTGATAAAGTCATTGATTTTCTCAAGGGAATCAATCACTGCTGGACCATAGTCCATCAACTCATCGTAAGAAATGGTCATGATTTTTTGATTCTTAATAGCAGGAACGTTTTCTAAAACTTCATTTGCCTTCATCAACTCTACTGCATTGGCATCCAATTTTTTATTGCGGTCGCTGGTTACATAGATAATCAACTCAGGATCCATTGACACGAGATTTTCCAAGGTCAAGCCTGATGTTCCCGTTGCAACGTTGGTATAACCAAGTTGATTCAACAAGCTCTCTTGCAAAGCAGACTTGTAAGCACCAAAGGTTTCGTCGTTATAAGCAACCATAATCAAAGCCTTTTTCTTTTCACCTTGGCTTGCTGGGTTTGCTTTCTTAACAGCGTCAATTTTAGCTTGTAATTGGGCTGCGTATTCATTAGCCTTGTCCTGAACATTGAAAATCATTCCAAGATTTTTGACATCTTCTACGATATTTCCCAAATCTTGCTGAATCGTTGAGAGAGAAGCTTTCTGTGTATAGACTGGGATTTTATTTTCATTCCAGGTGCTAACTGTCCCCAAGGATTTTTCAGAAAACATCATGTTTCGACCCATCACAGCGTCTGGCTCATAAGAAAGGACTGTCTCTTGTGAGACTGTTTTTTTATCACCGATTTGAGGAATAGTCGCAATCGCGTCCTTGTATTTGTCTGTTACAGCATTGTCAGGGTTGAGCATGCCAGCAATTTTATCCTTCAAGCCTAACTCCAATAAGATTTCAGTGGTTGACAGATTGTTGGTGATAACTTTTTCAGGTGCCTTGTCAAAGACTTGTTCGACTTCATTTCCCTTAGCATCATAGGTCTTGACCGTTAACGGATAAGTCGTCTCTGTGCTGGCCTTTTGACTTGTTTCTGTGCTAGATTGTGTGGTAGCCTTTTCAGTGGTAGTGTTGCCACAAGCTGCCATGGTTAGGGTAGCTACTGTTACGAGTAAAATGCTTAGTGTTTTTTTCATTTTGTTTTCCTTTTCTTTCTTATAAATAGTGAATCATAGCTTGCTGATCCTCGGTCCAAGTAACCTGACTTTGAACTCCGTATACAGTTTGCAATGACTCAGGGGTGATGGTCTCCTTTGGAGTCCCTTGGTAAAGGATTTCTCCCTCTTTCATCAGATAGAGATAATCCGAATAGCGACAAGCAAGTTGAATATCATGTAGGACAGCTAAAACATTGACCTTGAGATTCTTCACAATGGCCAACAAGTCTAGCTGATACTTGATATCCAGGTGATTGGTTGGTTCGTCCAGGAGCAAGAGAGTCGGTTCTTGCGCTAAGGCGCGGGCTAATAAGACTCGTTGTTTCTCCCCCCCTGACAGGGACGAATAGATACGAGTTTTCTTCTCGAGCATGTCCACTTTAACGAGGGCATCTTGAACGAGCGTATAATCCCTTTCCTTTTCCTTCTGTAAAAAAGAGAGGTGGGGAGTTCTTCCCAGCAAGACGATTTCCTCAACTGTACAATCAAACTGCAATTGATTAAACTGGGTGACAACTGCCATTTGCTTGGCTGTTTCTTTGAGTGACCAATGCTCCAGTGGCTTTCCATCTAGGCTTATCAAGCCTTTGTCCGCCTTTTCCTGACGATAGAGGAGTTTAAGCAGGCTGGTTTTTCCACTTCCATTTGGTCCTAGTATCGTGTGAAATTGATGCCCCTCAACCTTAAGAGAAACTCCTTTGAGGATTTTTTTCTCTCCTAGTCCAAAATGGATATCCTGACAAATCAAGTCCATATCAGGCCCTCACCTCCCTTCGCCTACCTCCAACAATGTAGATAAAGAAGGGAGCACCTACTAAGGCTGTGAAAATGCCAATCGGCAACTCAGCGTTTGGAATGATGATACGAGAGAGTACATCTGCCCAGATGACAAAGAGGGCACCCAGTAAGGTCGCAACGGGAAAAAGCCTCCTGTAATTCGTTCCTACTAACCCTCGAGCTAAGTGAGGAGTAATTAGACCAACAAATCCAATAATCCCACAAGTAGCCACCAAGACAGCTGTCAGCACAGCCACCACGGTCACGTAAAGATACCAATAGAAGCGTAAGGGAATTCCCAAAGTTAAAGCAGCCTCATCTCCCATCATCATCGCATTAAAAACACGATACTGGGTAGCGAAAAATAGAAAGGCCAATCCTACTACTATAGTTGGCAGGACTAAGTCAGACCAAGTAGTCCCGGCAAGCGAACCCATGGTCCAAAACTTAATAGTCATCACACTATCCGCATTAGCGCCAACTGAGATAATAAAGTTGGAAAAGGCCAGAAATAGAGCATTAACCACCGTTCCTGATAAGATCAGACTAGAAGTCGTCATCCTGCCCTGCATAGAGGCAATGATGAGGACAGCGATTGTTGCCAAAATAGCTCCAAGGAAAGCTCCAAGGCTAATCACCAATTTTAAACCAAGAATGATGCTCAAAGTTGCCCCTAGAGTTGCACCCGCAGAAATTCCTAAGACATAAGGCTCTGCGATGGGATTGTTCACTGTAGACTGCATCACGCTACCACACATAGAAAGACCAGCCCCTACTATCAAGCCTAACAATACTCGAGGGAATCTCATGTTCCATACAATGGCAAGAGTAGACTTGGAAACCTCTCCTATCTCAAGAGGAATCCCCAATCTGCTCAAAATGATCCGATAGGTATCTCCTAGATCAATCGCAACAGACCCCATAGAAACAGCTATAAAGAGGGAAATTCCTAAAACACTTAGCAAAATAACCAAAAACAACACAAATTGCAAATCTTGTCGGCTTCCAGAAAATTTGGAAAGCATGAAAACCTCCTTAGACAAAATTAAAAATTTAGAAAATTCTCATAAAAAGTATACCATATTTTCAACAATGGAACAAGATGAGAAAAATAAATATAGTTGGTCTTACAGTGCTAATAATCGTAACCGAAGATTATACTTGGGTATATCGAGGTAGGGTGACAAAAGTAAAAAAGCTCTCTGAATATCAGAGAGCTCAAGTCTTGCTGGATAAAACGTTTATAGACTAGGCAACGAGGCGAAGATTGTACTAATGGTACATCGAGCTGAAGCCAACGAAGTATAGAAACGTTTTAGACGCAAGATTAACGACGAAGTCCAAGAGAGTTGATTAACTCACGGTATCGGTTAACGTCGTTTTTACGCAAGTATGCAAGCAAGTTACGACGGCGACCGATTTTCTTCATCAATCCACGGTAAGTAGCGTGGTCTTTTTTGTGTTGTTTGATGTGTTCGTTAAGGTGGTTGATTTCCCAAGTAAGGACAGCAACTTGAACCTCTACTGAACCTGTATCACCTTCGTGACGTGCATATTGTGCGATGATTTCATTTTTTTTCTCTTTTGAGATTGCCATGATGTTTCTCCTTTTTATTTGGCTTCATCCGAGTGACAGGTTGGCATGCCTGTAACCAAGAAGAAGTTATTTGTCTTTACGACAGTTCTTATTCTACCAAGAAGCAGAGACTTTGTCAACTGATTTACTGTTTAAAACCTTGAATTACTCTACTGATTTCAGGGCTTCGAGCATATCTACTTTTCTTACAATCAAGTCACTCTTTACTATCATTATAACGCTTTTTCAACTAGTTGGAAACCAGAAGCAAAAACAAAAAAGCCTAGGAATCCTAGGCTTTCTGTTTATAGATTATTTTCCAAGGTAGTATTCAGAAACTACGTTCAATTTTTCGTCAAATTCGAATACCAATGGTGGGAAGTTAGGGATTTCCACATCCATGATTTCGTCGTCTGACAAGCGTTTGATGTGTTTTACAAGGGCACGGATTGAGTTACCGTGAGCTCCTACGAATACGTTTTTACCATCTTTAAGTGCTGGAGCGATTTTGTCTTCCCAGAATGGAAGGGCACGTTCCAAAGTCACTTTCAAGTTTTCAGCATCTGGAATAACTGAGTCGTCAAGTGAAGCGTAACGACGGTCAGTGTGAGCTGAGTGCTCATCATCACGATCCATGTTTGGAGGCAATACATCGTATGAACGACGCCAGATGTGAACTTGCTCATCACCAAATTGTTCAGCAGCTTCAGCCTTGTTTTTACCAGTCAAACCACCGTAGTGACGTTCGTTCAAGCGCCATGATTTTTCAACTGGAACCCATAATTGGTCAGCCGCTTCAAGAGCCAAGTTTGTTGTTTTGATCGCACGTTTCAATACTGAAGTGTAAGCTTGGTCAAATTCGATACCAGCTTCTTTGATCAATTTACCAGCGTCAATCGCTTGTTGTGTTCCTTTTTCAGACAAATCAACATCAGCCCAACCAGTGAAAAGGTTAGCTTTGTTCCATTCAGACTCACCGTGGCGAGCAAAAACCAATTTTACCATTAGATGGATTCTCCTTTTATTTTTCGAGGTTGCCCTCGTTTATCTATTCTATTTTACACAATTTTTCACAAAAAAGCTAGTTAAAATCAACTAAAAAGAAAGAACAGTGTCCTCTCATCTAGTTATTATTAATTCGCGATATTCAATCAAGAAACGATTGCAATTATTTGTTATTTAAAGCATCAATTAAACGATCAGTATTCTTAGTTACATCATGTTTTCTTATAAAAAAAGCATTTTTCCAACATATTCTTTCACCAGATAATTCTTTAAATGAAAAAAACAACCCTCCAACGGATTGTTTCACTAAATTATCAGACAAGGCCACGGACTTCTTTCAAAAATTTAGCAAAAGAAACAGCTCCTTTAATGATTAGAAATCCTCCTATCCACTCGGTCGCTGAAAGAAAGCCCAGCACGCCACCAATGATAAATAAAATAGATGGCAGCTTTCGAAGTTGTTGGTCTTCTTCAAAATAGATTAGCATAAAGGTCCCTATTGCAATCATCAAAATCTTAAAAAATGTCAGGAGCAGGGAAAAGGCAACCGTAACAACCAGCACCTTTGAAGGATCTTTATAGATGAGAGCCCCAGTATAGGATAGCAAAAATCGTAGGACAGGTCCCAAAAGCAAGGTTATACCTGCCAGCATGCCCAGTCTCCAATTGAGTCGAACCAATCTATCTCTCTCCATAAAAACCTCCTTCTCTCGTAGCTATCATTCTACCATATTTGCCCCAGAAACAAAAGACCTTCTCAGGCACAAACAAATCGCCTACCAGCTTTCAGACAGCCGAACATAAAAAGAGAAGATCTGTCGATCCTCCCTTTTCATTTTCCAACCCTTATTTCTTAAAAATAGAGGTTCTGAAATCGTTTGTTTGGTCAAGATAGGCTTTAAAGATTGCTCTCTTCAACTTATGAACAGCACTGTCATACTCTGGATTATAGTTGCTCCAACGAGGAGCATCCGCATCCTCCAGTACAGCTTGATCCATGAGGGCTTGCAATTCAGTCACACTATTGATGGTCTTTGTCGCATAGCTTGGCCATGGTCTTGTCGGATCTTTAAAGGTCACTTGTTTCAAGTTTTCAAACTGATCCACACGTTCTTTATACATAGCTTTCTTAAAGGTAGCCCAAGATGCATACTTGCCTTCAAACACCTTGTCCAATACAAGATCATCTGTCACCAATCCTCGTGTTTTACCATAGAGATTGATGGTTTTACCTTTTTGTTTGGCAATTTCTTCGTATTGATTTGAGATATAAGGTACCATTCCATCCTTAAAGCCTTTGGCAGCCAAAAGTTCGTAAGCGATCCGGCGTCCCATAAGGTCCCCTGGCGTGCCTTTCTCACTGCTGAGAGCTGAAAAGATTGGAGCAAAGAGTTTAATCGTATAGTAGCCATTTCGCTCATAGTCGCCAGATTGGTACTCACGAGATGACAAGATGTTATGGTCAATCAAACTATCAAAGTTAGTTAGTTTTTGGGCCTCTTCTGCTGTCAATTCTTTGACTACGTTAGTAGCGTATACCTCATTGCCATCTACTGGATCTTTCACATACTTGTTCTCAATTTTTCTGAGAGCCACCATTTTCTGGTAAACATTCAGTTTGTTAACGATTGACTGCCCTTCGAGATATTCCAGCATGTAGATAAGGTCAAACATGTTATGGACATAGCTCTGAAGATCTGCTGCGTTTTGGAATCTTTCTGTCGGATCCAAGACTTGCAGACGGGATCCCTCTGTACTATCTGATGTTGAGTGTTTCAAGATTGAGTTGATGGTAATGGTTGCGTCACTTGGTTGGTCAGGAGCCTGCAATAAGCCTTTTGCGAAGAACTCTGGTCCCAAGCCGCTTCTTCGACCATAGCCGCCAAGGTAAATATCCTGATCCGAATCATGGGTCATCTCATGGGTATAGGTAATGGCTCCATCCTTGTCCAGCATACGGTAAGACATATAGTAGACACCATCACCTGTTGCGTAGGCTCCATGCTGATTGTGTACTACCTTATTGCCAACCGGTCCAAAGAAGTTCTTCATAGCTGGATTGGAGCTATCAAACTTAGCCTCCACTGTAGCTTTTCCAGAGGTTGTATCATCGCCAAACTTATAGGCATCATAAAGGAGAATCGTACGATAAAGTTTTTCACGTCCCTCATTATCTAAAATACGATACCAATAATCGTAGTGATCACGCTGACGTTTGGCTGTTTCACGTGCATTTTCTTCTACAAAATCATTGAGAGCCTTGCCCGCTTTATGGTCACTATTGCGGTAGCGATCATAAGCTCCAAATCCTAGACTAGACATGGTCGAGATGACAAAGACGGATCTCTCTGGCAAGGTTAGGAGAGGCAAGATCATATTGCGGTATTTCCATGTGGCACTCGTGATGCGGTCATAAACACCGATAGAATACTTGGTGCCAGCTTGTCCTTGCTTGGCTTTAACCTCTGCAATATTGGATTTTTCTTCAACGATATAAGCCTTGGTCTCTGATTTAAACCAGTCATTGTTGCTTTTCTCTGGTAGAAAGACTTTTCGGTAATGTTCCAGCGTGCTAAATAAATCTGTCGTTCCATGCTGGTTGGCAAGACTGATACCATAAGTATCGACATTATTCTTAGCTAGAAGATTGTTAAAGCCAGATTTACCTAGCTCAATCAGAGTGTCCAGTGGTGAAGCATTTCCCTTACCAAAGAAGTCCAGATGGTACAGAACCAGGTCTTTGACGTTTACTTGACCATAGCTGAAGTTGTACCAACGCTCCAGATACGCCATACCAAGTAGCAAGGCTTCCTTGTTGTGCTTGATTTTATCTACAAGATAGCCCTTGGTAACTTGGTTGTCACCAGCCAGTCCGGCATCTGCTGACAAGAGTTTCTTCAAACTGTCTTCCAGATGTTGTTTTGTTTTGGCGAACTGGTCTTCTAGATAGAGCTCAGTCTGCTTGACGTTTGGAGAAATACCTAGTGTCTTTCTGATGCCTTCTGAATGGTAGTCCACCTGCTGCAATTCAGGTAAGACTTGCTTGATGATAGAGCTTTGGTCGTACAAGAATTGGTTTGGCGTATAGAGAAGTCCAGTATTTCCTAAACTATATTCTGCTAATTTAGCGAAATCAGCCTGATACTTGAGACTGAGATTCTCAGATGAATGGTCCTTGTAGTGAAGCAAGAGTTTGTTTGCAGTCTCTTTGTTAGAAACAATGTCTGTGATGACTTGGTTATCCTTCATCATTACTGCTGACAAGAGTTCTTTTTTATATAAGCTACTGCTTTCTTTTACTAGATTTCCGTATTTGACGATGGTTGCCTTGTTGTAGAAAGGTAGCAATTTTTCAATATTTTTATAAGCCAAGGCGCGCTTAGCTTGATAATGAGCCACCTTAGAAAAATCACTGTCTTTTTTGCCACTTGTTGAGAGGGGTTCCACTGTTGGTAGAGTGAGAGGATTGATGGCTACTTTTTTGCTTTCGATTTGGGAAGCATCTAGCATTGTTCCTCTTTCTTCAAAGGATTCCTTGCTGACGACCTCATCCTTGACTAAGGTGACATTGTAGACTCTGTTGGCCTTACTGCTAAATGTGTCCTTCACCTTCATTCCATTATAGTGGTAGCCGGTAATGGCATTCCCGTTGGTTACATTGACATCACTGAGAACATTGGTCAATCTTCCAGCATGCTGTTCCTCATTAGTTTTTCGATCCCACAAATAGCCTGCTACTCCCGCGACTCTACCAAAGTGCTTGGCATTGTTAATATCGCCTTCAGCATAGCTATCTTGGATTTGTGCATCCTGATCTACTAGACCTGCAAGACCACCCACTGTCTGATCTGAACTATTTGTGTTGGACGAAATGGCTACTGTCGCTTTTGACTTCGTCAGCAAAGCCTTGTCACCTGTCAAATGACCGACCAGACCACCGATATTATAGGCAGCAGTCGTTTCATACGTGTTGATAATTCTTCCCTTGAAACTGCTCTCTGTGATGCTTGATTGGTCCGCCTTAGCCAGCAAACCACCGATACCACGTTCACCAGCAAGAACACCATCGACATGAACTTGCTGAATCTTTGTGTTATTCTGGGCTTCATAGGCCAGTGAACCAATATCATCTTTCCCTGAAATGGAGACATTTTTCAGACTCAATTTTTCTACTCTAGCGCCGCTCAAGGTTTCAAATAGAGGTTTTTTCAAGTTGTAAATAGCATACCGCTTGCCATCTTTTTCACCGATAAACTGACCAGTAAAGGTACCCTTGATGTAGGATTTAGCTTCAGGCTCTAACTCCACTTCGTTGGCATTCAAACTAGCTCCCAAATAATAAGTTCCAGAGAGATTCTGGTTGATAGCTTTGACGAGATTGCTAAAGGAAGTGAAGGTTGTTGTTTCCTCTCTAGCCTTCTTAGCTAGATAGAAGGTGAAATTGTCAGCATATTTATTTTCTAGCTCTTGCTGGAGTTTCTCGGCCTTGGCTGTGATTTTATAAACTGGCTGACCATCTTTCGTTTCAGCTGTTATTGACGAAACTGGTAGATAGACATCTTTAAATGATGAAGATTTGACTTTGACAAAGTAAGTTTCTGGATTACTTGGAACGCTGTCTAAAGAAACGTGTTGTTTGTATGTTCCATTGGTCTGACTATACAACTCCAGATCCGAAACATTTCTTAGTTCAAGTGTTTTTTCTGGATCTTTTTCTTTTGGTTTCTCTGTCGGAGTCTCTGGTTTTACTTGCTCAGTATTACCAGTATATTCTGGAAGGGGAGCGACTTGTTCGGGTTCAACAATGGCTCCAGCTTTCTCACCAGTATTTTCTGGTAGGGAAGACTGAGTCTCAGGTTCAACAATCGCACCTGATTGAGTATCTGTATATTCTGGTTTTTCGCTTGTCTCTGGGACCACAATCGCTCCCGCTTGAGTTCCTGTATACTCTGGTGTTGGTGGCACCTCTTCAGGCTCTACGATTGCTCCAGACTGCTCGCCTGTATAGGCTGGTTTCTCAGCTGTTTCTGGTTCCACCAAAGCCCCTGACTGGACGCCCCCAACCTCTGGCTCAACTTGTTCTGGTTCCACTATCGCACCAGCTTGCGTTCCCTGATATTCAGGTAGCGGAGCAACTTGCTCTGGTTCAACGACTGCTCCAGCTTGGGTGCCAGTATATTCTGGTTTTTCGGCTATCTCAGCCTCTACAATCGCTCCCGCTTGAGTTCCCTGATATTCTGGTAAGGAAGCCTGCGTCTCAGGCTCTCCTTTTCTTGCAGACTGTGGTGCTTCACTCGGAGCAACTGCCTTCTTAGTCCCTTTTTCTACTATACGTGGCAGGGCTTCTTCTAATTTAGTTGATAGAACTTCCCGAGAAATTTCTTGGTTTTCAATAGTGAAAATGCGAACAAGATCAATCTTCTTCCCAGCACGCCCTTCTTGTTTGACACGAATGGTTCCCTCTGCTAGTTCTGGATTTTCTTGAACCACTTCTGAAAAGTCTAGTTTGGTTTCAATCTCTTGGTCTTTGTATAGGAGTTCTGGTTTGTTCACGCGACCAGCCAAGACTTCGTCTTGAGGATCTACACTAGCAATACCAGACGGATTTTGATTGGATGAATCTTGAGAAGGGATTGGTTTTTCAGCAGGGAGTGTAGGAGATGGAGCTTTCTGCTCATCTCCTACCTTTTGCCCACCTTCATTGGTCTGAAAATGAGGTTGAACCGTGTAGTCTAGTTTCTGATCCCTAGCAGCAGTTTCTTGCTGATTAATCTCTTTGTCTTGCTTAATATATCCTAGGTAAGTATAACCTGATAAGGCACGTGGCAAAGGCAGACTATCTCCTTGGGATAATTGGTATTCCTGATTGTATTGTAGCAAAAGTTGATTTTCGATAGCCTGAACCGAAGAAACCAAACCACTGCCCATCCCTGTTACCAAAATCACATTCAAGAGGGCCTTCTTTTTGCCTTTCTTTTTGGTTACAACAAAAATAAGAAGGCCAATCGAAGCTAGCGCTCCACCTGATAAAACACTAGTAAGACTATGCTGCCCACCTGTATTGGGCAACTGACCTAGCTGTGCTTTCTCATCCATACGGTAGACTAGATAATAGGTGCTTTCACTATCTTCAGCAATTTTAGGAATGTCCTTTACAATCAAGTCTTTTTCTTGCCCACTCAACTCCGTATCCGTCACATATTTGTAGTGAACAGCTACATTTTCTTGAGCAAATACAGTTCCACTGCTCGCAATGGACACAAAAAATAGGCTTGAAATCGAAGCTGATACAAGACCAATTGCTAATTTTCGTAAGGAAAAACGATGCTGCTTCTCTCCAAAAATCTTTTTCATTCTAAATCCTCTCGCTTTTTAACCTCTATCAAGAAAATAACTAGAATTATATTTTGATATAGGTAATTTACATTCATCATTATACTATAAAAAGAGTTCCTTGTCTCAAATAAATGCTTTGATTTTACGAATTTGAAAGTTTATTTATCCTGTTAAATTTATCCCTTACTTGGTAAGAAAAAAGAAGGCTAATCGCCTTCTCTTATTTAAAAATATTCCTAACAAAAAGTCATTATTCTTGAACATCGAATTTTTTCAAAAGTCCAAAATAGAGGGATCCACCAATGATTGTCAAAATTCCTCCTACCCAGCCCAAGAATGGGATCAATCCAACAGAACCACCCACGATAAATAAGACAGACGGTGCAGGAGTCACACGCTCATCATCCTTGTAATAAACAATAGCTACAATTCCTAAAACCAAGATTGCAATTTTCACCAATGATAAAATAATTGAAAAAATCGTCAATAGCCCAACTGTTGCATCTGAGTCCTCCGTTGCCGCAGCAGCACCGACAGCTATCATAAACATAACAACTGGAGCCAACAGCAAGACAATACCTGAAATAAGACCAAAAATCGCATTTACGCGAGCAAGTGTATTTGTTTTCATCCGAATCTCCTTAAAAATTTGTATAGCTATCATTTTATCATATTTTCATGAAAAACAAAAGAAATTTCAAAATGAGGATACTAGATGATGAATGATTTCAAATTTCTATCCAGACATTTAGACTAAGAAATAGGTCATGTATCAATTTGTTTGTAAGTTCATTCGTCTTCTCCACTAAGCAAGCAATTCCATAGAAAAAAGAAGATCACTTGGATCTTCTTTTTTCGTATCTATCTTTGTAAGAAGCTTATTTTTCAAAGATTGACTGTCTGAAGTCATCTGTGGCACGTAGATAAGCATTAAAAATACGATACTTGAGTTGGGCGACACTGCTCTTAGAGCTGTCTGATAAGGCCCGATCGATGTTCTTAGCTGAAGCATCCGCTAGTACTGCTAAGTACATATAATCTTGTAATTCCTCATAAGAAGAAATCGTAATTTGTCGTTTGCTATCTAGTTTTCCTGCTTCAAACTCAATGGTGATAGGGCGAAGGAAGTTTTGAGCCTTGTTGTATCGCTCATTCAACATAGCTTTCTTCAAATCCTTCCATGATTCATACTGGCTACCATAGAGATTTTTGAAAACCAGATCATCTCCAACTACACCGACATCTCCTCTGTTCCAGATTGAGTAGGTCTTATTACCTTCTTTAAGCGCTTGGCCAGCGTATTGGCCAGATACATATGGGACAAATCCTTGCTGGTAACCCTTGTCTCCGAGCAATTCATAGGCTCTACGGCGGAACATAAGTCCCCCAGGTGCACCAGTTGGATTGTCCAGAGCTGCATAGAAGGAAGCAAACATATTGATGACATAGTAGCCATTTCGTCCAAAGCTAGCTGTATCCCAACCATCGCGACGACCAATGATATTATGATCAACAAGGTCTTCAACGGATTTTAGTTTAGCTGCTTCTTCGGCTGTTATTGGTACAATGCGATCATCAGCATGTGCTTTCTTACCATAAGACGTATTCTCAAATTTATAATTTTCAGCCTTACGGTACCATTTCATTTTCTGCTGATCAGTTAGGACACCAGTAACAATATCCCCTTCTACATAATCCAGAAGGTTCAGTACGTCAAAAACTCCATGCATGTAGTCGCGAAGAGCATCTGCTGAGGAGAATCGGGCAACAGGATCATAGGTATGATAACGTGTGGTCGAATCTTTATCTCCTTGATAGAAGCTATTAAGTACGAGACCTTTTTCGCTAACATTGGTTACAGACTCTAACATCCCTGTAGCAAAACTCTCAGGTCCTTCACCCTCACGACGACCATGTCCTTCAAAATAGATAGAACCATCCGAGTTGTGGGTCATTTCATGGGTATAGACCATGGTTCCAGAAGCTCCCAGCATCTGGTCATAGACGTAGAAGACTTCATAACCATTGGCAAAGGCCCCTAGTCCATTGTCTCCGTGATACTTCCCAGCAGGGCCAAAGAAATTGTACATAGCAACAGAGGTCTTATCATTACGCGGAGCCCAATATTGCTGGCCTTTATCATTATAACGCAAGAAACCGTCTGTAACGATCACCCGTCTGAATAGAGTGTCTTTCCTGTTTGGACTTAGAATGTTGTACCACATGTCATAGTGGTTTCGTTGCCATTCAGCTGATTGATCCACAAGTTTTTCAACGTGTCGATGAAGTTCCTCGCCTGAGAGAACTCTGCCACCTTCTTTCCTGTAGCTTCCAAAGCTACCAAAGGCAATGGTCGACATATTGCTGATGATATAGACATCTCTTTCAGGTAAGGTCAGAAGTTGGAGGACCATTTGCTTGAAGCCCCAATCTCCCTGAGTCAGTCTGTCGTAGACCTTGATTGTATACTTACTCTTACGATCCGCATTGTCCTGCTTAGCCTGAATTTCTGGCAGACTTGAACGAGCTTCTACGATATAAGCCTTGGTATTTTCCTTAAACCACTCACTATTGGTTTTGTGTGGCAAGAAGAGTTCACGCAGACTTTCTAAGTATGTAAAGAGGTCTCCTTTGCCTTTTTCCTTGGCTAGAGATTGTCGGTAGGCATTGAAGTTGTTTTGTGCTCGAAGATTGCCCATGCCAGAGTTACCGAGAGCAATGATGGTATCGAGTGTCGAAGCTGCTTGATTGCCGAAGAAATCAAACTTATAGGCATTAAGGTCCTTGGTATTGAAAGTTCCATAGTTGACATTGTACCAACGATTGAGATAGGTCAGACCAAGCATGAAGGCCTCTTTGTTCTGCAGAATCTTTTGGCTAATCATATCCGCTACCGCAGGACCTAGAGTGTTAATCGACTTGTCAACTGAAAGTACCTTGAGGAGCTCCTGACCTAGTTCAGCCTTGGTTTGTTCAAAGGCTTTTTCTAGATAAAGATCATCTAAGGAAGCTGTTTCACCAATTCCAAGGACCTTTCGAACTGCAGTTGAGTCATAGGTCACAGCTTTGAGTTCTTCCAAGACACTCGCTTTAATGGACTGGTAGTCCGATAGGAAGGCCTCTGGTGTATAGAGCAAATTCTTATCAGCGATGCTATATTCAGCAATCTGACCATTGGCAAAATCTCCCTTGTAGGTCAAATCAAGATAAGCAATGGTCTTATCTGCATAATGCAGCATCAGTCTATTGATTTCACCCTTATGGCTATTGACATCCGTTATCAGTGTCCCATCTTTCATCGGAACCACATCTAACAAGGCTACTTTGTTGAGTTTATCGTCTTCAGCTAATTGGTTGGCTGTATGAACGATGAAGTCTTTGTTGTAGAATGGTAATAGTTTTTCTACATTTTCGTAGGCTAGCTTTCTGGACTCTTGGGCTCCCCTCACTCGACTATAGTCTGTCTGATGCTGGTAAGCTAGCTGCAATGGCTCTTGGTCCGTCAAGTTTGAAGTGATTCCAAAGGACTGACGTTTGGCTTGTCCATCTACCTCTGAAATAGTACGGACAAAACGCTCATCTTTTCGATTTGCTGTAGTCCCTTCAAGAACATAAGAGTCCCAAACAGAAGCCTCAGGATAGGGATCTCCTGTCATGGCATGACCATTTTGAACCTTGACACTGGTCAAGACATTTCGGACCTGTCCATTGTTCCAAGTAGACCCGATTGCTCCACCGACTTGGCCAGAATGACCTCCATTTTGGATAGAACCAGACACATAAGAAGTTTCTAATCTAGCTCCATTCTGCAAGCGACCAATCAAGCCACCAACACGCTGGTCTCCATTTCGACCCGTTACTTGGATAGATACATCTGCTTGACTCTTCTGCGCCAGTGATTGGTTGCCGTGGAAATTACCGACTAGGCCACCAATATTGTACTCCTGCCCTCCATCTTGGGTGCTGGTGATAGCCCCTTTAAAGGCAACATTGGTTAGTTTTGTATTTTGGGCAACTCCTACTAGTCCACCGATATGCTTGTTACCAGATAGACTACCACTTACAGAAACATCCGTAATCGTTGCGTTCTGAGCGTTGCTAGCCAAGGCCCCTATAGAGTCCTTACCTGAAACTGCAGCCGATTTCAAGGTCAGTTGCTGGATAGTGGCATTTTTCAAGGTTGCAAAGAGTGGTTTTGCTAAATTGTAGATAGCATAATCTTTGCCATCTACTCGACTCGTTAAGCTACCTGAAAATTCTTCTGGAACATAGCTTGTCGTAGACTGTTCCAACTCAATCTCATCTGCTGAAACATCCGCTCCTAATGTGAAGTTTCCAGTCGGGTTTGACTTCATGGCCTCTATGAGCGTTTTGAAGGACGTATAGACTCCTTCTTGACTAAGAGGGGTTTTCGGAAGATCAAAGGAGTAATCTGAACGATAATGATCCCCTTCTCCCTCAACAAGCTGATTAGCTGATACTGTTACGGAGTAGGCATTGCCCTTATCTGTAATCTTAGAAACGGGCATGAGCATATCCTTGAACTTGTCTGACTGAATTCGGACATAGTAATTGTTCAAATCAGACGGCACTTCTGACAAGGATAGGTAACGTCGGTAGTGACTGCCATCTTTACCGTACAGTTCGATGCGGTCGATGTCTTTGATTTCAACCTTCTTATAATCTAGCTGAACTGGACGTTGATCCTCTATACTAGTTTGTTCCCCTTGACCTAGGTCATATTTCATGACGGTTTTGAGGGTATAAGGAGTATAGTAATCCAAGTCATCAAGTGTCAATTTTTGAGCGAGATCCACAAGGTCAACTTCCTTGATCAACGTTTCGCCCTTGTAAAGCTGCACTTTGGCTGATTGATAGCTAGCTGTAGCATCCGTCAAGTGATAGCTAAGAGAAACTTGGCGTTTATCTTCTTCCTTCTCGACACGGACTAGAGAGAGGGTTGGTTTTCTCTTGACTCCATCCAGAGCTTGACGAGCCGCCGCGAGATCTGTCCGAACTTGATCAACCAAGGCTTGATTGGCGAAAGGATTGTCCAAAACGAGCTTGGCCTGATCTAGAGCACGACGATAACGGAGTTTGACTTGTTCATCAGCATACTGGTAAGCAACTGTAGACTGAGTCACATCCTTCATCTCAAATTCAACTCCGAGAGTTTTCTTATCAACAGGTTGGCCGTCTAGATTATTCTTAGCAGTTTCAAGGGCCTTTTTCAAGGAATCAACCTGTTCTTGACTAGCGTGAGATGTCTCAAAGATAGCTTGGGCATTTGCAACTGCCTGTTTATAAGACTCTTGATCTGCAGCGGTATCATTGAAATACTGATGCGTTTTCTGGATGCTGTCGGCCTCTTCCACTAATTGGTGTAAGGGTTCGAGGTCGAGTGTTCCTTTTTCTGGCTCTACAGGAGCATGATCCGCATTTGTAGAGATTGGTTTTGTACCAACTTTGATGATCTGAGGAACTGCTTCTTTTGTGACAGTATTAGAAATTTCCTCCGTATTTTCAACTTTTCCATCTACCAAATACTGACGGGTGACGATTGTTCGCACACCGTCTTGACCAGCTTGGCTAACTTCCCTTTGCCCCAAAGGCAAGTCTGCACTTTCCACTTCCTTGGTTGGATAGGGTTCTGCCAACGTTGTGGTAACATCCTTTTCTTCGACCTCTAGGCTTGGAACTTCGTGTACTGGAGCGTCTGTTGGTTTATCACTAACTAGGCCTGTTCCGACTGTTACGATTTCCGAAACTGCTGGAGTTGTCACTTCGTTAGAGATTTCCTGACTTCTCTCTACTTTGCCATCTACACTGTACTGACGGGTGACGATCGTACGCACTCCATCTTGACCAGCTTGGGTTACCTTTGTCTGGCCAACTGGCAAACTATCACTCTCAACCCGTTCCCGAGTGTAGGGTTCGGCCACTGTTGTGGTAACGTCCTTTTCTTCAACGTTTAAGCTTGGAACTTCATTTACAGGAGCGTCTGTTGGTTTCTCGCTAACAGGACCTGTTCCAACTGTTACGATCTCTGATACTGCTGGAGTTGTCACTTCGTTAGAGATTTCCTGACTTCTCTCTACTTTGCCATCTACCATGTACTGACGGGTGACAATCGTACGCACACCATCTTGACCAGCTTGGGTTACCTTGGTCTGGCCAACTGGCAAACTATCACTCTCAACCCGTTCCCGAGTGTAGGGTTCTGCTATCGTTGTGGTAACATCTTTTTCTTCAACGTTTAAGCTTGGAACTTCATTTATTGGAGCGTTTGTTGGTTTTTCACTAACGGACTCCCCTGTGTTTGGTTTTGTAGGAGAAAGGACCTTGCTTCCGACTTTTCTAATCTCAGAAGTAGGCTCAGTCGTTACCTGATTGGAAACCTCCTCTGTATGGATCACCTGACCATTTAAAATGTAGCTGCGGATCACAATGGTACGACTACCATTTTTCCCTGCCTGAATCACCTCAGTTTGACCTTGTGGCAAATCAGCTGCCTCGACTTCCTCCACTTGGAAAGGAATGCTATCGGTGCGACTCGTTTCTTTACTCTCAACCTTTAACTCTGGTTGTTCAAATACAGGAGCATCACTTGGTTTCTGAGCACGATACTCTTCCTGCGCTTGACTTCCGTTTGAAGTTTGAACTGGAGTATCAATAGGAGCCGAATGATTCAACTCTTTCTTGCCATCAACTGGAGATTTTACTGCTTTTTGAGATTTCAAATAGCCTACATATTGGTAGCCTTCAATCGTAAGTGGGGATTGCAATGTTTCCCCGACCTGTACAGTCAATTCCTGATTGTAGTCAGCGAGCATTTGATTTGTCAAAGCCAAAGACGTTGGCGCGATTAGCTGACTTCCTAGACTAGTTAAGAGCATAAATGAAGCGAGTTTCTTGCGATCATCTCTGCCCAGTTTAATTGCTACGACCAGTAGCACTATGCCTGCCCCTGCTGCAATTGAGCTAATGAGTTGACTATGACCAGTTGCAGGCAACTGTCTCGTCGGACGATAAATCAAATAGTATGTATCATCTGTTTCCTCAGCAAACTGTGGCAATTCTTTGACTACCAACTGCTTCTCTTGGTCCGTGAGTTCACTCTCTGTCACGTACTTATAGTGAATCTGTTTTGTGACGGATGGCGTCTGTTCACTAGCTGCTACATTTGCAAGAGAACCTCCTCCACTAAAAAGGTAGAAAACCCCTACCAAAGCAGAAACTAAACCAACCGAAACTTTTCTCAATGAAAAACGTTGGTGCTTTTCTCCTAAATAACTTCTTTTCATTCCTAATCTTTCCTTCATCATGATTTCAATCCCCTCTATTCTACCGAAATTTACTAGATTATTCAATTTATTTGCTATAAATAATTGTAGCAAAACAATACTAATCCTTTTAGCGCATTTGCGCTTTAAAAATCCTTATCTTACCAGGTCTTGAATTCGCAAATAATATCATGGAGAATCACAGAAAAAATTCCTAGGTAGCCTTAAACCTAGGAATTTTTCAAATTTTGATTGAACAGAATTATTTTCCTTATTTCTTGAAAATGGACTGTCTGAAATCGTCTGTCTCACGAAGATAAGCGTTGTAAATCTTCTTCTTGAGCAAGTTAACCCAGCTAGCTTCGACACGGCTAGTAGCATTGGTAATGTTGCGTACATCCTCTGCCACGGCTGCGTCCATCAACTGCTGCATCTCTGCATAAGAACGAATGGTTACTTTCTTGGTACTGTTTGGATTTTTAAGCTCGTACTCAATGGTAATTGGCTTCAGCTTGGTTAGCTGATCAATTCGCTCCTTGTACATGGCCTTCTTGAAGGCTGCCCAAGAGGTGTATTCACCTTTAAATACATTTTCCAAGACTTTCTGGTCGGTCACGAGACCGACATCTCTTCCAGACCATCCGTCCCACGTTTTCTTCCCTTCATCGAAGGCTTCCTGAGAGTACTGACCAGAAACATAAGGGACAAATCCGTCATGATAGCCCTTGGCTGCCAGTAATTCATAGGCTGTGCGACGGAACATAACGTCACCAGGTGCTCCATTTGGATTGCTCAAGGCTGAGTAAATTGGTGAGAAGAGGCTGAGACTGAGGTAGCCATTTCGACCATATTTCCCACTTTCCTTATTCTCCCGACGAGTGATTACATCATTTTCAATCAGGGAATCAAAGGTCTTCAGCTGCTTGATTTCCTCAGCTGTAAAGCTTCGCGTCTGGTTACCTGCGTGGGTCTCCTTACCATACTTATCTGTAATATAGTAATTCTCCATCTTCCTGAACCACTGTAACTTGGCAGCATCGCTCTGCTTCAGCATAGAGGTACCTTCTAGGTAATCTAGGGTGTAGATCATGTCAAACATACCATGAACATAGTGTTGCAGGTCTGCTTCATTTTGAACACGTTCCTTGAAATTATAGGTATGCATACGTGTCTTAGAATCCTTATCCACCTTGAAGAGAGTATTGAGCGTAATGGTTGGTTCATCTGCGCTCGGTGAAGACTGCAAGAGTCCGCGAGCATAGAGTTCCGCACCCAAGCCCTCACGACGACCATAACCTTCAAAGTAAATAGCACCGTCAGAGTTATGGGTCATTTCATGGGTGTAGACAGAGTTTCCATAGTCTTCCAACAATTTAGCAGCATCAAAGTGAGTTACACTACCCGTAGCATAGGCATTATAGCCCTTGCTTGGATACCACTTGCCAGCTGGTCCAAAGAATTCCTGCATAGCCTGTGATTTTTTGTCATTAGCTGGAGCCCAATATCTTTGACCATTCTTGTCAACCAATGAGAATCCATCATAAACCAGAACCGAACGGAAGAGCTTGTCCTTGCTTTCTGGACTGAGAATCTTATACCAGAAATCATAGTGGTCGCGCTGGTATTCAGCTGTTTTTCTCACTCTGTCTTCAACATATTCAATTAGTTCTGCGTCTGTTCGCACTCTGTTATTGGCATCCAGGCGGTAACGATCATAAGCTCCCATAGAGAGGGTAGACAGATTAGAGATAGCATAGACACCTTTCTCCGTCATGGTCAAGAGTGGTAGGAGCATGCCCTTGTGTTCCCAATTATCTGCAGTAATCTTGTCATAAACACCGACAGAGTACTTGCTCTTGCCCTCGGCTGCGTCCTGAAGCTGTCTCGCTTCTGCTACATCGGACTTAGCCTCAACGATGTAGGCTTTTGTATTGGTTTTGAGCCATTCATTATTGGTCTTGTATGGTAGGAAGAGCTGACGGTAGCCTTCAAGGTAATTGAAGAGTCCTCGCTTGCCAGTTGCTTCAGAGAGCGAATTATCATACGCTGTATAGTTGTTCTTAGCCTTGAGGTTCTCAAGTCCTGATTTCCCTAAAGCAATGATTGTATCAAGAACCGAAACGTCATTCTTACCATAGAAATCCATCTTGTAAGCCGACAGGTCTTTGACATTAAAGTTGTCATAGTTGATATTGTACCAACGGTTAAGGTAAGTCAGCCCCAATAGGAAAGCTTCTTTATCAGCAAGAATCTTCTTAACAAGATAGTCCTTAACTACTTCACCTTCAGTATTGATAGCCTTATCCATAGCCAGCACTTTGCGAAGCTCACCTGATAGCTTGCTTTTCACTTGCGTAAATGCAGTGTCTAAGTATAATTCATCCAAAGAAGTATCTGCTGCTACTCCAAGAGCTGTTCGCATAGCTGGCGAATCAAGAACGACTTTGTTTAGCTCTGGCAAGACTTGATTTAGAATACTAGTATAATCTGATACAAAGGCTTCTGGAGTATAAAGAAGGTCTAACCCCTTGATACTATACTCAGCAATGCCTCGATTTACGAAATCTCCCTGATAAGATATTTCTAGGTAGTCAATGGTATTGTCCATGTAGTGCAGCATCAAACGATTGATTGCTGTTTTATTGCCATGGATATCAGTGATAACCTGGTCACCCCTCATTGGAACAACATCCAGTAGGTACTCCTTGTTCAACTTATGCTCTTTCGGAATCTTGTTAGCAAACGAAACAATGGTTTCTTTATTGTAGAAAGGAAGCAGTTTCTCCATATTTGCATAAGAATATCCGCGGTCAAATTGAGCATTGTTTACTTGACCATAGTCGACAAAACGCATATTTAGATTCGTGTCATCTAGGCTAGTTGTGATGTCCATAGCAGTCAGTTTTTCTTCCATTTCTTCTTGAGTAATGGTAGAAGTAACAAACTGATCGTTTTTCAAGGTTTCACTTTTGGCAACTTTATATGCTTGTGTAATGCGGTCGTTCTTGTATCCCTGATCCCCAGAAATACTGTAAACATTTGTACCGCTAACATTACTGATAACATTATCAACTAAACCATTAAAGTAGTTCGAGCCGATCACTCCACCGATTTGACCGTTAGTGGTTGAATTATATAATTTTCCTGTCACATAAGATTTGGTGATTCGAGCATTGTTTTCTAGACGTCCAACCAAACCACCAATACGTTGTTCATTTGATCGCGCACCGCTAATAATCGTTACATCTGCTTTACTTTGGCTAAGAAGAGATTCTCCTCCTTTAAGGCTCGCAACCAAACCACCTACGTTATAAGCTTTGATGTGTTGATTGTTAGATAGGATGGTACCCGTAAAGGAACTATTGGTAATCTTCGTATTGGTTCCATTAACTACAAGACCCGCTACGTTAGAAGCGTTGCCTACTACCGATACTCTCCCCTGAACAGAAACATCTGTAATTTGCGCATTTTCCGCATTGCGTGCCAGCGCAGCTGAGTCATAGGTCCCCACGATATTCACATCTTTAAAGTCAATATTTGAAATGGTAGACCCACTCTTGAGGTTTTCAAATAAAGGCTTGACTAGATTGTAAATGGCATATTGCTTACCATTATGACTACCTGTCAGACTACCTGTGAAGTTCCCTTTGAGGTAGACATAATCCGCAGGAGCTAGGTTGACCTCGCTCGCATCCAAATCAGCTCCCAGAACATAATTTCCTGCCATATTTCGCTTCATAGCGTCTACCAATCCAGCAAAGCTGGTGTAGACATTTTGCTGACTTGGGACTGCCTTACTGATGTAGAAGTCGTGCCCAGACTTGTAACCCGTCTCACTTTCTTGGACGAGTTCAGGAAGCGTTACATTAACCTTATAGACTGCCTTGCCATCTTTCTCTGCTTCAGAAATGCTGTGAACTGGTAGGAGAATTTCCTTGGATTCGCTTGATTTGATCTTGACGAAGTAGGTAGACAGATCCGTAGGCATAGAACTCATCGATACAAAGCGCTTATATTGGTCGTTTTCTTTATGATAAAACTCAACAGAATCAATATCACGGAAGGCAATCTTCTTGTATTCTAACTCAAAGTTACGACTGTCTGTTTCAAACTCAGTAAAGCTGCCATTATCCAGTTCATAAGTCAACTTAGTTTTCAAAGTATAACCTGTATAGTAGTCTAGGTCGCCAATTTTCAAGCTACCAGCAAAGTTAGTAATCGGAAGAGTGCGAACCAGCTGATCTCCCTGGTACAATTCTGCAGTCGCTGAACGGAAGGATTTGGTCTGGTCTTCCAATCTATATTGGACCGTAACCGACTTATCATCGGCATTCTCAGTCAGACTTAGAATCGAAACTGTCGGCTTGACTTTAGGTATTCCATTCAGCGCTTCTTTGGTTGCTGTCAGGCTAGCAAGAACTTGATTGACTTGCACTTGTGTAGCAGTCTGATTGTTCAAAACTCCCTCTGCCTTGGTCAATTCGTCAGTATAAGCTGTCTGCTTTTCTGAATCCGCATTCTTATATTTAACCGAAGTTTTAACTCTTGGATTTAAATCGTACTCAGTCTGAAGAGCAGTTTTGACAACCTCAAGACCACTTAATTGAGCCTTGGCTTGATTGATTTGTTCCACCAATTGGTTGACTTCTGCTTGGCTGGCTTGGGATTGACTCAGAATCGCTTGACCTGCCGTCAAAGCAGCATCATAGTTAGCTTGATGACTCTGACTATCGTTGAAATAACGGGCCTGAGCTTTAATCTGATCCGCTTCTGCTAAGAGATTATGCAGTGAAATTAAGTCGAACTCTTCTAAAGCGTCTGCTTTCGGTGGATCGTTCGGTACCATGGTTGGCTTAGCCGTTCCAACTTTGACCACTTGCGTTACGGGAGCTAGAGTTTCCTCGTTGGACAACTCTTGGCGATCAACCTCTTGACCGTTAGAACTGTAGACGCGAGTCTTGATCGTGCGCTCTCCCTCAACACCTGGTGTTGCGATCTGGCGCGCATCTTGGACTAATTCATCCGTTTCTTCTTCACGAATGTTAAAGTTAATTTTTTCAACGCGTGTTTCATCGGTATAAGTCAACGGATACTCTGGCAGTGCGTCTGCTTTTGGTGCATCATTTGGTACCATAGTTGGTTTAGCCGTGCCGACTTTGACGATTTGTGTTACAGGAGCCAAGGTTTCTTCATTCGAAAGTTCTTGACGGTCAACAACTTGACCATTGGAACTGTAAACACGAGTCTTGATCGTGCGCTCTCCCTCAACACCTGGTGTTGTGATTTGACGAGCATCTCGAACAAGATCATCGGTTTCTTCCTCACGGGTGGTGAAGTTAATTTTCTCAACGCGCGTTTCGTCAGTATACGTCAACGGATATTCTGGCAGAGCATCGGCTTTCGGTGCTTCATTTGGCACCATGCTTGGTTTAGCCGTGCCGACTTTGACGATTTGTGTTACTGGAGCCAAGGTTTCTTCATTCGAAAGTTCTTGACGGTCAATTTCCTGGCCATTAGAACTGTAGACGCGAGTCTTAATCGTGCGCTCTCCCTCAACACCTGGTGTTGCGATCTGGCGGGCATCTTGAACCAATTCATCCGTAGTTTGCTCTTCAATGTTGAAGGCTATTTTCTCTACACGAATTTCGTCGATGTAAGTCAACGGATACTCTGGCAGTGCGTCTACTTTCGGTGGATCGTTCGGTACCATGTTTGGCTTAGCTGTTCCGACTTTGACAATTTGCGTTACGGGAGCTAGAGTTTCCTCATTGGATAATTCTTGGCGGTCAACCTCTTGACCGTTAGAACTGTAAATGCGAGTCTTAATCGTGCGCTCACCTTGAACTCCCGGAGTTGCAATCTGGCGGGCATCTTGGACCAATTCATCCGTAGTTTGCTCTTCAATGTTGAAGGCTATTTTCTCTACACGAATTTCGTCGGTATAAGTCAACGGATACTCTGGCAGAGCCTCTGCTTTCGGTGGATCGTTCGGTACCATAGTCGGTTTAGACGTGCCGACCTTGACGATTTGTGTGACAGGAGCCAAGGTTTCTTCATTCGAAAGCTCTTGGCGGTCAATTTCCTGGCCATTAGAACTGTAGACGCGAGTCTTGATCGTGCGCTCTCCCTCAACACCTGGTGTTGTGATTTGACGAGCATCTTGGACCAATTCATCCGTAGTTTGTTCTTCAATGTTGAAGGCTATTTTCTCTACACGAGTTTCGTCGCTATAAGTCAACGGATACTCTGGCAGAGCCTCTGCTTTCGGTGCATCACTTGGTACCATATTTGGTTTAGCTGTGCCGACCTTGACGATTTGTGTGACAGGAGCCAGAGTTTCCTCGTTAGACAACTCTTGGCGGTCAACCTCTTGACCGTTAGAACTGTAGACGCGAGTCTTAATCGTGCGCTCTCCCTCAATACCTGGTGTTGTGATTTGACGAGCATCTTGGACCAATTCATCCGTAGTTTGTTCTTCAATGTCGAAGGCTATTTTCTCTACACGAGTTTCGTCGCTGTAAGTCAACGGATACTCTGGCAGAGCCTCTGCTTTCGGTGGATCGTTCGGTACCATAGTTGGTTTAGACGTGCCGACCTTGACGATTTGTGTGACAGGAGCCAAGGTTTCTTCATTCGAAAGTTCTTGACGGTCAATTTCCTGGCCATTAGAACTGTAGACACGAGTCTTGATAGTTCGTTCACCTAGGACTCCTGGAGTTGTGATTTGACGAGCATTACGAACCAATTCATCCGTTTCTTCTTCACGAATTGTGAAGTTAATCTTCTCAACGCGAAGTTCGTCAGTGTAAGTTAGCGGATATTCTGGCAGAACGTCTGCTTTCGGCGCATCGTTTGGTACCATGCTTGGTTTAGCTGTTCCGACTTTGACAATTTGCGTTACTGGAGCTAGAGTTTCCTCGTTAGACAACTCTTGACGGTCAACCTCTTGACCATTGGAACTGTAGACACGAGTCTTGATGGTCCGCTCACCTTGAACACCCGGAGTGGCGATTTGACGACTTCCTTCTGGAATCTCATCTGTATATTGCTCGTCAATAGAAAAATCAATCTTTTCTATTCTAACCTCATCATTTGTAGTCAATTCCAACTCAGAAGTCTCATGAATAGGAGCTGTATCAGGAGTTGTACCATATTCCGTCAATTCTGGAATCTCTTGAACTGGAGTTGTCTCGGGACTGGTGCCATACTCTGCCAATTCCGGAACTTCATGAACAGGCGCTGTTTCTGGAGTTGTGCCATATTCCGTCAATTCTGAAATTTCATGAACTGGCGCTGTTTCAGAACTGGTGCCATACTCTACCAATTCTGGAACCTCATGAACTGGAGCAGTTTCAGGACTAGTTCCATATTCTGCCAATTCTGGAGCTTCGTGAACTGGGGATGTCTCAGGATTTGTACCATATTCTGCCAATTCTGGAACTTCATGAACTGGCGCTGTTTCTGGAGTTGTGCCATATTCTGACAATTTCGGAACTTCGTGAACTGGAGTTTCTTTTGGTATCAAGTTAGTTGGAGCTGTTCCAACTAAAATAATTTCAGAAACAGGTTCAAGCGTCACTTGATCAGAAATCATTTCGCTTTTTACGATTTCTTGATTCTCACGATAATGACGAATTACAACTGTTCTTTGGCCTCGAACACCTGATTGTATGACTTTTGATTGACCTTGAGCCAATTCATCGGAATACTGGTATTGGGTCTGATAAGGGAGATCTTGAACCGACTTTTGTTCACTAATTTTTAATTCTGGCAATTCATGAACTGCTCCAAGGCGAGCGAGTTCTCTCTCCTTAGTAGCGATAGCTTCTCTATCTTGCTCTGTCAGACCGTCTTCCTTATCCGAAACAATCTCTTTTGTATTCGAATTTGTTTCACTCGGTTTAAGTTCACTTCCCTTCTCTTTCTCCAAATCAAGTGTCGGATTTTCCTTCAGAGCAGAATGAGCTAAATGACTATCATTTTGTTCTTCATTCTTTAAGTAACCGATATAGTCGTAACCATCAATTTTCAATGGCGCTGGAAGTGCATCTCCAAGACCCAAGTTAAGACTTTGATTATATGCCGCAAGTTCGATATTCGTCACTGCTAAGACTGTTGGAGATAGCAGTATAGATCCCATTCCAGTTACCAACAAGATCGAAGATAAATACCTCTTCCCCTTCCTGCCTCTAACTACTACAAGCACTAGTAATGCAAGACCCATCGCTGTAAAAGTTGATTCCCAAAGGCCGGAGTGACTTGTCTTAGGCAATACTCCAGATGAATCCCCTTGAGTAGTCGGACGATAAACTAAGTAATAAGTCTCTGAAGCATCCTCAACATGCTTTGGAATCTCCCTGATCAAGGCACTCTTCTCTGCCTCCGTCAATTCAGACTCCACTACGTAGTGGTATTTGACCTGAGCAGACTGCTGACTTTGAATTTCTGCCGCCTTCACAGAAGTCAAACCCCCAGCTATTTGCCCATTCAAAAAGAAGCTTCCAATAGTAGCCGAAACGAGCCCAACGGACAACTTCCGGAAAGAAAAGCGCTGTCGTTTTTCTCCATAAAACTGATGTTTCATTCTCAAAATTTCCTCTTCAATATATTATTCAATCCTTTCTATTCTACCTAATTTCACTTGATTATTCAAATTATTTGTCGCGATTTTTAGAAGCAACACATGCTTTTGAAAAGTACCAAAATACGACCTCTCTTTTTAAAAACATCTCAAAAAATCAACTTAAAACTCTTCCTAAAAATGTTAGTTTTCCCTCCTTTGTCCTAAACTTTTTCCAGCAAAAAAGAGAGAAATGACTTCCTCTCTTTTTCCTTTTCATCTCATCTTAAACTATGAGAAGACATATTTCTAATCTGATTATTTGGCTTCAAATCCTTCTGCGGCAGCGTCTGCAAAGTTTTCTTCTACGATGCTTGCACAGTGGTCACAGATGACTGCATGGTAGCTACGATCTGCAGTAGTTGGATCGATACGACGGCAGCGGTCACATACTTCACCTGTAGCGCGTTCAACTGTGAAAGCTACATCCTCAAAGCTAACTGCACTCTCTGGAGCTACACCTTCTGCGATGGTCAATTCAGACACGATTAGAAGTTGAGCTACATTGCTGTTTACTGCTCCTAGAAGAGTTTTCACCACTTCATTTGGATAAACTGTCAAGTGGGCTTCGAGTGATTTACCGATTACTTTGGCATTACGTGCTTCTTCCAAGGCTTTTTGGGCTTGTCCACGGAAGTCCATGAAAGCTGCCCAGGTATCCAAGATTTCTTCTTGGTTAGCAAAGGTTTGAGCTTCTGGTAATTCTGACAATTGAACGAAGTCTTCAGCTTCAAACTCAAGATAGGACCAGATTTCCTCTGCTGTGTGAGGAAGGATTGGTGTCAAGAGTTTGGTGATTTTAACAAGAATGTCATAGAAGACAGTCTGCATTTGACGGCGTTCGAGTGATTTGGCACCTTCGATGTAGACAACATCTTTGGCAAAATCAAGGTAGAAGGCCGACAAGTCAACGTTGATAAAGTTCACCAAGGCCTTGTAGATGGTTAAGAATTCAAAGTTAGCATAAGCATCACGAATGGTCTTGACAAGCTGGTTAAAGCGGATGGTCATGTACTTATCAACCGAACGAAGCTCATCGTAAGCCACTGCGTCTTGAGCTGGGTTAAAGTCAGATGTATTGGCAATCAAGAAGCGAAGGGTGTTACGAATCTTACGGTAAGTTTCAGATACTTGGCTCAAGATATCCATAGAGATACGTACGTCGTTGCTTGAGTCCACACTTGTTACCCAGAGACGCAAGATTTCCGCACCAAATTGTTTTTCAACATCGCTTGGAGCAATGGTATTCCCAAGGGATTTAGACATCTTCTCACCTTTACCATCAAGGGCAAAACCTTGTGACAAGATTTGTTTGTATGGCGCTACGCCATGGTTGGCAACAGATGTGATAAGTGATGAGTTAAACCAACCACGGTATTGGTCAGAGCCTTCTAGGTAGAGGTCTGCTGGATATTTGAGTTCTGGACGGTTGACCACTACTCCATTCCATGATGAACCTGAGTCAAACCATACATCCATGATGTCTGTTTCTTTCTTGAACTCGCCATTTGGTGAACCTGGATGCGTAAATCCTTCTGGCAAGAGATCTTTGGCATCTCGTTCCCACCAGATGATAGAACCATGTTCCTCAAAGAGTTGAGCCACGTGTTCAATCGTTTCAGCTGTCATGATTGGTGTGCCATCTTCTGCGTAGAAGATTGGAAGAGGAACTCCCCAAGCACGTTGACGAGAGATGACCCAGTCACCACGGTCACGAATCATGTTGTAAAGACGGACTTTACCCCATTCTGAGTGGAACTTGACTTTTTCAATTTCGTCCAAGATTTCTTGGCGGAATTTTGAAACTGAGGCAAACCATTGTGGCACTGCACGCCAGATGATTGGTTTCTTGGTACGCCAGTCAAATGGGTATGAGTGAGAGATTTCTTCTTGGGCAAGAAGAAGATTACCAAGTTTCTCGATAACCGTTGGTACCACCTTGTCGTAGAATTGACCTTCGAACTCAGGACCAGCATTTGCCATCATAATACCGCGTTCGTTAACTGTTACAGCAACTTCAAGACCGTTGGCAACACCGACATTGTAGTCATCCTCACCAAAACCTGGAGCTGTGTGGACGATACCTGTACCAGAGTCAGTCGTAACGTGGTCACCAAGGATTACCAGTTCATCTACTGCTGTATCCCATGGGTGGACTGTCACAATGTGATTCAATTCTTGCCCACGGTAAGTCGCCAAAACTTGAACATCAGCCCACCCAAATTTCTCAGACAAACTGTTCAACAATTCTGAAGCAACCACAAACTTACGAGATTCACCAGCAGGTTGTACGACTACGTAATCAATATCTGCACCAACAGTCAACCCACGAGAAGCAGTGATGGTAAATGGAGTTGTTGTCCAAACAACGATGTAAGTATCAGTATCTAGGACACCTTTTCCGTCTTTGACACGGTTGGCATAGTAAAGAGAAGTTGAAACTAAGTCATGGTATTCAATTTCCGCTTCTGCAAGGGCTGACTCAGATGACCATGACCAATAAACTGGCTTGGCACCACGGTAGATATAGCCTTTCTTGGCCATTTCACCAAAGACACGGATTTGAGCTGCTTCATAGTCAGGAGTCAAGGTTACATAAGGATTTTCCCAGTCACCAGAAACACCCAAACGTTTAAAGTCTTCCCGTTGTTTATCTACTTGGGAAAGAGCGTAGTCACGGCAAAGTTTCAAGTACTCAACCAAGTCCATTTCTTTGCGTTTGACACCTTGTTTCGCCAAAACTTGCTCGATTGGCAAACCATGAGTGTCCCAACCTGGGATATAAGGTGCATAAAAACCTGACATAGACTTAGAACGAACAATGATATCTTTGGAAATCTTGTTCATAGCGTGTCCTACGTGGATATTTCCGTTTGCATACGGAGGACCATCATGTAAGGTGAAATGCGGTTTTCCTTGGTTCAATTCTTGACGACGTTGGTAAAGTTTTGCTTCTTCCCATTCTTTTTGCCAAACTGGCTCTTTGGTTGGAAGACCAGCACGCATTGGAAAGTCTGTTTTTCCAAGATTAAGGGTATCTTTGAGTTTCATTATATCTCCTTTATTATATAGACAAATTAAAAACCACGACTCGCAAAAAGGACGAAAATCGTGGTACCACCTTTGTTCGAAAAAAGACTGTGTCTCTTTTCCTCTTTTCCCGTAACGTGGGGAACGTCCAGTCTTACTGCTTTCAGACTGGATTGCTTGAGAGGATAATCTAACCACTAGAGATTGCAGGACTCTCACCATCTCCCGCTCGCTGAAAATATAGTTGGTTCGATCTTGTTCTCACATTTTCTTATAGGATAAGAACAGATTCTTTGTTTGCATCTTCCTCAGTTGCTGCAGTAGCTTCTACTTCAACTGACTCTTCATGCTGGACAAGTTCTTCTGTATGTTGATTTTGTTGGGCTTCGAATTCAGCCAATTCTTTATTGCCAGCCTCGATACGAGCTTGCAACTCTGCTACCTCTTCTGGAGTGAATTGACGAGTCATATCAATTGGTTCTTCCTCTGGTTGTAAAGATACGGATTCACCAAGAACTTCACCAACCACCTCTTTAAAGGCTTCATCACTTGTTTGAAGGTAAGTAGCTGTTGGACGAAGAATATCTTCCCAATCAGATGATTCAACAATAGCTAACTGACTTTCAATCGTTGATTTAAGACGCTGATGGAATACACGGCTCTTGTTCTTCAATTCTTCAGTTTCAACAGCAACTTTCTTAGCATTATCTGTTGCCTGACGAAGAATTTCGTTTGCCTTGTATTTCGCTTCTTCGAGCAAACGCTGAGCGTCTTGTTCAGCTTGTTGAATAATATTGTTTGAACGTTCTTGAGCAGCTTGTTTGACACGCTCAGCAGTATCCTGGGCAATCAAAACTGATTGGCTCAAGGAATCCTTCATTTCATCAAAGTAAGACAAACGTTCTTCCAAATTCTTGATGCGTGTTTCTTTTTCGTGATTGCTACGAACCAAGTCTTCATAATCACGAACAACGATATCAAGAAACTCGTCTACTTCTTCTGGGTCAAAACCTCTAAATCTTGTACCAAAGGTTTTATCTTTAATTTCTAACGATGTAATTGGCATACTTTTCCTCACTTACTTAATAAAAAATAGAATCATTAATTGCTTCTGGTTCTTGCTCGCTTGTTACTGTTCTCTTAGGAATATCATTCGTATAATAGGAAAGATGCTCTTCTAGTTTTTTGATATAGAGTTCAGTTTCATCTTTGTATCGAATCATCTCCTCTAATTCAAAGTAAATCTTATCTAGAAAGAGGTCAACTTCTTCCTGATTGTAGCCTCTGAATGTTCTTGAGAAAGCTTTATTACTTATTTCTTGTGGTGTAATCGACATATTTTTTCTCACTTGCTTAAAAGTAGCCGGACTGTTAGTTTTTTCTTATCCTTTTTGGTCTGACCATTGTCTTTGACAACTTTCAAACGACCAAACTTTCTCACACTGATCAAATCTCCAACTGCGACCTGGTAATCAGTTTTTTCAACCACATGATAATTTACCTGGACAGATTTTTTCTCAATCAGTTGACTAGTTTGATTTCTAGATAATTTCAAGGCACTTGATAAGAGGGCATCCAATCGAAAACTCGAAACTAAAATTTCTCGTTCTCTATAGTCAATTTTAGATATAATCCTATCGGTAAAAGGACGTTCCTCCAGCGATACAGGAAGTCTGCCAATTTTTCTTATTCCATCTTGAAAAAGAGGAATAAAATCACGATTGACAAAAATCTGTGCTCTCTTTTCATCTACCAAGATATCACCAAATAATTTACGGTCAATTCCTAGCTGATTGATGATTGTTCCCAATATTTTTCCATGACTCAGTTGTTCAAACTTACTCGGATAGCAAATTTCTAACAGGGTCATTTCAAAATCTGATATCTCCGGTTCAAAGTAATCTGGATAAAGAAGAACACGAACCGACTCAGTCGGAAAAAAATCACCGCTACTTTGACAACCCAGTCCATATGTCTCAGCTAGCACCCTCAAAATCTGTTCCTGATGAGGATTGATAAAAGGGCTAAGCACCGGTGCATGGGTATCTTCCACCCGCTTGATCCACTCCAATCCTTTATCAATAAAGGGAATATCTTCATGGGAAAAGTGCTGATAAATGGCTCTATTTGCTATCATAGTAATAGGACTAGTCGTGTTAAGAGATTTCCAACAAACTGGATTAGAATAAGCGCAGCCCAAACAGTAAAATCAAGCCCCGCAAATTGCAAATTGAGCTTACGAAGAGGCTCGATAACTGGACGAGCAAGTCTGATAACTAAGCGACCTAGTTGACTTTCATAAGCATTTGGAAACCATGAAAGAAGAGCAAATGCAACGAGAATGATGGAGTAAATGCTAACCGCATTTTGGATTAAACGGATTAAAAAAATCATTATTTTGCTCTATTTCGTTTAATATCAAAACCAAACTCAGCGCTTTGTGATTCATCTGGAAGTTTGATATCTTCAATATTCACAATGACATTAACAGGAGTCAATAGATACATTGTGCTCGCAACTTTTTTCATATTTCCAGCCAAGACATGACGAGCTCCATCCAAGTAATCAAGGCAACGACGGGCTTGTACTTCTGTCATATATTGGAAATCGATCAAGATACTTTCATTTCCAGCCAACAAATCTACAATTTCAGTTGCATCTTCATATTTTCTTGGATAGCGAACGTCGATTGTCACTTTCTCATCAGAACGATGGCTTTGCATTGCCAATTCTTGTTGACGAGCATGTAAGCGAGTAATGTTTGCATCTTTTGCTGGTCCTGACTGAGCAGGTGCTGGTAATTCCTTAGAAGTTGAGACGGCCGGACGAACTGTTTCTTCTTGTTGAGGCTGGTAGTTAGTTGTTTCCTCTCCATCTTCTGTGAAATAATCTATAAATTTATCGAATTTATCTTTTAAAGACATAGCTCTCTCCTATTTAAAAAATGCTGTACCGATTCGAACAAAGGTTGAGCCGAACTGAATGGCTTCTTTGAAATCACGACTCATTCCCATGCTGAGTTCTGTCATCGGCATATTAGGGATTTGTTTTTCTCTAATTTCTGCCTGCAGAGCTTGTGTTTCTTTGAAAATTTCTTTCAATTTCTCACTATCTGCCTCAAAAGGAGCCATGGTCATTAAACCAACATACTCAATCTGATCTAACTTAGCCAATTCTGGCAAAAGTTCTAGCAATTCTTCTTTTGAAAACCCATGCTTGCTTTCTTCCCCAGAAATATTGACCTGCAAGAAACACTTGATAACCTGGTCTCTTCTCTTTTGAATTTCCTGAGCCAATTTTAGGGAGTCTAAAGCATGAAAGTAATCCACATATGGGATTACTTCTTTTACTTTCCGTCTTTGTAGTGTTCCTATTAAATGCCAAGTGACTGGATAATCTTTCAAGGCCTGATATTTTTCTAAGAATTTATCAACTCGATTTTCACCTATATGACGGACACCAAGCGGAAGCAAGGCTTCCGCTGTTTGTATGTCTACATATTTTGTCACTGCAATAACTGAAACATCATCTAAAGCACGGTTTGCTTCTAGACTAGCATCAGCAATCTGCTGAAATACTAATTCAGTATTTTTTTTCAAATTCATTGATTAACGATTTTTGAAGAATGGTGGTGTATCCAACTCATCTTCATCCTGTGAAACTGGTGTCTCAAAACGTTCTACTGGAGAAACTACTGAATCTGTTTGGCGGACAATAGACTCACGACGCAAGTCCCAGTCTCCAAAAGCAGAAGCTTGGTTTGTTTCAAAGCGACGTGGACTTGATTTAGGCAATTCTGCTGTTTCTTCCAAATCGAATTGACGGTCAAAAGTATGAGACTGTGGAGTTTTAGCTGATGGGCGACCTGTTGTGTATGGCGCATGAGAACCAACTACTTTTTCCACTCGATCTTGACGAACACCTGTAGCCACAACGGTCACACGGATTTCATCTTTCATGCTTTCGTCAATTGATGTTCCAAGCCAGATGTTCACTCCTTGACCAGCTGCTTGGTTGACGATTTCTGAAGCTTCTTCTGCTTCAATCAAAGTCAAGTCAAGACCACCCGTAACGTTAACGATGACATCTTCAGCACCGTCAATAGTTGTTTCAAGAAGTGGTGAGTAAATCGCTTTACGAGCCGCTTCGACGACACGCTCTTCACCACTACCAATACCGATACCCATAAGGGCATTTCCTTTATTTGCCATAACAGTTTTCACGTCGGCAAAGTCAAGGTTAATCAATCCTGGGTTCGTGATCAAGTCTGTAATTCCCTGAACACCTTGGCGAAGAACGTTATCTGCTTCACTAAGTGCTTCAAGAAGTGGTGTTTTCTTGTCAACAATCTCTAGCAAGTTGTTGTTTGAGATAATCAACAAAGTATCAACATGCTCGCGAAGTTCGTTGATTCCTTCTACAGCGTACTGACCACGTTTGCTTCCTTCAAATCCGAAAGGACGAGTCACCACACCGACTGTAAGGGCTCCAAGATCTTTAGCAATACGTGCGATCACTGGGGCAGCACCTGTTCCAGATCCTCCACCCATACCAGCAGTAATGAAGACCATGTCTGCACCGCTGATTGCTTCCGTCAGAGCTTCTTCGCTTTCTTCTGCAGCCTTACGTCCAACTTCTGGACGACCTCCAGCACCCAAACCACGAGTCAATTTTGGACCAAGTTGGATAACTGTTTCTGCTTTCGTACTGCTAAGAGCTTGTACATCAGTGTTGGCTGCGATAAATTCTACACCAGCAACACCTTCGTCAACCATGCGATTGATGGCATTACCACCACCGCCACCGACACCAATTACTTTAATAATTGCGCCTTGAGCTGCTGCTGTATCAAATGAAAATGTCATAATTTCTTATCCTCTTTTATTCATCAAACATGCTTCCGATCAAACCACGGAAACGTTCTGTTAGCTTCGGTTTACTTTGAGAACTTGCTTGGAATTCTTCCTTAGGAGCAACTGGAGCTTCCGTCACAGTTTCAGCTGGAGCTGCTTGTGCTGGACTTGGTTGCGCTACTGGATTCAAACGTTGATTTGGAATGCCAAAGTTGATTGGTTTTTGACGAAGGAATTCATCTCCTTTAACCGCTTTTTGAGCAAGAAGATTGACTTCAGTCAATTTACCAGCAAACTCAGACAAACTAATCACATGAGCAAATGCAGGGTTGCGAATTCCAACTTGGTTTGGTACGTGAAGTTTTACGCGAACACCAAATACTTCTTGGGCCAATTCAACAATTCCTGGCAAAATTGCATTTCCACCGATAAGGACGATACCACCTGGCAAATCTAACAAGTGTCTTCTTTCAAGCTCTTGTTTGATTTGGTCAAAGATATGTTTGATGCGTGCTGAAATAATTTCTGCTAAGTAGCTTTCTGTCACTTCAACAGGCTCTACTTCACCAATTACTTCAACTTGGAAAGTTTCGTTACTTGCTAGTGGAACATAAGCTTCACCATAGTTCAGTTTCAAACTTTCAGCAATTTTTTGAGATGTTTTTAAGACTTTAGAAATGTCTTTTGTAACGTAATCTCCACCTTCTTGGTAGATGTTGGTGAATTGCAATTCCTGGTTACGGATAGTCGCTACAGTAGTTTGACCTCCACCCATATCGATGACAGTCGCACCAAATTCACGTTCACCTTCATTGAGAACTGAGTTTACGATTGCCAATGGTGAGATAATCACATTATCAACATGGATACCTACACGCTCCACTGTCTTGCGGAGATTGTGTAGAATTGTACGAGGTCCTGTGTAAAGCAGACCACGCATTTCCAAACGGACACCCATCATACCACGAGGGTCACGAATACCTTGAAATCCATCCACGATGAATTCTTCAGGAATAAAGGTAATCACTTCACGATCAGGAGTCATGCTCTTTGTCAAAGCTGATTTGACAACATTCTCAACATCCTGGTCTGTGATTTCTTTGGTATCTGAAGTAACAGGAATCATTCCTTGTGTTGGTTCGACCTGCAAGAGGTTTGCTGGAAGTCCAACGTTAACAGACTTAATAGAAATACCAGCTTTCTCTTCTGCCTGTGTGATTGCTGATTTGATCGCTGAAGCAGCTGCTTCAATATCAACAATAATTCCGTCTTTGACACCTTTACTTTTGGCGTTACTTACACCAATTACGTTTACTTCGCCATCTCTATGCTCAGCTACTAGCACTTTAATTGAGCTAGTTCCGATATCTAAGCCTGTAAAAAAACCATCTCTAGTCATTACATCGCATCCTCTCTGTCTTCCAAGTTTCTCACTTCTATTTAATAACTATACTTGGGCATAGCTATTCACAGAATATTATAACACAAAAAATCCGATTGTGCTCAGATTTTGATAAATTTCCTAGTCATTTTTCGCTTTTTATTTCTATTTTTTTATCTTAACAGCCTAACTTAAAAAAAGTATCGTTTTTTACAAAAAAAGAAAGCTTATATTTAAGCTTTCTTCACAAGTATTTTTTCTGCTTTCTGCTCTAAAAAAACTTCCAATACTTTCTTAGTCAAACTAATAGCTGTAGCTAACACCAGCGACACAATCAGGTAATTGGCCACTAAGCCATGATCACCAACCAATGGTGGCTTTGTCAAGAAACCATAATCTCCTCCAGTCACTAAATTAACCACAAAAATCAAAGCATTTAGTGAGAAGGTTAATAAAACAATCCTCTTAACATCCAATAATCGAGAATCATAGTGTCTAAATAAATAAACCAAAGAATTTCCTAGAAGAGCTAGGTGACCAAAAATGAAAGATAGGATGGCTATGTGTGGAAAAGGATAGGCATCTGGTACTGGATAAACAAAAGCGGCTAGCGTTCCAAAGATTCCAAGTAGAGAAAAATATTGCTTGTACATTGACTTACCAGGAAGTAATAGCACTACAAACATCGCCATACGACAATGATAAAATGGTAAACTTTCTGACAGAGGCATGTGATTTCCCCAGTACCAACTGTAGAGAAGGATCAACTGGACAGCTTGCAGAATTTGGAAAAAACGTTGATAGCCTTTTTTATCGTAATAGCGATAAGAAGCGTAGAAGGTCAAAGCTAATAACGTAAATAAACTTACATACCAGACAAGATCAAATTGGGGTGGTTCTGTCGCTTGCGTCATAAAGAAAATATCCCATAAATTCATTTAATATTCCTCATTATTTCAAAATCTTCTCACATATTATACCATGTCAATCAAAAAAAATGAATTCAGAAATACGATAATAATCTTCTTAGTCAAGATATTGCTCTCTTTGTTCTTGATGAATTTGCCAAAGAATCTCCATTTGTTCTTTTGTGATGCGTTTTTCAGATAAGACTGGCAATTGGTCAATGGCAAAAAATTGAAGCTCAGCAATCTCTTGATTTTCTTGAAATTGTCCATCAAGAAGCTTACATTCAAAGACAAACTTTGCATATTGTTTGCTCTGCAGTTGGAAACGATTGGTATCAAAAACTGCAAGTAACCTTTCAGTTTTTGCTGTAAAACCGGTTTCTTCTTCAATTTCTTTAAGAATATTTTCGGTTGGAGAATATCCGACTTCACCAAAACCACCTGGCAAAGCCCAACTATCCTCCCCTTTTCCTCTAACTAAACAGACTTTTTCATCCTCAACAATCCAAGCGCGGACGTCCATCAGAGGAGTTGCATAAGCGGAAGTTGGTTTCAAGACTTCTGCAACTTCTTCTGCATCGAGGTCTGATACCTGATTCAACATTTCAGATAACAGACTTCGCAAGTCCTCGTAGCGCTCACGGTCGAAAGGATCTTTTGTAAAGGTTAATCCAGTATCCGTAATGGCTAGCATTCTTTGCAGATACTTGGTAAAATCACTTGCATTCATTTTCTAAACTTTCTACCAACTTGGCTAGATTCATGGAGTTAGAGCCTTTAAGCAAGATTTGGTCATTGGCACCGAGGCTTTCCTTAACCTGCTTGACTAGATCTTCAAATTGGTCCTCGTCGGCTGTTTTCTTGAAATAAAAAACGTGGCCGATTGGGAACATTTGACTAGCCAGTTGGCTTAATTCCGAAATATCTGCTCCATAGAAAATAACGGTATCCAGCAAATCTGGCGATAGGCTCAAAATCATCTGGTTATGGAGTTGAACAGACTGGTCGCCGAGTTCCTTCATGTCCGCCAAGACAGCGATTTTTTTGCCTCCTTCGTTGGCTGGAATAGCCGAAAAAGTCTCCAAAATCAACTTCATGGCTGTTGGATTGGCATTATACACATCTGACAGGATATCTGCTCCATTGGCCGCTTTCTTCCACTCGGTACGATTACGGGTCAGTTCAAGATCTTGGAAGGCCTGACGAATTTGCTCCTCTGAAACTCCCTCTTGCAGGGCAACATAGGATGCAATCATAGCATTGGTGGCATTGTACTTGCCAGTTACTGGCAAATCAAGGGTTTGCTCCAAGAAATTGGCCTTGAAGGTCAGACTATCTTTGCGCTCAACCAAGTTGGTAATTTCCAGCTCTGCTCCTTGACCAAAACGAACCACCTTTTTATCAGTTGGCAAATAATCCTCTACAATGGAGTCGGCTGGTGCCAAAAGCAAAGAACCTGGTGCCATACCGTCTGCAATTTGCATTTTCCCCTTAGCAATCTCGGAACGATCATTGAAAAATGCTAAATGAGCTTCTCCAACCAAGGTCACGATAGCTGTCTTGGGGTGAGCCAATTCAGACAAGAGATGGATATCTCCAAGGTGATCCTGTCCCATCTCCAAGACCAACTTTTCAGTATCATCAGGCATGCGAAGAACCGTGTAGGGAAGGCCAATCTCGTTATTGTAGTTTCCTTGGGTTTTGTAGGTCTTGTATCTTGTTGACAGTAAATGCGCCAGCATATCCTTGGTCGTTGTCTTACCATTTGAACCCGTAACAGCAAAGACATCAACCGCTGTTTTTTCAAGATAGTAGGCTGCGAGAGTTTGAAAGGCAGTCAAGACATCATCTACTAGAATGTAGGGATGATTTACAACCTCTTTCTCAGACAAGGTCACTACTGCACCATTTTCAAAAGCTGTTTCGATAAAGTCATGACCGTCACGCGCTCCCTTGAGCGGAACAAACAAATCTCCTGTCACGATTAAACGACTATCAAACTCAGTTTTTTCTATCTGGGTGTCCTCAAAGATGCTGACATCATTTTTAGCTCCAACAACTTGGGCCACTTCATGGATTGTTAATTTCATTTCTACTCCTTTAAAAAGGGGTGAAGTCCACGAACTCGACTCACCTTAACAGTGATAGTTCTGGCTTCTACCCTCTCTTTCATTTTTATAGCAAATGCGCTTCGCGCTTGTCAAAACTTTGCTTAGCAAGGTCAACCAAACGCTCGATTAGTTCTGGGTAGCTGATTCCCATATTGTCCCAAAGTAGTGGGTACATAGACCACTGAGTGAAGCCTGGCATGGTATTGAGCTCGTTTAGGAAAATCTCGCCCTTGTCTGTATAGAAGAAATCACAACGAGACAGACCGAGACCACCGATGGCACGGAAGGCTGTTTCTGCATTTCGACGCATGACAGCTACTACATCATCACTAATCTTGGCTGGGATGTCCATGGTAATCTTGTTATCGATATATTTAGCATCATAGTCATAAAAGGCAACATCCTTGACCACTTCACCTGGCAAAGTGCTCTTAACATCATAGTTACCTAAGAGACCAACCTCAATTTCACGCGCATTCACCCCTTGCTCTACCAAGACACGGCTGTCATATTGGAAGGCAAGTTCCAAAGCTTGGCGGAGTTCTTCTTGATTTTCAGACTTAGAAATACCGACACTTGAACCCATATTTGACGGTTTCGTGAAGACTGGATAAGTCAATTTTTCTTCAACTTCAGCAATTTTAGAAGTCACATCATCCCCTTCGACAATGGCCACATAAGGAACTTGGGCAATCCCAGCAGATTCTAAAACACGCTTGGTCGTGATTTTATCCATAGCAAGGCTGGATGACAAGATGTTACAACCAACGTAAGGCATTTTCAAAACTTCTAAGAATCCTTGAACAGAACCATCTTCTCCCATCGGACCATGAAGAACTGGAAAGACTACAGCGCCTTCTTCGTAGATGGCACTTGGTGCAACTTTCTTATCCCAGTCAATAGTCGCATTGGTCATGAGACGGTCTTCTTGACCTGGAGTCTGGCTAAATTCTTGCGTTTTGATAAAGTCACCTGACTGGCTGATGAAGAAAGTTTTGACAGTGAAACGGTCGTAGTTGACCGCACGCATCACACTTTCAGCTGAAAGGACAGAGACTTCACGCTCTGCACTACGTCCACCGTATAAAAGAATAATCGTTTGTTTCATATTGCTTGTCCTAATTCTAATAGAATACTCGTTCTTTAGTATATCATATTTGCTTCTTTTTTGAAACTTGAACATGGTACTAGAATTTCAGAGAGATAAAAAGAGACCGTTAACATCAAATTCGGTCTCCTTGGTTTTTAACTAAATGAATTGAAGTTCGTAAATTTGTCTACTCCTACAACTCTGTCCGATTTTCAATGGCTCGTAAGAGTGTGACTTCGTCCGCATACTCGATATCTGCTCCCACGGCTAGTCCTCGTGCTAAACGAGTGACCTTGATACCAGCTGGCTTGAGCAAACGAGAGAGATACATAGATGTCGCTTCCCCATCTGCCGTCGCATTGGTTGCCACAATCACCTCTGAAACCTCACTATCCATGAGACGGGTCATGAGACTCTTGAGGTTGATATCGTCAGGGCTGATACCATTCATCGGAGAAATGAGGCCGTGCAAGACATGATAGAGTCCATGGTATTCTTGGATGTTTTCCATAGCAGCCACATCGCGACTATCCTCTAGTACCAAGATGGTTGTCTGATCACGAGTCGGATCTGTACAGATTGAGCAAGGATCATCATCCGTTAAACGGCCACAGATGGAACAATAGGTTAATTCCCGCTTAGCAGACAGGAGATTTTTGGCAAATTCATTGACATCGTCATCAGACATTCCAATGGTATAGAAGGCTAGGCGGGTAGCCGTTTTAATCCCGATACCTGGTAACTTTGAATAGCTATCAATCAGCTTGGCAATAGGTGTTGGATACAGCATAAGTTCCTTTCTAGTTCATTGGATGGTGTTGGTGATAAAGATTGATAATGTCGCGTGCAATCGAAGGTCCGACACCGTTTGTAAGGTTGGTGTTATGAGGAAAGACGACTGCGACCGCAATTTGGGGATTATCCGACGGTGCATAGGCGACGGCATTGGTGTTATTAGCTTTTTGACCGCCATTAACGTAACTTTCGGCAGTACCCGTTTTCCCACTGATGGATACGGCTGCGCCATTTGAAAAGGCACGACCTGTCGTAAGGGCACTCGTTCCATGCGAAACTTGATAGAAACCTTGGTGCAAGATAGCCATATCGGCTTCTGAGATATTGACCTTGTTCATTTCCTTGGCAGCTGTTTCCTGAACTAGACTGCCTAAGCCACCTTGGTCATTGTTGCCATAGATTCCTTCAACGATGTGAGGAGCTAAGCGGACGCCATTATTAGCAATAGTCGCCACATACTGAGCTAACTGCATCGGTGTATAATTATCAAATTGCCCAAAGGCATTATTTAGATAGTTGGCCAAATCGTAGTCTTTAGGAATAAATCCTGTTGACTCATCTGGTAAATCAATCCCTGTAGACACGCCCAAACCATACTCACCGAAGGTTGAACGAAGTTTTCCCATTGCAGATTCAAGATTGTTGGTTCCTACTGTCATATTCGGCTGATAAGTTTGTCCCATGATTCCGAGAGCAGTTTGGACCATGTAGGCATTGGATGAATACTCCAAGGCCTCAACGGCTGTAATCGGGAAAGAACCATCATAATAAGGAGTATACCAGGAATTGATCGGAGCAGAACCTTGGAAGACGATTGGTTGATCTGTCAGGGTTTGATTTCCTGACAAGACCCCATTTTCCCAACCTGAGCTGATGGTTGCCGCCTTGACGACAGAACCTGGCACAAAAACATTGGTAACTGTACCTAATGAATCTGAAGTTAATTCTCCAGTTTCTAGGTTATGCTTCATACCTGACATGGCAAGAACCGCACCAGTCTTGGGATTAAGGGCTACAGCGTAGACTCCTTCTGAATATTTAGCTCCACCATTACCCAACTCTGAGTTGAAGTAGCTCTTGAGTAGGTCGTCCACACCATTCTGGAAAGCTAGGTCAACCGTTAACTTGATGTTGTTTCCTTTGCTTCCTTCTTCGACATTTTCCACACTTTCCATATTTCCGTGTTTGTCGAGGTGGATTTCTTTGACGGAGCGTTTGCCTTGAAGAACATCTTCATATTGCTTTTCAAGATAGGAAGTTCCCACTCGGTCATTGAGAGAATAGCCTTTTTTGAGATAAGCATCAACTTCCTCAGCCGGAAGTCCTGACTTCTCATTTGAAACGCTACCAACGATTGTTGATAAAGATGTATCCAGTACTTTACGATCCCATGAGGTTGAAATGCTGATACCTGGTAATTCCTTGGACGCTGATGCAACGAGAGCAACTTGGGTAGCATCTAAGGCATCCGTAGAAATGGTACTCGTCGCAAAATTTTCAACAGCATTTAGCTGACTAAAGAGATATATTTCCTTTTTCTGGTCATCTGTATAATTAAGTTGACTCACGTCAATACTTTCAACCGCATTATTGTAAAGTGTCGCTTCCGATAAGCGGTTCCCATCAGAATCTAGGCGTTTATCGCTTGGCAAGGATTCGACTGTTTTTTTGTAAATATCCTGGTCCGCCAAGTAGTAGTCTGCAATCTGTCGATCTGTCAGATCAGGGGAAGTTACATTTACATATGTGAGAAGTTTCTTGGCTGTCTCCTTCAATTCAGCTGCCGTCATTTTATTGTTTCGTGTGAAAGAAACAACTTGCTTGACAGTGTTTTCTACCAAGGGTTTCCCTGCTGCATCATAAATCTGTCCACGAGCTGAACTGGTTGTTACCCTTGTTTGGCTGGCTGAGGCCAATTTTGTTTCATAGAAATCTTTATTGAGCACCTGCATGTATAACAAACGACCAATAATGGCCATAAAGAGCAGGATGACAATCGCAAATAATAAATTAAGCCGAATCGGAATCGAATGGCTATTAAATTTTCTCATACAACTAAGACTCTTTTCTAGAAAAATTCCCGATTTCCACCTTTATTTTCCCTAAAATAATAGAGTAAATAGGTGAATCTCAGTACATTTCATTGTACCATATTTTACGGAGAAACTCTTGGAAAAGTCGAAGCATTTTTTGACTTTTAATTGAAAATGCCTTTTTATTTGGTTATCCTATTTTCTATGATATAATGATAGTGATAGTTAGGAAAGCGTTAACTTTTAAGACTTTGACTCATAAAAAGGAGCCTCATGAACAAGCCAGATATCGCAACCATAATCGACCTCCATTTTGAAGAATTAACCGAGCTCGAGCAAGAAATCGCTCGCTATTTTTTACAAGCTGAAACGATCCAAGATGATCTCTCTTCTCAGCAAGTTACCCAGAAATTACATATCTCCCAAGCAGCCTTGACCCGCTTTGCCAAAAAGTGTGGTTTTACAGGCTACCGAGAGTTCGTCTTTCAATACCAGCATCAGGCTAGTAAACCGGACACTCATTCGCACAAACACAGTCCTTTGACCAAACGTGTTTTGCGAAGCTACAGTATCATGCGAGAACAAACTCAGGATTTGATTGACGAAGAACAACTGGAACGCGTCGCCCAATTAATCGATGACGCTGAACGAGTTTACTTTTTTGGGACGGGAAGTTCTGGTCTGATTGCCCGTGAGATGAAACTGCGCTTTATGCGTCTAGGTGTTGTCTGTGAAGCTTTGACCGATCGGGATGGCTTTGCTTGGACGACCAGTATCATGGATGAAAACTGTCTGGTACTTGGCTTTTCCCTATCAGGAACTACCCAATCCGTCCTCGATAGTTTGTTGGATGCCAAGGATATGGGTGCCAAGACCATTCTCTTTACCAGTTCTCCTAGCAAAGACTGTCAGGCCTACACCGAAACAGTCCTAGTCGCAAGTCATAGCCAATCTTCTTACATCCAACGTATTTCTGCTCAACTGCCTATGCTCTTTTTAACAGATTTGATTTATGCCTACTTTTTAGAAATCAATCGTGAGAGCAAGGAAAAAATCTTTAATAGCTATTGGGAAAATAAAAAACTCAACGGCTATCGTAGACAAAAACGCGCTAGAAAATCCTAGTTTGGTTGAACCAAACTAGGATTGTTTTGTTTTGAAATGATAATAGGCTCATAGGTGGTCTCTTGTATCTGTTTCTTTGTACCAATACTTTTTTATCTATGTTTTTCAGTTCTTCCTTAAATTCTCCTTATCGTTTTTGAATGTTTGACAACAAAAAGGAAGTATCGGCTAATTGCTTTTACTTCCCCTCTATTATTTTATTTAAAAGTTTTACTTAGACAAACTGAGATTTAGATTTTAACCCTTAAGGAAAATAAAACGAGCTATTCTTCAGAAGTATGTTCTAAAATATCATAGTTTAATGCAGAGTGTAGCGATGTAGTCATTTCCATAAGGTGATAATCGATGTCTTTTATCACACGATTCATAAAAATCAATCATAGCAAGACCATTCTTCAGTTGTCCTCTAATCTGAGTTTCTAAGGTATGACTAAATTCATATCCATATTCTGGATTGATGGTGATTTTTCCTTCCTTTTCAAGCTCTCTTGAATTAAAAGGTATTGAAAACTGTAACAGTAATTCCTCATCTAGTTTGTCCCATACAATGTCAGCATCATACATGTATATCCAAGGATTCATAAATCCGACCATTAACAGTCCACCCTTTTTCAATACGCGAGAGGCTTCTTTATACATGTTTTCTAAATCCTCTATATATACATTTGAAACTGGATTAAAAATAATATCAAACGTTTCATCTTCAAATGGGAATTGTTTTGTCAGATCGCCTTGGACTGTATTGATTTTTAATCCTTCTCTTTCAGCAACCATCTCATCTCTTTGTAATTGTGATTTAGAAAAATCCATGATGGTGACATCATAACCTTTTATAGCAAAAACTGGTCCCTGCTGTCCACCACCACAAGCTAACCCTAATATCTTTTTTCCCTTGGCTTTTTCAAACCATTCTGTGGGCACTTTTTTCCCAACAGTTAAGGCAACAGAAATTAGATGCTTTCTAGCTTCTTCTAATTCTTCATGTGTCAATGGCTCAGTGTAGTCATTTTTGACGTTATTCCATCTATCTTGATTACATTTTATATAATTGTTCATCTGATAATCTCCTCGCAATTTTATAGTATTTCGATTTCAGGTGAATAGGTTGCCATTACATTCTCTCACCTCTAGAAATTCTAATTTGTCAATTTTTCGTCCATCCCATTATATCACTTTTTTCTTCTTGGCTTGGGTTTAGTATTTAGAAACAAAGTAGAGTGCTTGTACCGTCTTCTAGAGCTATCTCCTCTCATATATTTTTCGATGGTAGGAATTCTCCTCCTATCCTACTTTTTTGTAATTCATATTTGTCTTTCCGCTAGTTTTCATATACTGGACAGTTTTTCTATCATCAAAAAAAGAATTAAGCAAAACATTTTTCACTCGACTAGTGATTAAGTGTTCTGCTTAATTCTATAACTCCAAACTAGGATTGTTTTGTTTTGATGCTCTTCGAAAATCAAATTCAAACCACGTCAGCTTCACCTTGCCGTACTCAAGTACTGCCTACGGCTTGCTTCCTACTTTGCTCTTTGATTTTCATTGAGTATAAAATGATAATAAGCTCCCAACATACCTGCTGTATTTTGGTGATGGGCAAATTCTAATCGTATCTTTTCAGCTAGACTTGGTACCAAGGCCGCCTTCAAGGCTGTGCGGATCTTTGGTTTGAGAATAGCCTCTTGTCCCATGATACCGCCACCGAGAATGACTACTTCTGGATTGGCAACGTAGCAAATATTTGCCAGACCTTTTCCAAGGTAATCTACCATGCGGTCAATGCCAGCCATACAGATCTTGTTTCCTTCGGTAGCTTCCTTGAAAATGCGTCGGCCATTCCACTGATCAACTGGATCACCATGAGCTGCTGCTACATATTCTACCAAGGCTGTCGTAGAAGCCAAATCTTGGAAAGCCCCATCCTGCATATGCATATAACCGACTTCGCAGGCTGAATTGCTAAATCCATGGAAAACTTTCCCATCCATAATCAAGCAACCACCGATACCTGTTCCAATGGTCAAGCAGAGTGTCACACTCGCTCCCTTTCCAGAACCAGATACTGCCTCAGCAAGACCTGCGCAGTTGACATCATTTTCAATTTCGCAAGGAATCGCAAAACTCGTCTCGATTTCCTTTTTGAACTGGGTTCCTGCGTAGTTAGGAATTTGAGGGCCAGCATAGAATATCTCACCCTTATCTGGATCGACCATTCCCGCCGAAGAAATGGCAACACCTGCTACTGGACCCTTTTCTAAATAGCTGGCTACGATATCTTTTGTTTTCTGTAAGATGTGTGGACCACCCTTGTAAGCCTCAGTCGCTACTTCGTTAGTCTCTACAAGTTGTCCCTCTTGGTTAATTAAACCGTATTTGATATTAGTTCCACCAATATCAATTGCAACGTAATTAGTCATAAAGCCTCCTATTGATTAGAGGAAACGCTCCTTAGTTTCACGAATCAATTGAGCAGCTGCTTCTACAACTGGACGATCTTCTTCGGTCACTGGTGTAAGTGGAGAACGAACTGAACCAATGTTCAAACCTTCATTGATCTTCAAAACTTCTTTGATTACACAGTACATATTTCCATGTGCAGCAGTCAATTTACCAATGATTGCATTGATAGCGTATTGCAATTCACGCGCTGTTTCCAAGTCTTTTTCAGCAATCAACTCATTGAGTTTCAAGAAGAGTTCTGGCATAGCACCATAAGTACCACCGATACCAGCTTTGGCACCCATGAGACGGCCACCTAGGAACTGTTCATCTGGACCATTGAATACGATGTGGTCTTCTCCACCAAGGCTGACAAAGGTTTGGATATCTTGAACTGGCATAGAAGAGTTCTTAACACCGATAACACGTGGATTTTTCAACATTTCAGTATAGAGACTTGGAGTCAAAGCAACACCTGCCAATTGAGGAATGTTATAAATCACGTAGTCTGTGTTTGGAGCTGCAGCACTAATGTCATTCCAGTATTTGGCAACTGAGTATTCTGGCAAGCGGAAGTAAATCGGTGGAATCGTTGCAATGGCATCTACACCCAAACTTTCTGCGTGGCGAGCAAGTTCCATACTATCCTTTGTGTTGTTGCAAGCTACGTGAGCGATGATGGTCAATTTGCCCTTAGCAACTGCCATGACTTCTTCCAAAATCAACTTGCGGTCCTCTACGCTTTGGTAGATACATTCACCAGAAGAACCGTTGACATATAGGCCTTGAACTCCCTTATCAATGAAGTATTGGACCAAGGCACGGGTACGCTCTGGACTTACTTCTCCTTGATCATCATAACATGCGTAGAAGGCTGGAATGACACCTTCGTATTTTTTCAAATCTGACATAGATTTTCTCCTAAGATTTCTTTTTTCTGCTGAGAGCAGTTCTATTCTTTACAAGTTTAGTATACACCTTGTGAAAATCGCTTTCAATATCTTGTATACACTTAGATTTTAGTTTCTACTTGTATTTTAGAAACTTTAACGATTGAAAGTAGTTTCAGAAACAAGCCATCCTACTGGTATTTGGCGAAAATTTTCTCCATCAATCCTGCTTGGAGAAAGACTAGCAAACCAAAACCAAAGAGGATAAAAGCTGATCCTCCCAAAAGGAGAGTGAAGGCGGATAGATAAAGAACCATCACAATGAGAAAGAGAATGGCTAACATGAGGAAGAACCACGGAAAGTTAAAACTTGCCAAGATAAGCCCTTTTTGCAGCACTTCTTTCCAAGACAAATCATAGCGCGCAGCGATGGGATAACTAGCCAGCATCACCAGAGTGAGGAAGATGAGAATCCCCAAACAAATAGCTTTCACAATCTGGAAAGGTAAAGCTGTCTGGCCCCAGAAAAGATAGAGGTCTAAAAGGCTTAGCAAAACTATACCCAACTCCAGCAAACCTAACTGGAAACCCAGTTTCAGATTTTGCTTGAAGGCCCTTATAAAAGTTCTAAAGACTGGTACCCGCCTGCTTCTCTTAATCTCGAACATAGTCTCATAGAGGCTGATTTTCGCCACTCCAATCGTCACAATGGGCAAACAAGAGACGACAAAAAGAAGATTGGCTGTCACGATATCCAAGACCTTCTCACTGAAACGCATGAGAAAATTATCTGTATCAAATGCTGCCTTGATTAGGCTTACTCCTTTTTGTGCCATGTTTGCTCCTCCTGATTCTTTTAATCAATCAAAATTTTAAAGAGATATTTGCGAACCTTCTCTTCCATACCTGCATAGCCATTTGGCTGGTGCGGTTCTCCAGGGAAGAAAATCGCAAAATTGTGATAGCCCAACAATAGTGGATAGCGTTCATGACAATGGACAAAACCAATGTCACTCGCTTCATCGAATGCTACCGCCTCGTCCTTGATACGTGAACCGTAGCTCGAATATTCATGTCCTTCTACCAGCAAATGCAAATCTGCATAGTGTTTATGGTGCTCAAACTGATCATTTTCAGCTTGATTGAGAACATTTTCCTGCACAACTAGAAAGACCTTGTTTCCGTCAATCTCATACTTACCTAGTTCGAAAGAATCCTTACGGTGCTGATAGAGATAGTCGATAGCCTTATCTAGATTGGGATGAATCCCTTTGTAAAAGGTGATATTTTTTAAATCGTCAAAAATCATACTGTTTCCTTCGTTTCTGATAGTTACTATTTTTCAGTTTCGAATGTTCCTTTTTCTATTTCCCTGTAATAGTGCGGACGGAAGCAAATTCCTTCGGAATTTCATTCCTAATTTTTGAGCCTTTTGCTCTTTCATCGTCAGTCTCAAAAATTCCGTCTAAGATAAGCGTAAGATGCTTATCTTAGATACCACTATAGCGGGAAATAGTTACCATAAAACGAACCTACTCTAACTAGTATCATGAAAAGAGTTCATTCTTAAGTTTATAAGTGTCTGACAAAACTTCACGAAGTAACTGTATACTCTCCATTTTGTAGACACTTATGAAACTATATTTCTCTTAGTCTATAACATATTCTTCTGAATTTTGATAGACAGTTTTTCCTATACTCAATGAAAATCGAAGAACAAACTAGGAAGCTAACCGCAGGCCATACTTAAGTATGGTATGGTAACTCTGGCGTAGTTTGAATTCGATTTTCGCAGGGTCTTATCCTTTGACCGCTCCCATAGTAATCCCTTGAGTGAAGGATTTTTGGAATACAAGGAAGACTGTTACGATTGGTACGGCTGCAAGAGCTGCACCCGCCATGATCAAACCATAGTTAGTTGCCATTTCGGCCTGCATGGTCGCAACCCCTAGTGAGATAGTCAAGTTTTGACGTGAAGTCAACATAACCAACTGCATAAAGTAGTCGTTCCAAGTATTGATGAAGGTAAAGATTGCAAGGGCTGCAAATCCTGGCTTCACAATAGGGAAGGCTACGCTCCAGAAGGTACGAATCTCACCACAACCGTCGATTTTAGCTGATTCAAGCAATTCTGTTGGAATATTTTCACTGAACTGTTTCATGAGGAAGACCCCAAATGGCCATCCAATCAAAGGCAGGATAACTGCCCAAAGAGTATCGTGAATTCCCATGAAGTTGACGATACGTACCAATGGTACAAGGACAACTTGTTTAGGAAGAGCCATGGCAGCGATAAAGACTGCAAAGAGGATGCGCTGACCATAGAAACGTTTTTTAGCTAGTACATAACCTGCTAGGGAAGAGGTCGCACAAACCAAGAACATAGTTACCAATGAAATAAATACAGAGTTCCACATCCACTGCATGGCAGGGTTTTGCACCATGAGTTGTTGGAAGTTTTCCATGGTTGGCATTTTAGGGAACCACTGTGGTGGAATCATAATGGTATCCGGTTGTGATTTGAAGGCCCCTGTCAAAATCCAGTAGAATGGAAAGATGAACAGCACGGTCAACAAGAGCAAGATAATCGTTGAAATAACAGTGAAAGCTGTTAAGGGTTTCTTTTGTGTAGATTGCATAGCTGTCTCCTTTCTTTAGTATTCTACGTCGTTTCCAAGTACTTTAAATTGAACAAAACTTACGATCGCAATCATAATTGCCAAGAAGACACCGATAGTGTTTGCATAGCCGTATTCTGTCAATTGGAAGGCTTTTTCGTAAAGGTAGTACATCAAGGTACTTGTTGAGTAGTTTGGACCACCAGATGTCAAGAGCTGAATCAAGGCAAAACATTGGAATGAGTTGATAGTCGTAATGATTGCGATGTAAAGTGTTGTTGGAAGAAGGCTAGGCCATTTGATCTTCCAGAAGACTTGAAATTCAGTCGCACCATCAACACGCGCTGCTTCAACTAGTGAGTTATCAATATTTCCCATAGCAGCGATATAAAGGATAATCGGTTGACCAACAGATGTTGTCAAAAGGATGATCATAATCGCTAGCAAAGCCCAGTTTTTATCACCCAACCAAGAAATGTTTTGGCTGATGATATGACTTGACTTAAGAACAAAGTTTAGAATCCCTGATAGTGGGTCATAGATCCATTTCCATACAACCGTTACGGCAACACTACCTGTTACAACCGGTAGGAAGAAGACGAAACGATAGAAAGAACGGGCAATGGCATTTTGATGATAGGTTTGAGATGCTACAAAGAGCGAGAAGAGAACTACAATCGGAACAGATCCAATAACCAGGATAACGGTATTGATCAAAGACTTGGTAAAGACAGGATCTTTAAACATACGAATGTAGTTGTCCAAGCCTACAAACTCAAATTTCGTCATGGAGTAGTTAAAGAAACTTGTAATGAATCCCATAATCATAGGAGCCAAGACAAAGATCACAAAGAAGAATAATACTGGTGCTAGGAAAGCATAGGAAATCACTGTTTCCCGCATGCGAATTTTATTGACTTTCACAGTCGGCACCTCTCTTTCAAATAGAATATTTTTTGATTTTCTTAAACTGTTTTAAAATCAAAATGAAATTTTTTAAGATTCGCTTATGTAAGAACTTCATTTTAATTTCGTGACAGTTCCTACCATTTCAAACAAAAGTCCCCCTTTTCTTACACCTTAGTGCACAGGGAAAAGGGGGAATCAATCTGACTTAGTGCTTATTGTTTTGTAGCTTTTTTGATTGTTTCGTTAGCTTTTTCAGTGAAGGTTTTCAAAGCATCCGCTGGTTTTTCGTCACCATTAGATACAGATTGCAACATTGGGAACCAAAGTGTTCTCATTTCTGCAAATCCATCGATAGTGTTGTAGTATGGTGAGTAGTATTTAGTCCAGCCACTGATTGTTTCCATACGTTTGTCTTCATAAAGTTTTCCAAATGAAGTACGAACTGGAAAGGCACCTGTACGAACAACGTCTTTAGGACCCCATTCTTTGTCATCAGCGATGAATTGAACGAATTTCTTAGCAGCTGCGATTTTCTTATCGTCTTTGTTGTTAAATACTGCAAATCCGTTTACAAGGTATTCAAGAGATGGTTTACCTGAGTCTGATGGGAATGGTACTTCTACCACTTCTACTTTACTTGCTTCCAAGAGTTTCGCTTGGATACCGTTTTGAGCTGGAGCCCAAAGGATTGTGTATGAAGTTTGACCGTTAGCAAAGTTTTGGATGTCTGCTCCACCGTCAAATTGTGAACCATTGTTCAACAAGCCGTCTTTGATCCAGCTAGCAGCTTTTTCAAGACCTTTGACGAATTTAGGATCGTCAGTTGTATATTTAGTTACATCTTTGTCTGTTACAGAACCGCCATAAAGGTTTGCAATGAAGGCACGTGTTCCTTGGTCTCCCCCTTGACCAGCACTGAACAATGAACCTGGAGTGTAGCCTTTATCTTTAAGGGCTTTCAAAACTTTTTCAAAGTCATCAGTTGTCCAACCTTCTTTTACAAGGTTTGCAACTCCAGCATCTTCCAACATTTTCTTGTTCATTGCCATATAGAATGGTGCTGAACTGATTGGATACATGTAAGCTTTGTCTCCAGCCTTACTTGCTCGTACGATGTTTTCGTTGTTCACATCTTTGACGAATTCGTCTGTGAAGAGGTCGTTCAACTCAGCCAATTTACCATTTTTACCGTATTGGATGATACGTCCTGGTGCGTCAAAGAGTACGTCTGGCGCTGTTCCCGCTTCGATAGCTGTTGTGATTTTTTCTGGACCTGACTTGAAGTCGATGGTTTCCAATTTCACTTTTACATCTGGATTTGCTTTTTCAAAAGCTTCGATGATTGATTTTTCATAAGTTCCAACACCGTCACCAGTTTTTTCTTGTGTGAAGACTGGGAATGCCCACCAAGTGATTTCTGTTTTTCCGCTATCGCTACCAGAATTTGCAGAATCTTTACTTCCACCAGAGTTACCACAAGCAGCAAGGCCAAGAATCGCAGCACCCGCAAGTACTGTACAAGCTAGTTTTCTAAATTTCATCTGTATTCTCCTAATTTATAAGCGTATCCATATTGGATAATGAGCAAGTTTATATTTGTATACGTTTTCATTTTGTCCGACGCATCGACCACTCTCCTCTGTTTTGAGATTATGTTATTTAAGACCGGCAACAAAGCGTTCCGTAATCTCTTTTGGTCTAGTAATAGCTCCACCAACAACGATGCCTCGCACCCCATATTCAAGGATTTGTTTGGCTTGTTCTGGTGTATGAATTTTCCCTTCAGCGATGACATCCACTCCTGCTTCACACAGTTTTTTGATTAGTTCAAAGTCTGGACCATCTACTTTTGGACTATAAGAGGTGTAACCTGATAGGGTTGTTCCCACAAAATCAATCCCTGCTTCGACTGCTGCTAGCCCTTCTTCAAAAGTGCTAGTATCAGCCATTAAGAGTTGATGTGGATACTTTTCTTTGACTTGTCGGATGAAGTCCTGAATTTCCAAACCGTCGTAACGTTCACGTTTGGTACAATCCAGAGCAATAACCTCAATGTCTAGTTCAGCCAACTCATCAACTTCTTTCATAGTCGCTGTAATGAATGGCTCCTGTGGCGGATAGTCACGTTTGATGATCCCGATAATCGGGAGTTTCGTAACCTCCTTGATCTCCTTGATATCACGAACACTGTTTGCTCGGATACCGACTGCTCCACCTTGCTCAGCCGCTTTGACTAGCAAGGGGATAACCCCTCCCGCTTCTGTATAAAGCGGTTCGTGAGGAAGTGCCTGGCAAGAGACAATGATTCCATCTTTGATTTGTTCAATCAAGGCTTCTTTGCTGATCTGTGGCATCCTCTTTCCTCCCTTTCTTGTTCTTATGGGCTTATTATATATCATTTGTTAAGCGCTTTCAATAGCTTGTGGTAGAATAGATTTCAGTTTCAAAACTATTTTATAGAACAGACTATTCTGAAAGTAGTTTCAGACTTCTTATGATTTTGAATCAAGCTGAATGTAATAAAGAAAGATAGCAGGCTGAAAACCTGCTATCTCTTCTGAGACTTATTCAAATAGCTTTTGCTAATTATTCTTTTCTCTTCTTGCCAAATGCAAACAAGGATAAAAGAACGCCTGCAATACCAAGGGAAATCAGTGAGCTTGTTTCCTTGCTTCCAGTATTTGGTAGATCCGTTTGTTTAACTGCTGGAGCTTGATAGGTAACATCTTGTCCTAGAGATAGTTTGTCATTTGCAGCTGCTAAGACTGGTTTGGTTTCTCCCTTATACTCTGGCAGTTCATGGACTGCCGCCTCAGCGCCATTGACGCCACCTACGTACTCTGGTAGGTCATTTGAAGCTGCTAAGACAAAGTTAGCGCCTCCTCTATATTCAGGAAGCTCGTTTGAGGCTGCTAGGACCGCATTGACACCACCTTTAAACTCTGGCAGTTCATGGACTGCCGCTTCAACAGCGTTGACCCCACCTGTAAATTCAGGCTTTTCAACCGTTGGCGCTGCTTCTTCTCCTACTGTTGCTAATGGACCGATGTACTCTGGCATCTCTGCCACTGGGGCTTCCTCAGCATTGACACCACCAGTGAATTCGGTTTTTTCTACTGTTGGAGCGGGTTCTTCTCCTACTGTTGCCATTGGACCTGTATACTCCGGAACTTCATGAACCGCTCCTTCCTCAGCATTGACACCTCCTGTGAATTCAGGCTGATCTACTGTTGGAGTTGCTTCTTCACCCACTGTTGCCATTGGACCTGTATACTCCGGAACTTCATGAACCGCTGCTTCCTCAGCATTGACACCACCTGCGAACTCCGGAACTTCTTCAACTGCTGGCTCAGCTGCATTAACACCGTTGGTAATTTTTGAGCCTGCTACAGTTACGGCAAGATTATGGATGCTTTCAATACGGCCATCAATGATCTCTGTGATTTTCTGACCAATATCCTCTTTATCAATTGAGAACAAGAGAGTTTTACTATCATATTGGGTAACAAAGTTAGCAGTTTTGCCATTTGCCAATTTCAGAGTTGGCGCTTCATTCACCAATACTTCCGAATCAAACTCCATGGCAACAATTCCTTGTCCCATTTCGATAGCTTGCTTCACTCTAGCTTCTTTTGCAACGATCATATCCTTGCTCAAGAAATCCCAGTTAAATTTCTTATAAGATAAGGTATATTCATTTTGGTTGCTATCCGCATGTTCGTAAAGCAAACCATATTCTCCCTTTCCAAGGTCTTGGAGGGAGTTATAAGCAAACTTACCACTTTGGATAGGGTTGTGTTTGAGCCATGTCAACTCACCATTCTCTTCTACACGAGCCAAATGCACCAAACCATTGTAACGTCCAGGTCCCCCTGCATTGCTGAGTACAATATACTCCTTACCTTCATGCATGGTATGAATAGCAGACATTTGAACATAAACATCTTTAACTTGAGGATAGCGTTTGACTTCCTTCTCCCACGTTGCACCACCATCTTTACTTGTGGCAACTTGAAGATCTCCTGTCAATCCACGCATAAAGAGTTTGAGGTCTCCGTTATTCAATTGAACAACCGTAGATTCTGTGTTTTGAGCACCAGCATTATCCATATTGGAAGAGTGGATAGTTTGATTTCCGACAGGACGATTGTCATTGACTGCAGCTCCTGCATGCCATGTTTTACCATGATCATCCGAATAGATAACACGTGAAGACTGAGAACCTCTTAGATGTGATACATTATTGGTTGTATAAACTGGAATCACAAGACGTCCTTTATGAGGGCCTGTACGCAAGGCAATTCCTGTACCAGGCCCTGTTCCTAAGAAATGCATCCATTCCTTGCGAATTCCGTGTGTAATATCTTGAGGCGCAGACCAAGTTTTACCATCATCATCACTGTATGACATCCATAGATAGCTAGTATTTGCTACTCTAAAGATATTCTTTTCACTATAAGCAAAGTAAATATTGCCAACTAATTCATCACCCTTGTATAGGTCTCCCTTGTCACTATAAGCAGCTTTCTTAGGATTTACAACAACACGGTAGTCTGTCTTCTGATTTTGAGGATCATAAACATCACCATTTTCACGAATAGTGTACTGTCCTGTTTCCCCTTGTTTATACAAAATTTGATAAACCTTATCTCCGATTTGCTCGTAGGCTTTGGGTGCTTGACCTGGCAAAGCAAAAACAGCTTTCCCTTCTAAGAACATATCGTAAATGGCAAAGATTCTCTTGGTTTCTGGATCTTGTACCAGAGCCATATCGATATTCACTGGAGATGGTGCATTTGGATCCTTGGCATTTTCGTTGTCACGAGGATTAGAAACCACGATTCTATCTCCCCATGTCTTACCATTGTCATCACTACGACGGATAACCATTCCGATATCGCCCCAGTCAGAATGGTGCAAGCGTCTCTCATCTGTTCCAGCAATCAGAGTTCCCTTGTCTGTTTTGAGAAGGGCTGGAATACGATAACTATTGATACCATCTTTATTTGGTTGGCGATTAGATCCACCTTCAAAAACATCATATTTTTCTGTAACTTTAGCACCCTCAGGAAGCTTTCTCTCCAATTCAGAACGCTCAAATAGTTGGCTACGTTTTTTAACTTCTTCTGGTGTCAAGGTGCGATCATAAACGGTAAGATTACGAACTTGCAAATTTGAAGCCCAAAATGTCTTGTTTCCACGTTTAGTTGCTCCAATTTGAGCTTGGTTGACATTTGGCATATCCTTGATGAATCGACCAGATTTCAAACTAGTGCGAGAAAGCACACCATTTACGTAGAGTCTAACCTTACCATTTGGATGCTCTGCACTTGGTCTTTCAACTGTAAAGGTCACAGAGTTCCATTGACCTGGTTTAATCTTCAGAGGAGCATCGGTATATTTGTCATAAAACTGATTTCCGTTCGCATCACGTCCTTCAATCAAGGCAGTGTTATTAAGAACAGCCATCGTAAAATACTCATTTTCTTTTTTATCACTTGATAAAGAAAATAAGTTGTAAAATGATGGGGCGTTTGCGGCTGGCTTAAACTCCATGTGAACTGTAGCATTCTGGAGTGTCTTTAATTTTTCTAATTCTCCAGAAAGGTCAACTCTCTGCCCATTTGTAGAATCCGTTACCACATCTTCTTTTTCAAGGACAGGATTTGCATTTTCGAGCTCTCTTGCATAATAATCTCTTGGAATTGCCCCTTCATCTTCTGTTTCTTCTGCAGATGGGTCTTCAGTTTTATTCGCAGGGACTTCAGTCTCTTCTGTTGGTTGTGATTTAAGCTTATCTTGGTCCACTTCAACTCCGTTGTCCTGAGCTGCTGCCAATTTACCAGCCAAATCTTTATCCAAATGAGCAAGATCTCCCGAGGACACTTCTTTTGGTAACTCTGATAATCCTTGCCCTTGACCAGATTCGACTGTTTCTGTACTAGCGCCTGCTGCATTGGCTTGCTCTTGAGCTAAGACTGGATTTACTCCAAATACTACTGTACCAATCACTACTGATGCTGCTCCAACAGCAAATTTTCGAATTCCGTATCGCTGTTTCCGATGTAAAGATTTGTAATTCATGTTCGTCCTTCCATTTTTCATAAAAATAAAGCGCTTTCTTTTTTGTCTAAAATTTTTAGTCCTTATGACTATACAATAAAAAAGCAATACAAATGAATGAGCTCTCTCATTCTTACCTCCATCTCCCTACTGTCATCTGTTTTAAACAGTAGAATTCCTTCTCCTTTCTTACTTGACTTTTCCTTTATTATACAACAAAGTCTTATATTTATATCTGTGTTCCCACAGAATAGATTTTACTTTTAAGAATATTTTAATATTTTGAATTTTCTAAAAGTACTTTCAGGTTTTGGACATAAAAAGAGAGCTCTGGGGGCTCTCTCATTCATTATCTTACGTACTTAAAAGGAATCTCGCTGCCACAGAGCCAGTTATAAACTTGGTCATTGACAAAAACATTCATGGCTTCGTGAGCATACTCGGGCATGATACGATAGGATTTGTCGCAAGTTAAACGGTTGTATATCGCAAACTGGGTAATGGGATAGCAAACATCGTCATCCAAGCCCGTAATCATCTTGACCTCACCTTTAATACGATGGGCAAGATTTTTCACATCGATATAGGCAAGGGTTACCATGATTTCCTCCTCTGTTTCATGGAAGGGATCGTGGAACTTAAAATAACGGAAGAGTTCATCATAGGCTTCACTGGTATTGCCAATCTCAAGCACTCGTCTAAAGTCTGACAAGAAAGGATAGATGGCAACTGTTCGCTGAATCCGAGGATTGAGCGCTGCTGCAACCAGGGCTAAAGCACCGCCTTGTGAGGCACCATAGCTAGAAAGTCTTTCCTCATCTACCTGTGGCAGACTAGCAACAATTTCGATCAACTGGTAAATATCCAGATAGACATCCTTATAAAAGAGCTGGTCTCGACCTTCAACAGCACCACGGATGATATGTCCCTTAACGGTATTTCCCAAAGGAGAGCGCAAGCCATCTTGCGAATAACCTGACTGGCCTCGGACATCCATAGAAACAACACCGTAACCAGCCACAGTATAGGCTAGCATGTCAGCCCAATCCCAACCACGGCCCATGTACCCATGGAAATGGAAGATTAGCGGAACCTTCTCCTCAGTCTTTGGAAGGACGATTCGTGCATAGACCTTGCCTTCATTAGTTCCTTCAAAGGTCAGTTCATAACACTTGACTTGAGGAATATGGAAATCTCTTTCCTCCAACTGGTAGGCAGGAAGGACTGAAACTTTTTTGACCTCTTCATCCCAAAAAGCATCAAAGTCTTCTGGAACCTCATCCCTTCCTTTATAAGTCTTTATTTCTTCTAGCAAAGCTGGATTTTTCATAGCATGCTCCTTTTAATTTGTAATCGCTATCATAACTGTAGCATATCTAGAAAAGCAATGCAAGAAAGAATGGTAAACAGAAAGTGATTTTAGATTCTCCTCCCTCAAACTGATCGTCTGAAAGTAGTTTTAAAAATCTTAAACTTCTAATCTTCCGTTTTACATATGATCCTTCACAGCAACTGCTACCATTTTGGCTTTGGCACGGACTTTAGTAGCCACTGTCATCTCCATAGCAATAATTGCTTTTCTTTCCCCTAATTCCTCCAATGTAGAAGTGACCACAATTTCATCTTCAATTGGACTAGGACTAAGGTAATCAATCTCCAAGCGAGCAGTAATAAAACGTCCTATCACAGTTGATTCAGTCAGTTCCAACCCTTTTTGATGATGGGCAAACCAAGCTGCTGAGGCCGTGCCATGGCAATCAAAAATAGTCGCTATCATTCCTCCAAAGACATTTGATGGAACTCCACCAGTATAAGCATTTTCAAGCTTTATCCGACTAATACAACTCTTTCCATCTATACTTGGATAGGTTTTTAAATGTAAGCCTAAATCATTCTTGGGACCACATCCCCAACAATGCTGAAATCGTTCTCCATACCTATCTTGGATAGCAATCGTTCTTGTTTCTAACATTCTTTTCACTCCTCTTTACTCAGATGGGGTCATTATATCAAGCTTCAGTCAAAGAGTAAATAGGCTTGGAGACTAATATCTTTTTATCACTCGACTAAGTTTGATTTATAGCCGACCATATTATAAAAATAAAAAGAGCGTTTCCGCTCTCTGTGTATCAATAGGTACTAGCTCCTTTCTCTTGTTTGACGGTTTGGAATTTCTTTTGGTAGGTCACTTTAATCGTCATATAAGAGTCCTCGTTTCTTTTTGATGACTCTAGTATAAGACCCAAACCTAAAAGCTAGCTTATAGATTTCTTAGAAAAGGCTTAATCCAGATGTTCTCTCTTTTCTAGATGAAGAGCAATCATGCGCCATTCTGGATCCTCTTTCCAATCTTTTATCGAACTAATGTAGCTGGCAACCTTTCTGGCTTCTTCTAAAATCGGAAAATCTTCGATAATATCCGCCACTTGAAACTCTGGAAGTCCTGACTGTCTGGTTCCAAAAATCTCACCTGATCCGCGCATTTTCAAATCTTCCTCAGCAAGGACAAATCCATTGGTGGTTTCTGTCATGATGCGCATGCGGTCTTTCCCTGACTCGGTCTTGGGATTGGCAACGAGAACCGCATAGGACTGCTTATCCCCCCGACCCACACGACCTCTGAGCTGGTGAAGTTGGCTGAGACCAAAGCGATCGGCATCCATGATAATCATGACGGTCGCATTGGGAACATTGACCCCAACCTCGATAACAGTTGTAGATACTAGAATATCTGTTTTTCGCTCTTTGAAATCCTGCATGATTTGGTCTTTTTCATCACTCTTCATCTTACCATGTAAAAGAGCCACTTCGGCCTTCCCTGCAAAATGAGCCGTCAACTCCTCAGATAAGGCAATGGCATTTTTCAGATCCAAAGCTTCAGATTCTTCAATCAAGGGAGAGATGACGTAAGCTTGGGAACCTTTTTGAATTTCTCTCTCTAACCAAGTCAGTACCTGAGGTAGCTGCTCATGTTTGATCCAACGTGTCACAATAGGTTTCCGACCCGCTGGCATCTGGTCAATAATGGAAACATCCATATCGCCAAAGGCTGTGATGGCAAGCGTCCGTGGAATGGGAGTCGCCGTCATCATGAGGACGTCTGGATTGTCCCCTTTTTCACGTAAAATCCGCCTTTGCCCCACACCAAAGCGATGCTGTTCATCAATGATAATCAAGCCTAGCCGAGCATAATCCACTCCCTCTTGAATCAGTGCATGTGTCCCGATGACCAAATCAGCCTTACCCTTAGCAATGGTCTCCAAGGCCTCTCTTTTTTCTGCAGCTTTCAAGGAGCCTGTCAAGAGAGCGAGTTTCAAGTCTGGAAAGAGACTCTGTAGACTTTCAAAGTGTTGCTCCGCAAGGATTTCTGTTGGCACCATGAGGGCCGCCTGGTAGCCAGCCGTCACCGCCGCAAACATGGCCAGGCCAGCAACCACCGTCTTTCCGCTCCCTACATCTCCTTGTAAGAGTCGATTCATGTGGTGGTCGGACTTCATGTCGGCCAAAATTTCCTGCAAACTCTTTTCCTGAGCTGGGGTTAGAGCAAAAGGCAGATTTTCTTTAGCAGCTGTCACCTTTTCCTGAGACCAATTCAGAACCAGACCGCTTCCCTGAACTCTATTTTCAGACTTGAGCGTCTGTAACTGCATTTGAAAGTAAAAAAGTTCCTCAAACTTGATGCGACGAAGGGCCTGCTTGTATTCTGCCAAATCCTTAGGAAAATGCATAGCACGAACTGCCTGACAACGGGACATGAGTTTGTATTTATCAAGTAAAGACTGGGGAAGATTTTCCTCTATCAAGAAGTCCAACCCCTGATCAAAAGCCGTTTTGATGACCTTAACTAGACTGGCCTGACTGATTCCTTGAGCCAGACGATAGACAGGCTGGAGGTCATCTTCAACCTGAGCAAGAACCTTCATCCCAGTCAGACTGGCCTTAGCACGATCCCATTTGCCAAAAACGGCAAGCGTTGCTCCCAATTCTATCTTATCTGCTAGATAAGGCTGGTTAAAGAAGTTCACCGCAAAAACGACTTCTCCCTGCTTGAGACTAAAGCGTAGACGATTACGCTTAAAACCATAATACTGGACACTGGCAGGAGTCACGACTTGACCAGATAGGACTGCCTTCTCCCCGTCTTCTAGTTCCAATACTTGCTTGGTCTTGAAATCTTCATAACGGAAAGGAAAGTAGAGCAAGAGGTCTTGCAAGTTTTCAATTCCTAGTTTGGCATATTTCTCTGCCGACTTTGGTCCCACACCAGGCAAGACATGCAAGGGTTGATGTAGATTCATGCTCCCCCTCCTTTCTTTGTTTTAATAATATTCTCGTGGAATGCGATCGCTGAGAAGACAAACCACCTCATAGTTAATGGTTCCACGGTAGGCCGCTACCTGAGTTGCTGTGATTTCCTTATCTCCGTCGGAGCCAATCAAGGTTACCTTGGTCCCTAGCGGGTAAACCTTAGGCAATCGAATGGTGATTTGGTCCATCGAAACCCGCCCAACAATTGGACAAGCTTGTCCATCTACCAAGACGGAGAAATTCTGCATATCTCGTGTCCAGCCATCCGCATAGCCGATTGGTACCGTCGCAATGACTTGCTCACTATCCGCCTGATAAGTTGCTCCATAGCCCATGCAAGCTCCAGATGGAACTGTTTTGACATGAACAAGGGCAGATTGCAAGGTCAAGGCTGGTGTCAGGTCGTAAGGCAGGTCCAAAACCTCTCCGCTGGGATTCAGGCCATACATGGCGTCTCCCATACGCACTGCATTGAAAATAGTCTCTGCATGCCAAAGAGTCGTGGCAGAATTGCTGGCATGGATCAGCTCTGGCACTTCCTTCATGCTTGACAGAATAGTCTTAAATCGTTCCAACTGGGTATTAAAGTAGGTATCTGATGCTTCATCTGCCGTCGCAAAATGGGTAAAGATCCCCTCAACACGAGCACCCTCTTGCTTGAGCAAGTCTTGAGCCTCTTCAGCTTCACTAGCTTCTCGAAAACCAATTCGTCCCATTCCTGAGTCAATCTTGAGGTGAGCCGATAAGCCAGCTAGGTTAGCACCAGTAGCTAAGAGTGCTTGAATCCACTCCAGTCCAGCCACCGTCAAAGTGATGTCGTATTCTTTAGCTAGACCAATAGCTTCTATTTCAGAAACTCCTAAGATAAGGATTTTCTTGCTAACTCCAGCCTGACGAAGTTCAATAGCTTCATCAATATTGGAAACGCAAAAGCCGTCGACATCGTCTTGGATAGCTGTCGCAATAGCTACAGCACCATGTCCATAGGCATTGGCCTTGACCACTGCCCACTTGAGCGTTCCTTCAGGGATATGAGCCCCCATCTGTTGGATATTTTTTCGAATGGCTCCCAGACGAATCAGAGCCTTGGTCGGTCTATGTGGACTAGCTTTCATGATTTTCCTCCAAAATGACACTGGCTGTCACAAACTGCTCTGTGTGGCTGATCGATAGCCAAATCTTTCCTGAAAATGGTGCCTGACTAAAATAGGGAGCCCCTTTTTCGTTGTTCAAGACTTCCAAATCCTGAAAGGTCAGTTTGCCAATACCCGTTCCCAGAGCCTTAGCAAAGGCTTCCTTAGCCGACCAACGACCTGCCAAATATTCAATTTGTCTGCGGCCTTTGAGACTGGTAAATCGCTCCATTTCCTTAGTGGTTAGCACCCGCTCGGCAAATCCTGTATGCCGTGTAACTGCGCGTTCTATCGAAGCCAATTCTTCGATGTCAATTCCATGTCCAACTATCATTTTCATCAAAAGGAGTTGAGATTCCCCCAACTCCATCCCTTTCACTTATTTTGTTAAGGTAGTATAAATTTCGTCTACCAAGGCCACTGTATTTTCCCAACCTAGACAAGGGTCAGTAATAGAGCAACCAAAGACCTCTGGTTGGTTTTGGCGACCATCTGCTAGGTAAGATTCAATCATAAAGCCTCGAACCGTCTTTTTAATCTTTTCATTCCAATCACGATTCAGCAAGGCTTGGCGAACAATGCGGATTTGTTCCATATACTGCTTGCCAGAATTGTCATGATTGGTATCGATGATGATAAAGGGATTTTCAAGTCCCATAGTCTCATAACGGTTGATAGCGTTTAAGAGGGTCTCATAGTAGAAGTTGGGTTCATTTTTGCCATATTCATTCATGGCGCCACGAAGGATCACGTGGGCCAAGGGATTTCCTGAAGTCTCCACTTCTTGACCATGGTAAAGGAAGGTCTGCTTGTTTTGAGCTGCATAGATAGCATTAAACATAACCCCGAGGTTGCCTGATGTCGGATTTTTCATCCCAACTGGAGCATCAATCCCAGAGGCTACAAAGCGATGTTCCTGGTCTTCTACTGAACGAGCTCCTACAGCATGGTAGCTGACCAGATCATCGACCAAAATGAGATTTGACGGATAAAGCATCTCATCAGCTGTCGTCAAGCCCGTTTCGGTAATCACACGGTAGTGCAGCTGACGAACAGCTTGCAAACCATTGATGAGACTAGGAGCCTCGCTAGCATTTGGCTGATGAATCAAACCCTTATAGCCATCTCCATTGGTACGAGGTTTAGCTGTATAGACTCGCATGACGATAAAGATTTTATCCGCAACTTTTTTCTGCAAGTCAGCTAAACGGCGGGCATATTCCAAAACAGCCTCTTCATTGTCAGAAGAGCAAGGTCCCATCACCAAAAGAATTCGGTCATCCTCACCCGAGATGATGGCTGCCAACTCTCGATCTCGTGCTTCCTTATAACGCAAGACTTCAGGTGACAGCTGAGTTGCAGCCTTGATTGCTTCAATATCTATTTCTTGACCTTTTTCGATAAATGCCATCTTATTCTCCTAGCGTTTGGTAGATTTCGCGAACAAGTGCTTCCGTATTGTCCCAGCCTAGACAAGGGTCCGTGATAGACTTGCCAAAAACTTCTGGCTCATTTTGACGTCCATCTTCCAGATAGGACTCAATCATAAAACCACGAACGTATTTTTTGATCTTCTCATTCCAGTCACGGTTGATCAAGGTCTGGCGAACGATACGGATTTGATCCATGTACTGCTTGCCTGAATTATCATGATTGGTATCAATGATGATAAAGGGATTTTCCAAGCCCATCTTTTCATACTGGGCAATGGTATCCATCAAATTGTCATAGTAGTAGTTGGGAATATTTTTCCCGTATTCATTCAAGGCACCGCGAAGAATGGCATGAGACAATGGATTCCCGGTTGTTTCCACCTCTTTACTGAGAAAGAGGAAACTCTGTTTATTTTGCGCTGCATAAATCCCGTTAAACATAACATTGAGATTTCCAGATGTTGGATTTTTAAACCCTGTTGAGAAATCTGCTCCGCTCGCTACAAAACGGTGCTGTTGATCCTCAACTGAACGAGCCCCAACAGCCATATAAGAAATCAAATCATCCACCAAAGGAAGGTTTTCTGGGTAGAGCATCTCATCAGCAGTTGTCATACCCGTCTCGGTAATCACACGATAGTGCAGTTGGCGAACAGCCTTGATTCCATTGATCAAACTAGGGGCTTCTGTCGCGTTTGGCTGGTGAATCAAGCCCTTATAGCCATCTCCATTGGTACGAGGTTTGGCTGTATAGACTCGCATGACCATAAAGATACGATCTTTGACTTCTTCTTGCAAGGCAGATAAGCGCTTGGCATACTCGAGGACTGCCTCCTCATTATCAGATGAACATGGTCCAATCACCAAAAGAATACGCTGGTCTTCTCCACGGATGATGGCTTCTAGTTCTTGATCACGTTGGTATTTTTTCTCATAAGCCAAATCATCTAGTTTTGACAAGGCACGAACTTCTTCAATATTAATTTTAGGACTTTTAGCTTTAAATACCATGATTCATCTCCTTATAAAGCAAACGGACACCAAGTAAAAAATGATTTTCACCAGGTATCCGCCTGTATCTTATCTCATATTATTGTCTCTTACCATGACAGTTCTTGAATTTCTTACCAGATCCACATGGACATTGGTCGTTTCGTCCGATTTGGCTCAAGTCCAAATCTTCTGGAAGATTTGCCTGCTGCGCTGCGATATTACGAGTCGCAGTTGTACTGATATTGTGTTCAACTTGCGGACGTTCTTGTTCATGGATTTGTGCTTTCATCATCAAGCGGGTCACATCGAATTCGATTGAACCAATCATGTCGTTAAACATGCGGAAACCTTCTGCTTGATATTCTACAACAGGGTTGTTTTGTGCATAACCACGAAGGCCAACAGCATTTCGCAACTGATCAAGGGCATCGATATGGTCAGTCCACTTGTTGTCTACAACACGTAGAATCAAGACTTTTTGGAATTCCTTAACTGATTCTTCATCACGCAATTTCGCAACTTGACTATCGTAAACTTTCAAAGCACGTTGGTATAGTTCATCTTTGATAGCTTGGTCTGACAAACCTTCTAGGTCTGAAAGTGAAATGGAATCTTCTGGAAGCAAGTTGTACTTCGCAAAGTTCAAGATTGCTTCGAGTTTTTCATCTTGTTTAGAACGAGCATGTGCATCCACGATACGGCCAATGGTACGACGGATCATAGCATGGATTTCAGGTGCCAAGTCACGATCTGCAGTAATGACATCATAACGTTGCGCATAGATAATCTCACGTTGTTCTCGCATAACGTCATCGTATTGAAGGACTTGTTTACGAGTGTCGTAGTTATTTCCTTCGACACGTTTTTGAGCTGCTTCAACTTGACGCGTTAACATGCGAGATTCGATGGCTTCGTCAGACATATTGAGGCGTTCAAAGACACCTTTCAAACGTTCTGAACCAAAACGTTTCATCAAATCATCTTCAAGAGACAAGTAGAATTGTGACTCACCTGGGTCTCCTTGACGTCCTGAACGCCCACGAAGCTGATTATCAATACGGCGACTTTCGTGGCGCTCTGTACCGATGACACACAGTCCACCAAGTTCGCGAACCCCTTCACCAAGCTTAATGTCGGTACCACGACCGGCCATGTTGGTTGCAATAGTAACCGCACCACGTTGACCAGCGTTCATGATAATTTGAGCTTCTCTATAGTGGTTTTTCGCATTCAAGACTTCGTGAGGAACGCCTGCTGCTACCAATTTCTTAGAAATATAATCACTGGTTTCAACGGCAACAGTACCAACCAAGACTGGTTGACCTTTTTGGTAACGCGCCTTCACATCCTCAATAACAGCCTTGAATTTAGCATCGATACTTGCATAGAGAAGGTCTGAGTGGTCAATACGTTGGATTGGACGGTTAGTAGGGATTGGGATAACACGAATGTTGTAAATTTCGCGGAATTCTTCTTCTTCTGTTTTACCAGTACCTGTCATCCCAGCCAATTTCTTATACATACGGAAGAGGTTTTGGTAGGTAATAGAAGCTGAAGTCTTGGTCTCGTCTTGGATTGACACACCTTCTTTGGCTTCGATGGCTTGGTGCAAGCCATCAGAGTAACGGCGACCTTCCATGGTACGACCTGTAAATTGGTCGACAATCAAGATTTCCTGCTCTTCGCTAACCACATAGTCGATATCAAGGATCATGATATAGTTGGCACGAAGGGCATTGTCAACAAAGTGAGTAAGAGCAACGTTTTCGATATCGTAGAGATTTTCTAGTTTGAAGTAGCTTTCTGCCTTGTCAATACCAGAGTCTGACAAACCGATTGTCTTAGACTGAACGTCAATGATATAGTCGTCCTTGTCCAAGGATTTCACGAAGTGATCCGCCATATGGTAGAGTTGGCTTGTTTCAACTGCGTTGGCACCTGAAACGATCAATGGTGTACGAGCTTCGTCGATCAAAATTGAGTCAACCTCATCGACCAAGGCATAGTTGAGTGGACGTTGTACCATGTTTTCTGCACGAACGACCATGTTGTCACGAAGGTAGTCGAAACCAATCTCTGAGTTGGTTGAGTAGGTAATATCGCAAAGGTAAGCCTCTTTTTTCTCCATTGGAGATTTAGCTGCCAAGTTGATCCCTACTGACAAACCGAGCCATGAGTAGAGCTCACCCATCTCAGTCGCGTCACGTTCTGTTAGGTATTCATTGACTGTAACTACGTGAACCCCTTTACCTGCAAGGGCATTGAGGTACACTGGCATGGTCGCTGTCAAGGTCTTCCCTTCACCCGTACGCATCTCTGGAACGTCACCATGGTGAAGAACAATCCCACCCATGACCTGAACCTTATAAGGGAAAAGCCCGAGGACACGTTTTGCCGCTTCACGTACTACCGCAAAAGCCTCATATAGCAATGAATCAAGTGATTCACCCTTGTTGTAACGTTCTTTAAATTCGTCAGTTTTTGCTTTTAGCTCTTCGTCTGACATCGCAGCCATTTGGCTCTCATAATTAAGAACCTTATCTGCCATCTTTTCTAGACGGCGAAGTTCTCCTTTATCATTTTCAATAATCGTTTTTAAAATATTAGCCATGATTTTCCTTACTTTTAATTCTGAATATTTTAGAATGTTCTTTTCATTTTAGCATATTTACTATTATTTTTCAAGAAAGAATCCTTAATTTACAACGGAAAAGACCAGTCAAAATTCAGCTTTTTTTTGCATCAATCTTCTGTTGCTATTTTTTTGTTTTTTGTTCGTGAGGCATGCTTGATGACCCAGGCACAACTTGGACTCAAATCTTCCTTTTGCCAAGTTTGAAGAATCCTTTCAAACTTATCAGGGTCTTCCTTGTATAAATCATTTAAATTATTGGCTACGCTTTTTTGAATGGACTTGTCTCCATCATCCTTTAGATTGGTCAGAATCGTGGTGAAATCCTCAAAATAATCCAATACCACGGTTTGTCTCTTAGCCCAAGGTAGACGGATACGCATGCACTCGCTAGCAAGTCTACGAACGCGCAAATTTTCATCCTGACTCCATTCTATCAGCAAGGCCATTGTAGCCTTAGGATAGCGAGCCAGTATGGGCCTCATGGAAAATTCTCCGGTAAACCGCTTGGTGAGTTCCTTACTAAAAGCCGCGCTCAATTCAAATTCCTTGTCTCCATATAGCTCTACATATTTACCGATTGGCCAAAGCCAATACCCTTCTGAAAACATGCCTAAACCACCCTCTAGCTCAGGACCTAAAATTTTCTCAAAAACCTTGAGAGAGTCCTGATAAGATAGGGGGAGACATTCTTTGATACTTTTAGCCAAGAGTTCTTGACGTTGGCTAAACTCCAACTCTTCCAAGTCTTTTTCTAGCAACAAGCTGAATTTTTGTCCATCAAAGGCAGGGGACGCTTCTTGCAACCGTCGACTCAAATCCCTAGCATAAGCCAAGTCATAATAATCCTTTACTTTTTTCGCCATTTTTAAATTCCTTAATCTTCTGTTTACGGAACTTATTATATCATATAGATAGCTCGTCAACAAAATCATTTTCACTTCTCAAACTATTTTGTCAAGAAAGTAAAAAGGACTAGAAGCTCGTCTAGTCCACCAATTTTTAATGTTTAATTTCCCAAAAATGCTGGCAATAAGCCAAAGTACAAAAAGAGATTGATCCAGAAGGCCATGCAAAATAGCACTCCAAAGATAAAGAGACTGATTTTTTTAATCAGTATGGAGTATAGAATGGATAAAACACCAAAGACCACGAAGAGTTTTTTCATAACGAAATAATATACCGAAACTCCTCCTATTTGCCAACTCCAAGGAAGAAAAAATACGAGCAACCAGAGGATGCAAAGCGTAAGAATATAGATTTTGTAATAGCTATACATAAATTGCCTTACCTTTGACATCTTAAACCTCCTCTAAAAATTAGCTATTCTGTGATGAGCCTCTGTTATTGATCTGTCTCAGCTTGAACATTCTCTTCAGGCAGACATAGACTTTCCAGTCATTCACAAGAGACAAAAAGACTAAAAGAATCCATATCCCCCACATTGTTAGATCCATGGGATTTTTCAAGACAAAATTGAAAATTAACAAAGAAAAAATTGTAAAAGCGATACTGAACAAAGCCCACAAAGGGAGATATATCCAGTAAAAGTAATAGAAAAACACGAAATATTTACTATCTTTATCCGCCTTCTCAATCCAATGAAAAAAATAAAAGTAAGGTGACAAAATTAATAGTTGCAGAAGTCTTTCTAGCATAGCTTTCTCCAAGATTTCATTTTATTTTATTATACCAAAAAAACCTGGAAAAGGCTTTCCAGGTTTGAGTTTGAAATTACTAGTCATGCTATAGAAATCACTTTATTCATAAACTGATTCACTTTATTGGCTTGATGAAGAAGTTCCAAAATCAACCTTAGGAACTGTCTTGGCTTCTTCTGTTTCTTTAAAGGTTTCCGCTTCTTTAAAGTTCATCATATTCGCAAAGAGCACGGTTGGAAAACTTCTCAGTTTTTGATTGTACTCGGCTGCGACCTTGTTATAATCCTTACGTGCTACAAAGATACGATTTTCACTTCCTGAAAGTTCGACCATTAGTTGCTCAACATTTTGATTGCTCTTGAGTTCTGGATAATTCTCCGTCAAGGAAATCAAGCGAGAAAGAGCTGAGCTCAATTCTCCCTGAGCCTTTTGGTTTTCTTCTGATGTTACTGAGCTACTACCGATTTTAGCTCTAGCATCCGCAATCTTGGTAAAGACTTCTGTTTCATGATTCATCTGTCCTTTAACGGACTCGACCAAGTTACCAATCAAATCTGATCGACGTTGGAGGGCTGTCGAGACATCGGCCTGAGCCTGCTCCACTTTAGTCTGTTCACCAACCAGACCATTATAGGTCGTCACTGCGGAACAACTTCCCAGAACTAGTAGTCCAAAGAAAATCGCCACTATTGAGAGAATTACTTTATTTTGTTTCATATCAAAACCTTAACACTTTCTTTTATCAACTTTTCTGAGATAGGACTCAGATTTTAAATCAATTTCCCAAAGGTTTAGTATCTTACTCTTGATTAAAGAGTCAGTTGTGCCAACTTTAGAGTAGCCTCATCCTATTCCTATCTATCTGTGATGAGTTACCAGCTATCAGACGAACCGCCGCCATCAAAACCACCGCCGTCCCAGCCTCCAGATGAATCAGAGCCAGAGTCAGACCAAGAAGAACCTGAATCTGATGAGTCGCCACCCCACCAGCCACCGCCAGAATCATCGCCATGTGAACCGCCACCACGACCTCCAGATATAAATCCGATGATCATCACAATGAAGTAAATGAGAACTCCAAATCCGATAACTCCGTCGCTCGAACTGCTTTTTCGGTTCCGTTTTGAAGATCGACTCTCAGCGGTATACTTTTCAATTTCTCTTAATCGACTAGAGTTGGTGGTATAGTCGTAACTACTTTTAGAACTTGAAGCAGTCGTACTCGATCCACTATAAAACATGTAGTTGAGATTGTTTACTATCGAGAGAACACCCTTGTTATAGTCACCATTTTGAAAGTAGGGGCGTGCTGTTGTCAAGAACCTGTGAGTCTGATAGTCTGTGATCTTACTGGCAACATTATTACTGGTTTCAATCCGTGATTTTCTATCTTGAACTGCTACCACGATCAAGACACCGTGATTATCTCCCGAATAGCCAATCTTCCAAGCTCTAGCTGTTTCATTGGCAACTGTTTCGATTGTTTCTCCATTTAGGCTTTTCACAACGTAAACGCCCATTTGGAATTTTTCTGCTTTTTTACTATTGACATTATTCAATTCCCGAATCTGACTAATTGTCGCGTCAGTCAGATAGTGATCTGGGTCATAGATCCCGTACTCAGGTTTTTCAGGTGCTGTGAATGCTGACAAGAAGAGAAAGACCATCAGCAGTCCAAGCAAGCGAACCAACAAACTATGTTTAAATAATCTGCTTCTTTTCATAATAACCTCCCTGATAAAGGAAAATTGATTTAAGGAATTATAGCATTTTGATTTTTACAAAAAAAGTGCAATTTCATTACAAATAGGTTACAAAAACCAGGAAAATGATTGAATTTTGATGACAGATTCTCCTCCAATTTGGCAGGTTCTTTTCTCCCCTCTTAGATAGAAAAAAGAAGACTATGAAGTCTTCTTTTAGTTTGTTTTTGTAGAAAAACAAGCAAAGGTTACTTGCGTTTTCTTGCAATCAAATGAATCGGGGTTCCTTCAAAGACAAAGGCCTTGCGGATTTGATTTTCCAAGAAACGCAGGTAAGAGAAGTGCATGAGTTCTTCTTCGTTGACAAAGATGACAAAGGTTGGTGGCTTGGTTGCCACTTGAGTCGCGTAGAAGATTTTCAGGCGTTTTCCTTTATCTGTCGGTGTTGGATTGATAGCAATGGCATCCATGATGACATCGTTCAAGACAGCTGATGGGATACGCGTGTTTTGACTTTCGCTGATTTGCTTGATCATCTCTGGCAGTTTGTGGAGACGTTGCTTAGTCAGAGCTGAAACAAAGACAATCGGTGCATAAGGTAGATATTGGAACTGCTCACGGATATCTTCTTCCCAGTTCTTCATGGTGTGGTTGTCTTTCTCAAGAGTATCCCACTTGTTGACCACAATGATCATTCCTTTACCCGCTTCATGGGCGAAACCTGCGATACGCTTGTCGTACTCACGAATACCTTCTTCGGCATTGAGAACCATCAAGACCACATCGGAACGGTCAATAGCACGCATGGCACGCATGACAGAGTATTTTTCTGTATTTTCATAGACTTTACCAGACTTACGCATACCAGCTGTATCAATCATGGTAAATTCTTGTCCATCTGCATCTGTAAAATGGGTATCAATGGCATCACGCGTTGTTCCAGCTACTGGACTGGCAATCACGCGATCTTCTCCCAAAATGGCGTTGATCAAACTGGATTTTCCAACGTTAGGACGGCCAATCAAGCTAAATTTAATGACATCTGGATTTTCTTCTTCAACTTCATGTGGTAGATTTTCCACGATGGCATCCAGTACATCACCCGTACCAATACCGTGGACAGATGAAATTGGCAACGGTTCACCTAAGCCTAGTGCATAGAAATCAAAGATATCATTTCGCATCTCAGGATTGTCAACCTTGTTAACTGCTAGGATAACAGGCTTATGGGTTTTATAGAGTTTGCGAGCTACGTACTCGTCCGCATCTGTAATCCCTTCTTTACCAGAAACGACAAAGACGATGACATCTGCTTCTTCCATGGCAATTTCTGCCTGATGTTTGATTTGCTCCATGAAGGGAGCATCGACGTCGTCAATCCCTCCAGTATCAATCATACTGAAAGAACGGTTGAGCCACTCACCCGTTGCATAGATACGGTCACGTGTCACACCCTCGACATCTTCTACGATTGAGATTCGCTCACCAGCGATTCGGTTAAAGAGGGTCGATTTCCCAACATTGGGACGCCCTACAATGGCAACAGTTGGTAAGGCCATGTTTTCTCACTTTCTAAAATAACTTTTTCTGTTCTAGATTCTTCCGAGTTGAACTAGGTTCGGCTTGGCCAAACTGCTCTGCCAAACGCTGACTCCAAGAGGTCGTCGCACGCGCACCAGCATAGTCTGCCTGTACTTGGTCATAGTCCAAAATCGCTTCAACTGGCTGTTCTTGGTATTCTTCTTCAAATACCACTTGCTTCAAAGGCAGTCTTGGTTTGACATCGTGTTGTTGATCTGGCAAGCCAAGGGCAATCCCAAAAACGGGGTGGTATAGTCAGGCAAGTTAAAAAGCTCTGCCACTTCTTCCGACTTGTAACGAACCAAACCGATAATCACACCACCATATCCCAGACTCTCAGCCGCAAGCAAGGTATTTTGCCCAGCAAGAGCAGCATCCACAGATGTGATGAGGAGACCTTCCACTCCTTGGGGTTGGAAAGTGTCCGTATGAAGGCTTGCTCCCTTTTCAGCTCGGTTCAAATCACCAACAAAAAGCAGGAAAGCAGCTGACTGGCGAATGGCTTCCTGAGGAACCAGTTCATATAAGGCATCTTTCTTCTCTTGGCTGCGTACAAGAATCACAGAGTAGGATTGGAAATTTTTCCAAGATGACGCCATTTGTCCAGCAGTCAAAATCTCGTCCAAGTCCGCTTGAGGAATTTCTTGCTCCTTAAAGCGACGAACTGAAGTATGGGCTTTCATCAGTTTAATGGTTTCTGTCATCGACGATTTTCTCCTTCTAGTCTCGTTTCCTCAGCCAAATAACGAATCCTTTCCATGACCCGTCTAGCTTCCCAAGTCTCATCATTTCCATTCTTTCCTTTGGCAAAATGTTTTTCCAAATCTTGAAAATTAAAGTTGGAAGTAAAGAAGGTCGGCAAATCTTCCTGCATACGATACTGGAGAATAACTTGGAGAATCTCATCACGCACCCAAGGGGTGGACTGTTCTGCACCAATATCATCCAAGACCAAGACTTCTGCTAACTTGATCTCATCCACCAAAGTCTTCACAGATCCTTCACCGATGGCATTTTTCACATCAATGACAAAACTTGGATAGTGGAGAATGGTTGTTGAAGCACCACGTTTTTCAGATAGGTCATGGGCTAGGGCCGCCATCATGAAACTCTTACCGACACCAAAATCTCCGTAAAGATAGAGGCCTTTTCGGATACTTGGATAAAGGTCAACAAAGGCATAGAGTCTCTCAAAAATCGGCAAACGTCCTAGATCATCCAGGTCAATCTGAGCCAATTTCGCTTTCTTAAGACTTGCTGGTAGATTAATCAACTTGAGACGATTCTTGATGGCCGCCTCTTTTTCAGCCGCGATTAGTTCTGGTGTTTCTTCATAAGATACATCTGCATAGCCGTGATTCATGACCAAGATAGGCTTGTAGCCACGCGCTATATAGTCAGCATCCCCACGAAGAAACTTGTCCCGTTCTGTGATATATTGGTTGAACTTGGAAATGCTACGATTTAACTCCTCTTGGCTGAGGGATTCTTTCTGGATAAAAGCCGCTACATCGGGGTCCTTCATGATCTGCTGGACCAAGTCCTGATACTGAAAACGACTTGTCTGACGTTTGATTACATCACCAACACTTTCCATCTAGTCTCCTCCTTCTTCTAATCGGGCTAACATTTCTTGTTTTTTACGTTCTAGTTCCAGACGAGTTTCCTCACTGGTTTGATTCTTGTATTCTGGATTACTCCACTTAGGAACATTTGTCTTAGTTGAGCTAGTTTTTGATTTTTGGTCTTCCTGGCCTTTTTGCTGACGCTCTCGAATCCGAAGCACAGCTTCTTCTGCTGTTCGAATTTTTTGGTAAGCATAGTCATTTGCGACCTTCATGGCATATTTTTCATTGACATTTGCCGAATCAACCTTGTTAAAGGTTAGAAGTAAGACGATATTGATGACTTCGTCCAACAAGCCTAAAGACTCTATCTGGTGAAGGAGCTCCCTTTCACTCTGGGTGATGTACCCTTTGCGCTCTTGTTTGAGGACTTGCAAAAAATCTCGGGGAGTTTTACTCTTTGCTTCCCTGATAATGGCCATTTCTTTGAGGCTAAAGTCAGAAGATGCTGGTTTTTGTGCTATCTTTTCACGCATGCGTTTGACTGAAATAACCTGAGCCACCGCTGTCGCCTTGGCTAATTGATAGGTTTCAAACCAGGTCCACTTTTTTTCATCTGCGATGGCAAACAATTCCAAAACATCCGCCTGCTCGTTTTCAAAACGCAAACCATCTCGAGCCATCAGGCGCTGAAAATGTTCCAAATCAAAATCATTTTTCATCTTGCTTTTAGACTCGCTTGGAGTCACTTCTTCGGTCAGATTTGGAAATACTTGACTCAAAGAAACAGAGAGTACTTCTCCCTCACTTGGAGCCTGCTTCATAGCAGAAACAGCTGTATCCCCTATCTTTTTCTCCAACAGTCTGCTATAGACAGAATGACTTAAAAAATCCTGAATAGGTAGGGGAGAATGAAGCTGCAATTCATAGGTTTCTCCCTTCTGATAAAGGGTCAACAAATCCAAAGCAGATAAGACTTTAAGGGATTGGAGTAAGGTCGGCATGCCAAAGTTTAAGTGGTTGAGGATATGGGAAAAGAGATGCTCCTTTTGCCCTCCATCCCAAAAGGTAATGGCATATAGATAGAGGCTCAGTGCCTCCTGACCGATAATCGGGAGGTAGCACTGCACCAGAGAAGAGGTATCTTGCGACACCCGATTATTCTTTAGAAAAGAAAAACGGTCATTTGGTTTCATCTATTTTTCCTTTTTCTTCTTAGAGGACTGGGTAATTTGCTGGAGCAGACTCTCCAACTCACTCACATCCTTAAAGCTACGGTAAACACTGGCAAAACGAACATAGGTAATCTCATCCAGCTCTGCCAATTCTTCCATGACTAAAGAACCAATGTATTCACTTTGGATCTCATTCTCACTGCGACTACGGAGTTTTTGCTCGATACGATTGACCACCATGCCGATTTCATCACTTGAAACAGGGCGTTTCTGGGCTGAGCGGATAATCCCATTAAAGATTTTATCTCTCGAAAACTGCTCTCGCGTACCGTCTTTTTTTACGACAACTAGCGTTCTTTCTTCTACTCGTTCATAGGTTGTAAAACGATGCTGACACTCATCGCACTCACGTCTTCGACGGATGGTATTTCCTTCTTCGGCTTGTCGACTATCAACAACACTCGACTTGGTAGCCCCACATTTTGGACAACGCATGCATTTCTCTCCTTGTCGTTTTCTTTTCATTATACCATTTTTTGAGCAATTCCCAAAACAATTCTTATTTTTACTTGACAAGTTTTTTGTTTTATTGTATTATTTGATTAGAACAAGCAAGACAAAGAAAGGAGACTATGATGTCCTGGTCATTTGATAATACAAAACCGATTTATTTACAGATTATGGAAAAAATCAAATTACAGATTGTTTCCCATGAACTGGAACCTAACCAACAGCTCCCAACCGTGAGAGAACTGGCGAGCCAGGCTGGGGTCAATCCCAATACCATCCAGCGCGCCTTGTCTGACCTTGAACGTGAAGGATTTGTATACAGCAAGCGGACAACTGGTCGTTTTGTCACCGAGGATTTGGACCTCATCGTTCAGTCCCGCAAACAACTTTCCGAGGAGCAACTGCAACACTTCGTCTCTTGCATGCTCCAATTTGGCTACCAAAAAGAAGAGTTGCCAAATGTATTAAGCGACTATATTAAAGGAGTTTAAGACTATGACATTATTAGCACTTGAGAATGTATCAAAATCTTATGGAGGCACTATTGCTCTTGAAAATATCTCACTTGAGATTTCGGCTGGCAAAATTGTTGGTCTCCTCGGCCCAAATGGATCTGGAAAAACGACCTTAATCAAACTGATCAATGGCCTTCTTCAGCCTGATAAAGGACGTGTTCTCATTAACGGATTGGATCCAAGTCCAGCCACCAAGGCGATCGTCTCCTATCTTCCTGACACAACTTATCTCAATGAAGAGATGAAGGTCAAGGATGCTCTAACCTATTTTAAAACCTTCTATCAGGATTTTAATCTCGAAAGAGCCCAACACCTGTTAGCTGATCTTGGCATTGATGAGAACAACCGCCTCAAGAAACTATCAAAAGGGAACAAGGAAAAAGTTCAACTCATCCTGGTTATGAGCCGCGAAGCTCGTCTTTATGTCCTCGATGAACCTATTGGTGGAGTGGATCCAGCTGCCCGTGATTATATCCTCAATACCATCATCAACAACTACTCACCAACCTCTACGGTACTGATTTCAACCCACTTGATTTCAGATATTGAACCTATCTTGGATGAGATTATCTTCCTCAAAGACGGAAAAGTCGTCCGTCAAGGAAATGTTGATGATATTCGTTACGAGTCTGGTGAATCCATTGACCAGCTCTTCCGTCAAGAGTTCAAGGCTTAGATAAAGGAGATTATTATGTTTTGGAATTTAGTTCGTTATGAATTTAAAAATATCAATAAATGGTATCTTGCACTCTACGGTGCTGTACTTGCAATTTCAGTTTTGATTGGAATTTTTATTAGCAGTCTTAGCACTAGTTACAACCCTGATAATACAGGCTATCTCATTTTCTTTTTGATTTTAGTCTTTGGGGGACTCAGCGTCACTCTTTGGATTGCAACAATCTTTTTAATCATCCGAAGATTCAAGGGCAGTGTTTATGACCGCCAAGGGTACTTGACCCTGACCTTGCCTGTCTCTGAGCACCAAATCATCATCGCAAAACTTTTAGGTGGTCTTGTCTGGTCCATCTTAAGCTATATCGTCTTTATCTTGAGTATACTGATTATCTTTTTCTTAACACCAATAGAAAAAGACTTCACTGCCCTCTATAACTTCATTTCCCCTTACCTCAGCTACGGCTGGCTGTATGCCCTATCACTATTTGTCGGGTCAATCGCATGGATTTTATCCATTTACCTCTCCATCTCTATTGGACAACTCTTTAATGAGTATCGAACAGCTATGGGAATTCTAGCCTATATCGTTATTTCAATCGTTATTAGTTATATCACTTTCTTCTTAAGAGTTGACAATGACTTTAACGTGATGGCTGGTACAGAAATCTTGCGCGATCTCGTTCTAGCGACGATCTATTACCTCGGAACCTACTATATCTTAAAAAACAAGGTTAACTTGCAATAAAAAATGCCCAGCTAAAAAGCTGGGTTTTTCTTTAACTCAATATCAAACTGGCTACAAAAGGGCTGACAAAGACATAAAGAATACCAGTAATACCGATAGCCAAGCCACCCATGGCTCCTGCTACAGAGCCGTATCGAAAGGCTGTTCCCGTGCCGACAGCGTGTCCCGTTCCTCCAAGGGAAAGGCCTACAGCCACTGGATCATCAATCTTCAACCACTTCAAAAGAGTTGGTCCGATAACACTGGTCAAAATCCCAGTCGCCACTACGACGACCAAGGTCACAGTCGTCAAACCTTGCAATTTTTCTGTGATCCCCACTGCCATGGCGGTTGTCACTGACTTGGGAAAGAGAGAAATGGCTAGGAAGAAGTCCATGCCAAATATTTTCGCTACTATGGCAGTAAAGCAAGTATTGACAACTACTGCTAACAGACTACCAAAGAGAATACTCCGAGCATGGTGCTTCATCAGGTGAAAACTCTTGTAAAGCGGAATCCCTAGAGCCACGGTCGATGGGACTATCAAGTTGTTCAGATAAACCCCACCTTGATAGTAGTCTTGGTAAGAAATACCAGTCACCTTGAGAAAAATAATGATAAAAACAGCTGACAAAAGCAAGGGCGTTGTCAAAGGATGGGGAAAACGTCTGTGAATCAACATCCCTACTAGATAAGCTAGGATAGATAATGCAATCCCAAACAGAGGATTGGAAACAAATTCGCTCATTTAGCATCTCCTTTCTCATAATCTCCCTCAAATCGTCTCTTGATAAACTGAACCACTAGGGCGATGAGGATAATGTTGATGACAGCCGCAAAAAAAACAATCAAGACGATAGGCAAGAGATAGGGAGCAATCACATCAAACTTCTCCATGATTCCCACTGCTGGCGGCAAAAAGAGAATGGTCATATTGGCCAGCAAGAAATTCCCGACCATATTGACATGCCTAGTCCTTAGCCACTTGAACTGTAAGGCTAAAAAGAGAATAATCAAACCAATAATACTGCCTGGGATGGGCAGATGAAAGAAACTAGAAATTCCCTCTCCGATTAGAGAAATCACAAAGAGAATCATTAATTGAACATATAATTTCATCCTAAACTCCACGAAATAGACTTCTTGCATACCAGTTTACTCTTTTTTCAGAAAATTTCAAGGAAATATTGAAATTCTTCTCTCTTGCAAGAATTAGTTAAAAGTAGTATAATCATTGCATGCGCAATCATCTTGTGTTGTAGAGACAGTCAGTAATGACTTTGTGATTTTTACTTTGAAAAGAAAGGAGAAAGCAATGACCTATTTGGAAAAGTGGTTTGACTACAACCGCCGTCAAAAGGAAATGGAAGCCATGTTAGAAGAAACCATCGCCCAGCAGACTGAACAAAGGTTGACCTTAAAAGAGTTTTACCTACTCTACTATCTGGACCTAGCTGATGAAAAATCCTTACGACAGATTGACCTACCAGATAAACTCCATCTTAGTCCGAGCGCTGTTTCTCGAATGGTTGCCCGACTAGAAGAGAAAAACTGCGGTTTGCTTAGTCGCCGATGTTGTGATCAGGATAGACGGGCTAGTTTTATCTGCCTGACTGACGAGGGACAAACAACCCTAGCTTACCTGCAAAAGGCCGTCGAAGAAAGTCTGGAAACGAGTCTTGATTTCATTTCGTAATCAGATTTTTTAAAAAAGTTGCGTGCGCAATCATTTTTCTTGACATTCCTCTTTTCAAGGAGTACAATAAAGTCAAGATCAAACAACAAAGGAGTTTTATATGATCGAAATTACCTATCTAGACGCCAGCAAGCAAGAGAGAACCATGACTTTCGAGTCTTACCAAGACTTTGAACGTTCTCAACATGCCTGCCTCATCGGCGTCGCGGATTACTACACTGTCCAAAAATTAACCTACAATGGTCATGATTTGGACTACCATGGGACTTATGGAGATGTCTTCTTCTATCTCATGAAACAAGATTTAAGCCAATACAACTAAAAAGGAGAAATACAATGGCAAAAGCAATTACAGATGCAACATTTGAACAAGAAACAAAAGACGGTTTGGTCTTGGTAGACTTCTGGGCAACTTGGTGTGGTCCATGTCGTATGCAAGGTCCAATTTTGGACAAATTGTCTGAAGAACTTTCAGAAGATGTCTTGAAAATCGTTAAAATGGACGTTGATGAAAATCCAAACACAGCTCGTGCCTTTGGAATCATGTCTATCCCAACCCTTCTCTTCAAAAAAGATGGCCAAGTGGTAAAACAGGTTGCAGGTGTTCACACAGCAGAACAAATCAAAGCCATCGTTGCTGAATTGAGCTAATCACGAAACACTCCCATTCAAAAAGGGAGTGCTTTTTGTTTGCATAGAAAAAGCCCTGTTCCTCAAACTGAGAACAGGACTCTTTTTTCGTTTCTTATTCTTCTGTTCCAAGGCAGTTTTTCGCAACAAGGGCTGCAAGAACACCACCAACGATTGGAGCAAGGATGAAAATCCAAACTTGTTGAAGAGCTGCGCCACCAACCAAGACAGCTGGAGCCAAACTACGAGCTGGGTTTACTGAAAGGCCAGTGATGTTCAATCCTACAAGGATCATAGCCATCAAGGACAAACCGATTACCAAACCAGCAATCGCGCCATTTCCTTTGCTTGCTGATGTTACAGTCATGATAACCAAGACAAACAAGAAAGTTGCGATGACTTCAAACAAGAAACCACCAAAGACAGTGACACCGTTTGCCAAGGCATTTTCACCAAGACTAGCAGTTGACATGCCTGAGTTAGACAAGAGGAAGAATACTGCAGCTGATGCAAGGAAAGCTCCAACTACTTGTCCAAGGATGTAGTTCACAAGCTCTGAAGATGACAAACGTTTGTTTACAAACATAGCGATCGAAACAGCTGGGTTCAAGTGAGCACCTGAAACAGTTCCGATTGAGAAAGCTGCGACTACGATTGCCAAACCAAAGGCAAAAGCAATTCCAAGGTGTCCAAGGCCATTAAGACCATTTCCAAAAACAACGGCTCCTGTTCCGATGAACACAAGCATAAAAGTACCGATTAATTCAGCAACAAATTTTTTCATGATAAGTCTCCTTTTTTCAAACTATGTATTAGTCTATCAGAAGGAGGAAAGGGTTTCAAGAAATTTGATTGGAAATTTCATACATATTGCAATATTGTTTTCAAAATTTGTATATTTTTAATGTATTACAATTAGTTGTAAATCTCTATATTTGATGGTTATACTATACTGAATAAAATGAGAGTTTGTATTAATCTTTTTAAATAGCATAGAACTCTCTATTTAATCCATTCCCCATTGTAATTGACATGATATCCATCAGGTGTAGTTGTATTGACTGCTAAAGCGCCAGAACTATAAGCATAATACCATTTCCCTGAAACAGTGAACCATCCTGTTTGCATAGAGCCTGAGCTATTCAAATAGTACCATGAGCCACTTGATTTGACCCATCCTGTTTGCATATCCCCTGAACCACTGAGATAATACCACGAATTACCTGATTGAATCCATCCAGTCTGCATCCAACCCGAGCGATCAAAATGGTACCATTTCCCATTGATTAGCTCCCATCCATTAGATGTATAGGAACCATTGTTATGTCTATACCACCAACGACCAGATGATTGAATCCAACTTCCTTTTGAAGCAAGTCTTACTTTTAACTTATAGGCTTCAGATACTTTGATGTATTCTTTCTTAGCAGTTTCCTTTTTAACTTTTGCATTTTTTAATTTAGCATTTGCATTTTCAAGTGCTTTTTTTGATTCCTCAAACTTCTGTTTAGCGATAATCAAACTTTTTTTAGCTTCATCGAGTTTTCTTGGAGCATTTTTGAGGATAATGACATCTTGTTGCGCCTTTGTCAAATCCTTTTTAGCATTAGCTAATGACTGTTCCGCATTCTTACTAGCATGAGATTTATTATTCTTGATTGCTTTCAATCGATTTAATTGAGATTCTTGTTTCAAAAATTCAGTTTTAGCAGCACTCAGCAAAGTTTGTTGTTTACTCAATTCTGCTTGTGCTGATTTCAAAACGTTTAGCTTAGCTTCATTTTGTTTTGTCAAATCCACAAGACGTTTTTTAGATTTGTCTAGTTCTTTTTTATCTTTATCTAAAGTCGTTTTAGCAATGGTAAGGTTATTGTTTAGAGACGATAGTTTTTCATTTGCCACAGTCTCTTCATTTCTTTGTTTTCGATTAAAATTATCTAAAGCTTCTTTCGCTTTAGTATAGGCTGGATTTTTAGGATGTGTGATTTCATTCCAAACATAACGGAAAGTTGTCTTCGGTAAGAATTTTACACGTTTACCGTTAAAATAAAATTCAGAGCGATTTTTATCTCCATCCTTATTTTCTGCTCTTGCTAAAAAATGTGAGCTATAAGGATTACTATAATACGTCTCACCGTTATAAGTATAACTACTTCTTTCAGATGGGCTAACTACAGATGGTAAGGTATTATAAACATCTCTATTATTATCAGATACAAATGTCAATATACCATAACCGTTAGTTTGCGTCATAGCAAGCCCAGTCCCTGAGGCAGCTAATAAAGGTATTCTATGTCCGTAGTTATATCTATTCACCTCATTTGGATTATCAGTACCATAACTACTTGCATTATTATAATCATGGAAGTAAGATAATAATTCATCATAAGCAATCTGTTTTTCATCTAAAGTTGATTTTTCTTGTAATGAACCCTGAGAAGCATTTTCTGTTTCACCCTTAAGTTCAAACTCACTTGTTTTCAAAACAGTATCATGACTCAATTCATTATTTCTTGCCATTTCATCCGTTCTGGCTTTTGCCCATTTCAAAGCTTTATCCGTTACCTCAGGCACTGGGATATCTATACCATTTATACGACGTAATTCTACTAGATACTCTCTTATATATCTAGAAACTTTTTTATAATCTACAACATGAGGTTTATCAACATCATCTTTAGAGTTTACTATTATTGTTTCAGTTTTTTCTCCGTTAAAGTCGACATTTTCATTTGAAACAACATAATATCTTTTACCATCTTTACCTATCCAAGATGAATATTCAGGAGATAATGTAGTTGACATAGAATTATCATCACTTACCTTATCTTCTTTTAATTGATGTTCTACTTTTTCTGTTAAAAATTCAGATCCAGCCGACTTTACATTCTTTTCAAGATTAGAACGTGTCTTATTTCCTCTTTCTACAAGCGCTTTTCTTTCTTGCTCTGCTTTTGATACTGAATTAGTTAAAGAATTTACTTTATCTTGGTTCGCTTTCACTTTCGCATCTAATTTCTCAGTTGCTTGTTGAAGCTCGCGTAGTGTATTCCAATCAAAAGAATTCTCTGCTACCCTTACTTTGTCTTGTGCATTTTTTACGTCTGCTGCTCTTTGATCAACCTGAGTTTTTGCCTTATTAACAACTGTTTGTTGGTTCTCGACACTTGTCTGAGCTTGTTTCTCACCTTGTTTTGCTCCAGCCAAATTTTCTTCGGCTTTCTTGACAGTTACTTGTTTTGCGGCAAGATCCTTTTCTGCATTTTTAATTTTCTCAGGTGTAGCTTGCTTAGCAAATTCTTGAGCTTGTTTCAAAGCGTCATCTGCTTTGTTCTTATTAGTTACAGCAGATGCATACTCTTGTTGCGTTTTATCAACAATCTTCTGAGCATTCTTTTCTTCATCAATTGCTTTGTTTAGTTTGACTTCTGCATTTTTTACATCTGATTCTGAAACTTCAACATCCTTTTTGGTCTCTGATTGACTGACAGTAGTTTTATTCGATTGTTTATTTGTAACCTCATCTGCTTGGACATGACCATTAAAAGCAGTTACTATTGCAGTTGCAACTCCCAAACCAATCAGCACTTGTTCCTTTTTCATAAAATTAACCTTTCTTTTTAAGCGTTTATATTTTATATTTTATCATATATTTCTATATTTTTAAAGAATTACGATATTCTTAGAAATTGTTTATAAATCTATACCTTGCATCTATAATTACATAAAACAACTTAATTATAAATTGTAATATATAGTTCCTCATCAACTTCTGAACTAAATTCAATCATATAGAAAACAAAAAGGATGATTAGTAATACCGATTCCGTTATTAATTCTGCTTTGCAATTACGACCCTAAACACTTTTCTTGACAATCACTACAAATAAAGCAAAAGTCCCATTAGCATCATTCTAGAATGACCTCTCTATTCCCTTATTCCCCCAACTCAGCACTGTAGGCGATAATCTGGTCAACTGTGTCTGACAAGAACTGGATGGTATCACGGAGTGGTTTGTCTGTTGAGATATCGGCTCCGATAATCATGGCTGACTCAAGCGGTGTCTTGCTGCCACCTGATTTGAGGAGATTGAGCCAGTCTTCGGCTCCATTCTCAGAATTTTTCAGATGGAGATAACCTGCTGTCGAGATGACAAGTCCAGCTGAGTAAGTGTAACTATACAAGCCCATGTAATAGTGAGCTTGGCGCATCCAAGTCAGAGCTGCATCGTCATCAATCTCAATGGCATCTCCCCAGAAGTTCGTCAAGACTTCCTTCATGATGCTGTTGAGTTTACTTGCTCCAAAGGTTTCACCCTCTTCAATCAATGTATAAACCTTGCGTTGGAAGGCCGCTTCCAAGAGGTGGGTGATAAAGTTATGGAAGTAGGTGTCTGTCAGACGATGAGCAAGAGCGAAGCGTTTCTGACGAGGGTCATCAGACTGGTGCTCCAAATAATCACTTAAAAGCAATTCATTGAAGGTTGATGGCGCTTCGACGTAGTAAGTCGACATATGGGCGTTGAAGTAACTTTGGTGATTATCTGAAAAGATGAATTGACCAGAATGCCCGATTTCATGAATCAAGGTATAGACATCACTCAAACGACCTGTCCAGCTCATAAGGACATAAGGATGCACACGATATGGATCCGTTGCATATCCCCCAGAATCCTTGCCACTATTGGCAGCGAAGTCCACCCAACGTTCTTCTTGATAGCGAGCAATTTCCTGACAATATTCTTGCCCCAAAGGTTCTACTGACTTCATGACCAAATCATAGGCGTCATCAATAGTCACTTCAGGATTGAGGGCACTGTCCAAGTCCAATTTCCAGTCTGCAAAGGTCATCTTTTCAAGACCATTCACCTTGGCAACATGCTTGAGGTATCTCTGAGCGACTGGCGCAAATTCCTGCATAATGAGGTCAATCTGACGATCAAACATGGCACGGTCTACTTCCTGCTCAGCTAAAAGATAATCAAAAACTGAGTCGTAGCCCTTCATATCTGCCAGTAGTTTTTCAGACTTGACTTGAGCTAGATAGGCTGCTGCAGCTGTATTCTGGTGCTTACGGAGTCCTTCTGAGAAAGAACGGAAGGATTTTTCACGCACCTCCGCATCCTCGTGGTTTTGGTAGAAATTCTCATAAGTTACAAAGCTGTTTTTGTAGGTCTTGCCATGGGCTTCAAAGTCATCCATTTCAAAATCCCCAGCTCTCATCTTAGTATAAATGTCCTGTGGACTGTAGAAAACTTCACCGAGATTGGTCAAGGCCTTCTCCACATCTGCCCCTAGATAGTGGGCTTTTTTGATTTTTGCCTGACGAATGGCTGCCGTCAAATGTGGCAATTCACCCAAACGGTCCAAGACTTCCTCGTCTGCTGCCACCAAGGCATCGTCAAAGAAAGTCAAGGCTACGCTGGCATCTGTTTCAAATTCCATCCCAGCTTGGGCAATGTTGGCAAAATCTTCATTGCTATAGTCTGTCGTCTGAGGCATAAAGGCGTAATTGCCGATATGGCTCATCTGGATGTAAATTTGTTCCAATTCCGCAAAGGCCTTCTCAAAATCCTCAAAAGTGTGAAGATTGCCCTTGTAATCACGGCTAAATTGGTTGATATCTTCGCGAGTCTTTTCGATTGCTCGCAAGAAATCCTCACGGTCTTGGTATAGGGCTGTTAAGTCCCAAAGTTCCTTTTCTGGAAATTCTGAACGGTGTTTTTGTTCCATTTTCTTCCTCTTATTTTTCTAATTCTACTAAAACACTAAGGGCTGATAAAGCATACAGTGGGGCTGTTTCTGCTCTTAGAATGCGAGGTCCTAGGCCTGCCAAGACGGCTCCTTTGGCTTCAAAACTTTCGATTTCTGCAGGTGATAGACCGCCTTCTGGGCCAAAGATAAAGAGTAATTTGGCTCCTTTTTCAAGACCAGTGACTGCTTGCAGAAGCGCAGCGGCTTCTCCCTCTTTTGCTGATTCTTCGTAAGCCACTACGATAGAGTCGAACTGATCCAGTTGCGATAGAAAGTCTGCTTTTTTCTCAAAAAGTTTGACACTCGGTACCAAATTACGCTTGCTTTGCTCGGCTGCTCCAAGGGCAATTTTTTCAAGTTTTTCAACCTTTTTGCCCAATTTCTTTCCGTCCCACTTAGCAACGGACCAGTCTGCAGGAAAGGCCCAGATTTGACTAGCACCCAGTTCGGTTACTTTTTGAGTGATGAACTCTAGCTTGTCTCCCTTGGGAAAGCCAGAGGCAATGGTCACTTGGACTGGCAGTTCCACATTGTCAGCTAATTCTTTGACTAGCTCCAACTGACGAGCCTCCACATCTAGCACGCGCGCCAAACGCTTGATCCCATCATCAAAGACTAGGGTCACCTGGTCATCTTCTTTTAAGCGCATGACCTGAAACATGTGCTTGCTGGTTTCCTTGTCCTCGATGGTGACTGGCGAGGTAGCATTACCCTTGACAAAATACTGCTGCATGCTAGCCTCCAATCACACCTGAAATATCCTTGGTCTTCTTAAAGACACAGGCATTCCATTCTCCTTGAATCATGTGGGTTTCAAGGAAGAATCCAGATGACTCAGCTGACTCTCGCACCTTGTCCCACTTGTCCTTGATAATGCCACTCATGATCAGGTAGCCTTCGTCCTTGACCAAACGATAAGCATCGTCCGTCAGATGAATGAGGATATCCGCCAAGATATTGGCCACGATGACGTCTGCCTCAATCTCAACACCCTTAAGCAAATCGCCTGGCGCTACATGGATGTTTTCCATACCTGGATTGAGCTCAATATTCTCCTGAGCGACTCGAACCGCCACGTCATCGAGGTCATAGGCAAAGATTTCCTTAGCACCAAGCAGCGAGCTGGCAATAGAGAGAACCCCTGAACCAGTTCCCACATCGATCACTGTTTCGCCACCACGAAGAACCTGCTCCAAGGCAAAGAGACTCATCTTGGTCGTCGGATGGGTTCCTGTCCCGAAGGCCATACCAGGATCTAGCTTGATAATCTTTTCTCCCGTAGTCGCCTCATAGTCCGTCCAAGACGGCACAATGGTCAAGTCATGAGTGATGCGGGCGGGCTCGTAATATTTCTTCCAGTTGTCTGCCCAGTCTTCCTCAGCCAAGGCAGTCGTCCCCGTCTTGACCTCACCCAAATCCATAAAGTCTGTCAATTCTGCTAGACGAGCCTGCAAATCCGCCTCAACCACTGCCACATCAACCGTATCAGGATAGTAGGCTGTCACCACGATTTCTTCTTGCTGCTCGACTTCAGGGAATATCTCACCAAATCGATCCACATTTCCCACATAGTCCATACTGTCCTCGATCGCAACACCTTGCGCCCCCAGCTCAATCAAGAGATTGGAAACTAATTCCTCCCCCTCACGCTTAACTGTAACTTTTAACTCTTGCCATGTTTCCATAATTAAGATACCAAGCCCGTAAAACACAAAGCCAAAATAGGAAACTCTCTGAAGACGCTTGTGTCTAAGAGAAATTTATCTTTTTGGCACCGTGTTTAGGGCGGGTTCAGTTTAGAAATGTAACCGAACCATCCTTTCTATTTGTCAATCAATTTTTTCATGTAGACCATATCCATACCTTCTTTTTCAGGTTCGATATGGGTTTGGCAGTAGCCATTTTTCTCATAAAAAGCGACCATGCCCGCATCCTGTAATACCGTACACAAATCCCACTGTGTGATGGTTGAAAATTCTTTTTCCAGCAAGCTCAGTCCCTCAGATCCATATCCTTTTCCTTGATACTGGGGCAAAATCGCTGCCGTTCCCAACCAAGCATTCGTTAACTCTTCATTGGTCTGAATTCGTAAAAAACCGATAATTTCGTCCTTTTCTTTTATAAAGTAGTAATAACTATTAGGACGCTCGACTAGTTTCCATTTGATTCGTTCGCGGTCCTCCAGATAGGGATCATACTCATCTTGGTATTTTTCATAGACAGCCTTAAAGCTAGCTCTTTGAATAGCAATAATAGTTTCTAAATCCTCTGCTCCTGCTCGGATAATCTGAATCATACTAATACCTCCAAATTCACTCTCTCAACTCGCTTCCTACGCCCTTCCACACGCTGTTTTACTGACCCTTAAATTCCTCAATCACATCTGTATAGTGTTCTTTCATTGCGCTATGAATCTGATGTTTAAAAATACCAAACGTAAGGTAATAAACAAACAGAACAATTCCTTCAAGCAGTAACAAAAATAAAAAATATACTGAAAATGAAAGTGGTTGAGTATTCTCACCTTGTAAAGACAGAACATACAGTAACCCCCAGATAAGGGCCATAGAAATCCCAGCTACTTTCGTACCACTTTCTCTCTGCTTCTTTAACTTTAAATATTCCATATAGATGAATGTAGCTTCTTCTCTAGAATATTGTCCAGTTTTTAGTTTGCGTTTAACTTCCTTGTTTAACGTCGTTGTTGCAATTGCAAAAATCATTTTACTTCCTCCAAATAATCCTTCAATCTTCCTTGCAACTGAGGTACTGCATGTTTAGAATTTAGAAACTCCTCAATGCCCATCAGTTTATAGCCCTGTCCTTCATCACCAAAGACGATACTATCAAACTGTTCCTGCCTTAACTTGCCAACCAAAAAGACGGATTCCTTCCCCTCAAAAAGCATACTTGGGTAAACCTTACTCCAAAGCAGACAATCCTCAGTTAAATGAATCCCCAGTTCTTCATAAACTTCACGCGCCGCGCACTCAAAAGGATTTTCATCACCCTCTCGTCCGCCACCTGGCAATTCCCAGGTATTAGGGTATGGAATGTTTGATTTGTCATCACGTAAGATGGTTAAGAGCTTATCCCCACAAAAGAGGGCAATTTTGCAACCAGTAAAATCAGAAATTTCTATTGCCATATCAGACTCCTTCGGCTAATTCTTTCTCCAACTCTGCTAACCAACTTTCATAATAACGTTTCTCATCTCGCAACATGCGACTAGTATTCATTTTCTGTCTAGCAATCTTTATAGCCTTGCGAGTTTGAGCCATGTCTTTCCTTGCCTTAAATTGATACCAGGCTTGAATGATCTGCATGTCTGCCATTTTTAGAGACAAAAAGGATTTAACTCCTCGATTACTTGCATACACCTCTGCTTTCTCATAATCTCCTTCTAGCAAGGCTATTTGAAGAAGGTATAATTGAGAAATCGTTTTAGACATTGGATTATCTGTTTTCTCTAGCATAGACTGAAACTGTTGCTTTGCGAGCTCTATATTATCATCCAATATGAAGACCAAGCCCTGAAGAGTCTGAACACTTTCTGCAAAACTCCCTCTCGCATCTTCAGCAACAGGCATGATAAAGTCTTTCAAATCATATTCTTGAGGAGCTAGCAAGGTCTGGGCAGAATGCCTCAACACCAAGTAGGCGTATTTGGTATTTTCAGGGTGGTGTAGCAATTCCCAGATTTTCGCTCCATCGGTAATCCCAACTGGCTTAGCATTGATGAGAAGAAAAGATACATTAAGACAAATCCAAGTAGCCGCAAAATACCAGCTTCTTGTCAAAAATCCGTACAATATCGCTAATAAAATCAAACTAAGATGAACTATCAAGCCACCTGCAAGCATCAGGATGATTCTTTGGTCGCTTTCATCTTCTTTCAATCCAATATATTGAGCACCAACATTTTTCAGAACGGCTGTTCGGCTAAGAGAAAACTTGCCTAACTTTTTGGTCAAAAGAAAATTCCCTAATCCAAAAGCCACCAGTCGATAGCCTGTCAGGTAACCGCAGACTGCATGTCCCAGCTCATGAAGGATAAATATCAGATAGATGCTGAAAAAAGTAAATAGGTAGCCTGGAACAAAGACAAACGAAAAATCTAACTCTTTAAAGGCAATTGTTCCAAAAGCAAATCCTAGCATCAAAAAAACAAAGGACAGACCAGAGATAAAAGACAAACCTATTTTCTTCATATACTTCCTCGTTAGTTTCTAATACCTCGGATAAGGATAAAATTCTCCCTCTTCCAAGCCAACTTTTCCTTCTTCAAAGACTTCTTGGTTCCATTCCATGACAAATTCTTCTGTTTCTGGGTCTTCCAAAAAATCCATAAGCGCATCCAGCCCAACCTCGGCAGTATCTTTGAGGAATAGTGAAAAATAGTTTAAAAATTCACGAGAGAAGCCTTTCTTTGGTAAGTAAGGGATGACAGTCAGATAATCGTCTGCATTGACGGTTGACTTAGCAGGATTGTAGAAAAGGACTGCTTCTTCAAAGAGAATGTCGTCTGATGACACCTCTCCGTCCTCGTCCAGCATCTCTACTCCCGCAGCATTTTGTGCTTCCAATAAAAAACTCACTTCAACTGCATGATTGCGCTTGTCCCAGCTAATCTCAAAGTCAAAGGGAAAGTTCTTGTCCAATTCTTCCTCTAAAACATCTAAAAATCCGTATGTTGCCATTTTGTCCTCTTTCTATGCGACTCTTAAATCGCCCCGATTACTCGGAATTATGCTAAAATAGATACTACCATCTTACCACATATACATCAGAAAATCCATGTTAGAAAGGACTGCTATGCCAGACAACCTCGCGCTTCGCATGCGCCCAAAAACCATCGACCAGGTCATCGGTCAGGAGCATCTGGTCGGACCTGGAAAAATTATCCGTCGTATGGTGGAAGCCAATCGTCTGTCCTCCATGATTCTCTACGGACCTCCAGGAATCGGCAAAACCAGTATTGCCTCTGCCATCGCTGGAACGACCAAATATGCCTTTCGGACCTTCAATGCCACTGTTGATAGCAAAAAACGTCTCCAAGAGATCGCTGAAGAAGCTAAATTCTCAGGAGGATTAGTCCTGTTACTAGACGAGATTCATCGTCTGGATAAAACAAAGCAAGACTTTCTTCTGCCACTCTTGGAAAGTGGTCTGGTTGTCATGATTGGCGCTACGACTGAAAATCCCTTCTTTTCTGTCACTCCTGCCATTCGTAGCCGTGTTCAGATTTTTGAATTAGAACCCTTGTCCAATCAAGACGTCAAAGAGGCGATTCAAATCGCTCTAACTGACCCTGAGCGTGGTTTTGACTTCCCAGTTGAGCTAGATGGAGATGCGCTGGATTTCATCGCAACCTCTACCAATGGAGACCTCCGTTCTGCCTTTAATTCACTAGATTTGGCTGTTCTCTCTACCCCTGAGAATGACAATGGTATCCGCCATATCACGCTTGATATTATGGAAAATAGCCTCCAACGAAGCTATATTACTATGGATAAAGATGGAGACGGGCACTACGATGTTCTCTCAGCCCTGCAAAAATCCATCCGCGGATCAGATGTGGATGCCAGTCTCCACTATGCAGCCCGCTTGATTGAAGCTGGTGACCTTCCTAGCCTAGCTCGTCGCTTGACTGTGATCGCTTATGAAGATATTGGTCTGGCCAATCCTGAGGCGCAGATCCATACCGTGACTGCTCTAGATGCCGCTCAAAAGATTGGTTTCCCCGAAGCTCGCATCCTCATTGCTAATGTTGTGATAGATTTGGCACTTTCGCCCAAGTCCAACTCAGCCTATGTGGCTATGGATAAGGCTCTTGCCGACCTCAAATCATCAGGTCATTTGCCCATTCCGCGACATCTGCGTGATGGTCACTACAGTGGAAGCAAGGAACTGGGGAACGCTCAAAACTATCTCTACCCCCATAGCTATCCTGGACACTGGGTCAAACAAGATTACTTGCCAGAAAAAATTCGAGATCATCACTACTTCTCTCCAGAAGATACTGGCAAGTACGAACGGGCCTTAGCTCAACGCAAGGAAACCATTGATAAATTAAGAAACTTGTGAAATCCTTTTCAAAAAAAATAATTTTTCCTCTTGAATTTTTTTAAAAAAGTGGTATCATATAAATATAGAAACGCTGTGGTGTACGACTTCACACTTAAGTGTTGACCGACTATTTTTTGTATTATTAGGGAAACAAAAGTCTTCTAACAGCATGTAGGCCGTCTCACACGGAAACAGCTTCAGTTAGAGCGAGTTGCCCACCTGCTTAATTGCGCGGGTTCAATACAAACCGTGAAGTTTCGGCACCAATACAGCTTTTTATTTGCCTTCTTAGCTCAGTTGGTAGAGCAGTAGACTCTTAATCTATGGGTCGCAGGTTCGAGCCCTGCAGGGGGCATCTAAATACAACAGGAAAAGCCTTGATTTACAAGGCTTTTTTGCTTGTCTATAACTGATTTAACCCATCATTTGTCCCACATTTTAAATCTATCTTTTCTTTTTGAATCAAATTACATCTTTACAAATAGTGTAAAGCCAGTTACTTTTGCTTTGATGCCATACAATATTTTCATGTAGAGAAGACAAATTTTATCTTCTCTTTTTATTTTCAAAATAATAAAAACTGATTTTCTTTTCATAAATCAGACTGAAACTTCCAAATTTTCCATTTTGTTTATTGATATTTCCTCTAAAAAGGTGTATAATATTTTTATTATCAAACTATACTATACTATATAGGGGGTATTGAAATGAAATTTTCTAATCGTTTACTGCTATTCCTTGCAGGAGTTGTTTTTGTCCTTTTAGCACTCTTTCTATTTACAGACCCAGTAGCTAATCTTGTTGCTTACAGCTGGTGGATTGCATTTGGTTTACTGGTTGCTTCTATAGCAGCTATTTTAGGCTATTTCTCTGTACCAAAAGTGCTTCGCTCACCAGCTCATCTTTTCCAAGGGATTGTTAATCTTCTCTTGGCTCTTTACCTCGTTGCCTATGGCTTTGTGACGCTACCAGTTGTCATTCCAACTATTTTAGGAATTTGGTTAATTGTAGAAGCCATTATAGCTTTCTTTAAAGGCAATCGTCTGGGATTGATTTTCCCTATTATTGGCAACCATATCATGTGGATAGCGTTGCTTGCATTTTTACTAGGTCTAGTGATTTTGTTCAATCCAGTAGCTACAAGTGTCTTTGTCGTTTATGTCGTTGCCTTTGCATTTTTAATTGTTGGTTTCACCTATATCCTTGATGCCTTTCGTAAATAATCTAGCTGCCATTTTGGGCATATTAAAAAAGCTGGGAAGTTACATTCTCAGCTTTTTATTTGCCTTCTTAGATCAGTCGGTAGAGCAGTAGACTCTTAAGCTATGGGGCGCAGGTTCGAGCCTTGTAGGGGCATCTAAATCAACAGGAAAAATCCTTGGTTGCAAGGCTTTTTTTGACGTCCAATAGCTTTTTGTAGCAAAGTATTTAAAAATAAAAGAGAAGAGAATCTCTCACTCTCTTCTCAGTATATCTTATTAAATTTAGTTTTTCTTAATCTACCTGATTTTCCTTTGCGACGACAAATTCTTTAACCAGTCGATAGATAACAGCAAATACGGGGGTAAAGAATATCATTCCAAGTAGTCCGAAAAGATTCCCTCCGATACTAGCAGCCGCAAGCGTGAAAAGGGCTGGTAAGCCAATAGATTGACCCACAACTTTGGGATAGATAAGGTTTCCCTCAATCAGCTGTATAATTTGATAAAGAAGGATAGACAGTAAAGCTTGACTTGGACTGACTGTAAAGATAAAAATCGCTCCTAGCACACAAGCAATCATAGGACCAACATAAGGAATGAAAGACAGCACTCCTGCAAAGATACCTGTCATTACCCCATAGGGTAGTCCAAATAGGCTATAGCCAACCGCTACCATAACTCCTATGATGACTGCTTCAATTAGCTGACTCATCAAAAACTGATCATAAGTTTCTAGTCCTATTTGTCCGATGTAAGCCAACTTTGTCACTACCTTCTCTGAAAGTAAGACTTTCAGAAGTCGGCTCGTCATCGCTGCCAAATGTTCCTTACTGGATAAAAATGAAAAGGTGAAGACTATAATCAAAAAGGCATTCATCAAACTTGAAAAAATATTGCCGATATTACTAGTCAGACCCGATAAGAAACCTATCAAGGCTTGGCTAATAGAACTAGACTGTCCCTGTATGCCTGATACAATAGTTGACAACATGTCTTTGGTTACAAATTCCGAGCCGTCTAGCAATTTCCCAAGTTGAGTCAGGACTGTTGAAAGGACTGTTCCCAGCTGACTAATAGTCTGAGCTAGGGTTGGTAGCACCAAAACCAAAAGACCTATCACGATTAAGATAAGAGCTAGGAAAACAAGTACCATGGCAATCGGACGACGCAACTCTGCCTTTACCTTCATTTTAACTAGGAATTCTTCAATTTTTTTCATGGGAACATTGAGCACAAAAGCAATAACAGCACCATAAATCAAGGTGGAAGTCACTTCAAAGAGAGATACTGCTCCTGATATAAAACTTGATGCATTCAGAATTACAAGAGTAACCAGCCCTATAAAAAGTATTAACGGGGTGTATTTTTTTACTAAATTCATAAATTCTCCTTAATAAACATGTTTAGATACGACTAAACTATTTGGTTTTTCAAACTCTCGGTCAAGGTAGGCTTGATAAGTTCCTGGTGCGATAAATCCTTTGGGTGAGAGGATATCTGTTCCAGCCTGACCGACTATGGTATCTGCCAAGAGCACACAGTTTGTGGATAAGACAAAGTATGATTTAAACTTAGATTTGTTAAATTTATAAAGCTCACCCTCCGTCTCATGTTTGATTTTATAAGCGTAGATGTAGTCTTCCTTGCCATCTTCCATTTTAATTTTATCTGCACTTGGCTCCCAAGGAATCGTCAGTTGTTTCAATTCAGCCAACTTTTTCTGAACTGCTTTTTCCATTTCAGGTGTCAAATCTATTCCGTAAGCAAAAAGTGTTTTTTTACTCTCACGTTTACATAGATCAATGTACTTATCGCGGTCACAGAAATATAAGACACCATCTCCTACCATACCAAATAAGGTCTCAGATGACGGGTCATAGTTGCCATAAGAAATAACACGGCCCTGATAGCAGATATCCACATGACCAATAGCTGAAAACAGCGAGGTCTCAGCTGTATGAACAAAAATTTCTAGCTCTGCTGTCTTACCAGACTTCATAATTCCAAGATAGATTTCCTCTTCCTCATCAGCATTTTCCTGCATGAATTTATTGATTTTTGCTAAAGTACTTGCAGGGATGAGAGCGGCTAGGGCAATAGGTAAGCTCATTCTGACACGACGTTTGAGATGGTTTTTCCCAATTTCCTTTTCAAATAAGAAACCGTCACGGATATTGGACACACCATAAAGGCAAAAATAAGCCCCTAAAACAAAGAGTTGAAAGACAGAATTTCCCGTAGAGGACAAAAGACTAGTCCCACCAAGAAAAACTAGTACGAGACCATCTAGTAAGAAACGAAAACGAGGTCGAATTTTGTTTTTGCGGTAGAGAACATAGGTGACAAGGTTGATACTAGCATGAAAAATCTGATAAATTCCAATCACAAGAGCCAAAATATAAATTGGCACATCAGTAGCAAGATTCGAGCCTAGCAAATATCCCATCACTAACAATTTAACCAGTGCAACTCCCAAGGTGTCCGTTGACTGACTTTTTTTGAAAATACGTAATACTAAATCTAAGACCGTTGCTATCCAAGCTAAAAACAGAACCAGTCGAATAACCGTCACTGGCAACCAAGTTCCCGTGACCATCAAGATAAGACCTAGCAGAACAAACAAGAAACCCTGAACAAGTAATTTCTTACCTGTCAGACCTAAAGAAAGAATTTTTTCCATAAAAGACCTTTCAAAAATAATAATTAAGCCCTTTGATCAAATTGACTGGTAAATAGCTGACGGCACAAACAGCCTGTGCCAGCAAGACATGGCGACTGACTGTAGCAATGTCACCATCTTGTCTTTTGCACTTCTGAAATTTGTTTTATTGAGTCGAAATCAGAGCTTTTAAAAACTAGCTAAACTTGAAAGCTAACCATAATTGCTAGATAAAAAAGGTGCAACCAATCCTTCTTGTAAAGGTAGGAAAGAATTATATCCATTCCATTAATTATTTATATATTACCTATTGTGACACAATACTCACTATAATTCAACTTTTTACCTATTTAAAACCATAAAGCCTACATAACTCTTTGAAGAGAACAAAAATCTGAATGTAATAAGATAGTACCCATTACCCATATTATAATTAGATTATGAATTGAAGCTTTTTGGAACTAAAATTAGGAATAATTGAGAAAGTAGGGAGGGAAATTTTGCTTTTACCCCATTTTGAAATAATTTCATTTTAGATTTTTCTAAGTTTCTTTCAAAGAGCCTGCAGGGGGCATCTAAACAACAGGAAAAAGCCTTGATTTACAAGGCTTTTTTGTGTAGTCTTAGCACTAAAAACGATAGAAAAAGCGGCCCTTCTGTACTGACCCCAAAAGTTGGACAGAAAAAACCTAACTTTTGTGGCGCAGTTCATTAGCGCCACATAAAGTTATTTAAGCATCTCCTTTTCTCTCATTACCATTTTCTGTTATAATAAATTGTACTTCTAAAATAGAAAGGTCTTAAGATGACAACTCTTATTAAACATAAACGTGTAGAATTTTCAGAACTTTTTTATGACTTAGTTTTTGTTTTTGCAATTTCAAAAGTAACTACTTTAATCGACCATCTTCATAACGGTATTTTGACTTGGAATTCTTTCCTTGATTTTTTCATTGCTATTTTGGTTCTCATCGATTCCTGGATGATTCAAACCGATTATACCAATCGCTATGGAAAGAACTCTTTATTTAACATGGTAATCATGTTTATCAAAATGGGACTTTTACTCTTTATAGCCAATATGATTGGACCTGATTGGCAACAATATTTTCATTATCTCTGTTGGGCTATTGGTACATTAACCCTTACCTTATTTTTTCAATATTTGGTTGAATTTTTTAGAAAATCAACCGATGATGTTGAACGGGAAAGTATCAAAGATTTTCTATGGATAACAGGTCTAGGAAGTTTAGGAGTCTATCTAGCAGCTCTTCTTCCTATTTACGTTAGAGTCTATATCTTCTTTGCTAGTATTCTGTTTATCTTTATTATGCCAAGTATCTTGCTTAATAAAGATAAGCATTACCAGGTAAATCTCCCCCATTTAATCGAGCGCATCTCCCTTCTTGTCATTATTACGTTTGGAGAGATGATTACGAATCTAGCTAACTTCTTTACAATCGAGAATTTCTCGATTTATTCGGTTCTTTATCTCATTATTATGATTTCTCTGTTCTTGTTTTATTTTGGTCAATTCGACCATGCTATTGATGAAAAATCTAATCAAAAGGGACTATTTCTAATTTACAGTCACTATCCTATTTTCATTGGACTTATGATGATGACTGTATCGATGAGTTTTCTTCAGAATCCTGAAGCTAATCGTCTCTTTGCAACCAGCTTCTCTTATATCGGATTTGGCCTCTTTCAAGCTGCTGTCCTAGTAAATGGGCCCTATAACAAACACTATCTTCGCTATTCGAAAAGTTACTACTGTGTCCAAGCGACACTCTATCTGGCTGCCTTTATTCTCTCTTTAATCTTTGCTTCTAATCCTATAATAGTAGTGAGTATAACAACCATTTTAGCTCTAGCTATAGCCATTCATTTTATTTATTTTTATATGACACAGAATAAAAAATATTCCAAATCTAACTGGGAGTTATTTTAATGAGTTTATAACATTAAAAAGCTTTGGGAACCAAGGCTTTTTTGTTTGTTCTGAACTAAGAAATGACAAGATTTTTAGGATATTCTGAGTCTAATATAGATGGAATTCTTTTCTTATAAGAAAAAACGCTAGATAGCGTTTTGTTATTCTTAGTTACTCGTCTAGTCGAATAAACATCATTGCGTTAAGCAAAGAGATGAGAGCGACTGTATTGACATTATTGGAATAGATCAGTCTCTTATTTTCAATCGGCGGAATAATAAAATTAGAAATAATGATGTCGTAAGGTGATTCTTTTAGAGCATCAAGGGATAACTCTAATTCACTCCAAACTTCCAGTTCAAAATTGTTACTACAATAGTAAGAAAGTGTCTCTGCTACTGATTTTGCATGATACTGATCAAAATTACTCATAACCAAAACCTTTAATTTAGGTTGATTTTGTAAAAGATTTAGCACCAAGTGTTTGCTATGAGTGATAAAAGTATAAGACAAATGATTGACCTTCATTGAATTACGATCCATATCCAAAGTCTCTAGATAACGTTCAATCCCTTCCTTCACCTCTGAAACAAAGCGAGGGAAAATATTTTGAAAGTTCTTGATTGTATTACCTTTTTGATCAAATAGGATAAACTCTGTAGACAATTCCTGACGATGCAGATGCGCCGTATTATGCAGATGCCAAATCAGATTGTCTCTATTGTTTACTTGGAGATTATACTCTCTTGATACCTGATCTACTAGATCGCCCAATAACTGATACGATTTTTTTACATAGCTGTCTGTTTTTGCATGGTTCAGAAATACTTCTTCATCTATGAAAAACATTTTTTGAAAATAGGATACAAATAGTTGACCGATCACTTCTTTATTCAAAGAGATATGATATTCAGAATCAAAACTCGCTACAATCTCTTCGATGCCTTCTGCCTGCATAAACGATTCCAACAATTGATTGTTAAAAGAGTCTCTCTCAACTTCCATGAAATGACCAAACTTTATGCGATATAAATTTGTAACCAGAAGTAATTTTAACATTCTATGAGTTGATAAATTCATCGGGAAAGAAGTTGCTTTATAGACTAATTCCAATAATTGAGACAAGGGTTCTTGAGAAAAATCTTCAAAGGGCCATTCAAGGAAATAATATTTTTCTGAAAAATACTGGGCAAAAAAGTAACGGATATCGATTTCATTTCCAGTGATTTGAACTGGATTGAGGCTAATTTCAAAACGATATTGCTTCTTAATAATTTTATTAATGTGACGGATGATACGGTAAAGAGAGGAAGAACTGATATAAAACTCTTTGCAAATACTATCAGTATCACATCCTTCATTAAAGAAGATAAATTCTAAAATTGAAAAGTGGGTTGAATGCTTAAAAAAATGATGATAGACCATCTCAATATCACTATCATCGGTATTAATGATACGGATGCCGTTTGTTGAGGAATGAAATATCAAGTCAGGAAAGGAAGACCTGACCTGGGACAAGTCATCTTTTACAGAACGTTCTGCACAGTGCAATAATTCTGCTAGTTCCGAAATATGAAACCAGCGTTTGTTTTCAAAAAGTAATTCTAATAATTCTAATTGTCTGTGACTTTTTTTCGATAATAAATCTCTCATGGATAGCTTTTCTCTCTTTATAATAAACTAAAGGATTGTCTTTCAATCTTCATGCAATTATACCACATGGAATGAATTTATCCTCTTACAACGACTTTTGCTTGTCATAAAAAGACTAGTCTAATCCCTTAGAAACCCAGTGGCATCAAGATTTTCTTATTTATTTGTATCTAAAGTACATGTTTACAGTACGGAATTTAAGACGAACTATTATGTTTCCAAGTTGAAATACTATATAATTAGTGTAATCAAAGAAATTGATTCTTTGATTTAGAAATAGAAAAGGAGGATACACTATGTTGTGGTCCATTATTGTAGGAGGTCTTATTGGTCTCATCGCAGGTGCAATCACTAAAAAAGGTGGTTCAATGGGATTGATTGCAAATATCTTTGCAGGTCTTATCGGTTCGTCTGTAGGGCAATCACTTCTAGGAAGCTGGGGACCTTCATTGGCTGGAATGGCTATTATTCCGTCAATCGTTGGTGCAGTGATTGTTGTTGCAGTCGTTTCATTTCTATTTGGTAAAAAATAAGCATTACCTAATAAGAAATTAAAGTGATAAGCCATAATTTTTAATACTATAGACGGGTAAAATTATGGTTTAAAGCTTTTCAATTGAAAGGATTTAATATGTCAAAATCAAAGAAAATATTGTTACTTATTTTCTGTATCTTAATCTTGACTATTTTCCTTCCTATTCTCATAGATTATCATCAGGTCAGTGATTTAGGAATCCACTTATTCAGTTGGAGAGAACTCTACGCTGAATTCCTGATTGCTAGATATGTCTTTTGGGGGACACTTGTCCTATCTGTTTTAGTTTTAATTTCAATGTTAGTGATACTCTTTTATCCTAAACAATATCTAGAGATTCAATTAGAAACTCAAGAAGATACATTAAAACTAAAAAATTCAGCTATCGAAGGCTTTGTTCGATGTTTGGTCATTGATCATCAGTTGATGAAAGAACCAACGGTCCATGTAAATAGCCGCAAAAATAAATGTTTCGTTACTGTTGAAGGGAAAATTCTTCCTTCAGACAACATCTCAAATCGATGTCTAGTCATTCAGAATGAAATAACTCATGGATTAAAGCAGTTCTTTGGTATTGAACGTGAGGTAAAACTTGAAGTTAAAGTAAAAGAAGTTGAACCTCCAAAAACGACCAAAAAGACTGTTAGTCGTGTAAAGTAAGGAAGTAAAAATGGAATGGTTTAAAAAATATCAGTATCCAATTATTGCCGGTTTAGTAGGTGTCATTCTCGCTTGCTTTATCTTATCCTTTGGCTTTTTCAAAACACTCTTTGTACTAATTTGTGGAGCCTTAGGAGCATTTGCAGGATACTATGTTAAGGAAAAATATTTAAATAAATAAAGGAGTCTCGTATGTCAAACGTAGATAAAAATGTAGAAAAAAAAGATGTTGCTGTTGTTTCTCAAGATGTTAAAGGGGAACTCACTTATGAAGATAAAGTAATCCAAAAAATCATTGGTCTTTCACTTGAAAAAGTACCTGGACTTTTGGATGTGGATGGAGGATTCTTCTCTAATCTAACAGAAAAAATTATCAATACAGATAATGTCACTCATGGTGTCAATGTTGAAGTTGGGAAAGAGCAAGTTGCAGTTGACTTGAACATTGTTGTTGAATACCAAAAGAATGTCCCTGCTTTGTACAAAGAAATCAAAGATGTTGTCGTATCACAAGTTACAAAAATGACTGATCTAGAAGTTGTTGAAGTCAATGTGAATGTTGTTGATATCAAAACGAAAGAACAGCATGAAGCAGATTCAGTAAGCCTCCAAGACCGAGTAACTGACGTGGCTTCTTCAACAGGAGAATTTGCTTCAGAACAATTTGAAAAAGTGAAATCTGGTATCGGTTCAGGTGTTGCTGCTGTTCAAGAAAAAGTAGGCGAAGGTGTTGAAGCCGTTAAGGGCGAAGCAAAGGAAAATGCTCGCGTACACTAATTCATCTGATCAAAATCAATCAATTTAAAGGAGGCAGAATCATGTCAACAGAAGAAAAATTAAACCAAGCAAAAGGTTCCATTAAAGAAGGTGTCGGCAAAATGATCGGCGATGAAAAAATGGAAAAAGAAGGAGCAGCTGAAAAAGTTGTTTCTAAAGTAAAAGAAGTTGCTGAAGATGCTAAAGATGCTGTCGAAGGTGCTATTGAAGGTGTTAAAAACATGCTTCACAAAGACGAAAAATAAGACTAAACGTTAATTTATCTTATAACAATAGTAGTCGGAGAGAGAACGTTTCCCGTTCTCTTTTTGTGTATAGGACCCTAAAAACGATTCCGATTCTTCATTAAAAGGAATTGTCAACAGGAAGAGCCTTGGAATCAAGGCTTTTTGCTTGTTCTGAATTAAAAAATGACAAGATTCTTAGGATACTCTGAGTCTAATATAGATGAAATTCTTCATTTATATTTGTCTCATTGAGACTTCCTTTTCTTAAAAATTGAAATTTCATTTTTGTTACCTCTTACATTTTTTTTATGTATATTTCTTTTTTAGTTTTGCGATTTGCTACGATTAAAATATCGTTTTAAAATAATACAATCTTGTTATTTTAAAAAATACTTTATATATATAATATTCCCAAAATTTTTTTAACTAAGTTGTTTTTTGATATTTTTAAGAAAAAATAGACTTTTTTTCTAATGTTGTATAATTGCTTGACAAAACTTAATTAGTCCGTTATTATAGTGACAGTAAGCCAATTTTAGGGAGCTTAAAAAGAAAGGAAATCAAATGTCAAATTCAGTTAAAAAAATTTCTTTAGCAAGTGTAACTGTTCTCACGGCTCTGACTCTAGGTTCAGCATTTGTTAGCAATGTATCAGCAAATGAAGTTCAAGCAAATCTTCCAGCTGATATCCCAGGGACTCTAACTCATACATTGAAACCAACGTATAGAGTTGGAACGACTGTTCAACTTGATAGTTCTAAGCCAATGAATTCTAGAGAAGGATACAAAGTTATTAATCATGTAGATGGTGATTCTGATGAGGTTCCAGCAGGATATGTAAAAGATGAGACTAAACCAAGTTTTTATGTAAATTCTGTTGAGTTAGAAGCTACTGAAGTTCGTAAATTCTTTAAACCTGCTGGAGATGTGAAACCAGCTGAAGATGTGAAACCAGCTGGAGACGTGAAACCAGCTGGAGATGTAAAACCAGCTGGAGACGTGAAACCAGCTGAAGATGTAAAACCAGCTGAAGACGTAAAACCTGCTGAAGACGTAAAACCTGCTGAAGACGTAAAACCTGCTGAAGACGTAAAACCTGCTGGAGATGTGAAACCAGCTGAAGACGTAAAACCTGCTGGAGACGTAAAACCAGCTGGAGATGCTAAACTTGGAGACAAGGTTAAAACTGTGGCAGACTCAAAACTTGGAGTAAATGCTAAAAAATCAGATGATGTCAAAGAAACTAAAAAAGTTTCTGAAGATAAGAAAGAGCTGCCAGCTACTGGTTCTTCAAATTTGATTTCAACTATTTTGAGCGCTCTAGGTGTTTCACTATTAGGAATGCTAGGAATTAAACTTACTAGAAAAAATTAAAAATAAAAAAAGAGTAGATCGGTTTTCTACTCTTTTTATTATTTCCAAAATTGATACCACTTTTTAGATGTTTGTTTAATCAATGACTCTAGTTCCTGATTTTTATTTGTCAGTTCTATTTGTAACTGTTCTTGAGTTTGTAAAGCTTTTAGAGTCAAATCTTGTTTCCAACTTTGAAAGGTAACTGCCTTATCCTCGGATATCCTTGGGACTCTAACTCAAGTGACTGCTATCTACCCTTTTTCATGATGTATTTTCGTATAGGTGTTTCAACCATTTGAACGATTTCAAATCCTTCTTTTTGGTAAAGCTTGTAAGCTGTTTGATTTGCCTCGTAGACATTTAGAGAAATAGTATCTATGTCTTCATTTTCAAAGGCCAAACTAACAAATTTCCTTAATGCCTGGCTACCTAAGCCCTGTCCCTGTTTCTGGGGGTTGATAAAAAATCTCCCGATATGAAGATTCCTGTCTTCTAGCCTGATTTTCTGGATAACCCCCACAAACTCTTGTCCATCAAAGATTGAAAAGATTCCTTCCAAATCTTGCAAGACTTGAATGGTCAAGGGAAAAGGAATCATTGGTCCCATCCATTGTTCTTGAAAGGATTTGCCAAGGGAGTTGGACCATTGGCATACGAGCTGAGCGTTTTCTGTGCTCACATTTTCTTCAAAACGAATTGTCATCTTGACCTCACCATCTTATCTATGTTTCTCCATTATACTACTTCTCCTATTTTTTACGAATAGATAAGTATGATTGATCTTTATTTTTTTCTTGTCGGGAGCATTCTCGCTTCTTTCTTGGGTTTGGTCATTGACCGTTTCCCTGAGCAATCCATTACTCGACCAGCTAGTCACTGCGATTCCTGTCAGACTCGCTTGCGTCCCTTAGATTTGATTCCGATTATCTCGCAGGTCTTTAATCGCTTTCGCTGTCGCTACTGTAAGGCAAGTTATCCAGTCTGGTATGCCCTCTTTGAACTAGGCTTAGGAATCCTCTTTCTAGCTTGGTCTTGGGGCTGGCTTTCCTTGGGTCAAGTCATCCTAATCACTGCTGGTTTGACCTTGGGCATCTACGACTTTCGCCATCAGGAATATCCCTTACTAGTCTGGCTGACTTTCCACCTAATCCTCATGGCTTTCTGTGGTTGGAATCCGATTATGGTCTTCTTCCTTGTTCTAGGAATAATAGCCCATTTTATCAATATCCGCATGGGAGCAGGGGATTTTCTCTTTCTGGCTTCTTGTGCTCTCGTCTTTAGTGTGACCGAATTACTCATCTTGATTCAGTTTGCTTCTGCGACGGGGATCCTAGCTTTTCTCCTGCAAAAGAAAAAGGAAAGACTTCCTTTTGTGCCTTTCCTCTTACTTGCTACTTGTTTGATTATTTTTGGTAAGCTAGTAATTCTCTGATAATCCTGCTCTCTTTTAATAGAGGGCTTTTTAATTAAGTGAAATTATCCAGTTAAATTACTTTCTCAATAAAATTTCGAATAGTGGACAAACCATCTGGCGTGCCAATACTTTCTGGATGATATTGGAAGCCATAGATGGGCAAAGTCTTGTGTTGGAAGCCCATTATGACTTGATCATCTGTCGAACGAGCTGTAACTTCAAAATCTTCGGGTAATTCCTCTACCATAAGACTATGATAACGCATGACTGAGCAGTTATTCTCTATCCCATCATAGAGAATGGATGGAGCTTCAAATTGGAGCTGACTTTGTTTCCCGTGCATAACCTTTGGAGCCAAACCTAGTTTTCCACCGAATGTCTCAGCAATAGCCTGATGTCCCAAGCAAATCCCCAAAATTGGTTTTCGACCTGCAAAATCTCGAATCATTTCCTCCATCTTTCCAGCATCAGCTGGCCAACCAGGTCCAGGGGAAAAGACAAGCGCAACCGCCTTTTCTGCAAACTCATAGAGGCGAGAATCGTCATTTCTCATCACCTCAACAGGAGAAAAATTTCCGATATACTGAGCCAGATTATAGGTAAAGGAATCGTAATTATCAATCAATAATATCACTTTTTTCTACTCCTGTTTGATTGCTTACAAAACGTATTTTTTATTTTTTAGCTTCTAGGTAGTCTGCAATCGCAGCTACGTCCTTGTCTCCACGACCAGAGACATTGATGATGATAATCTCATCTTTACTTAGTTTCGGTGCACGTTTGACCGCTTCTGCGATGGCATGCGAACTTTCAATCGCTGGGATAATCCCTTCAGTCTTGCTGAGAAGGAGGAGGGCTTGAACCGCTTCTTCATCTGTCGCTGCCACATATTCTACGCGACCAGAGTCTTTAAAGTAGGCGTGTTCTGGGCCAACGCCTGGATAGTCCAAACCAGCTGAGATAGAGTATACTGGCGCCAGCTCTCCGTCTTCCTTAAAGACTGCATAGGTCTTCATTCCATCGACAATTCCAACACTACCTTTTGTCATAGTGGCTGCATGCTTGTCTGTATCCAGTCCGTGACCGGCAGCTTCTACTCCTACCAATTTAACTTCTTCATCGGCCACATACTGTGAAAAAGCACCGATGGCATTGGAACCACCACCTACACAGGCAATGACATAGTCTGGTAAGCGACCTTCTTTTTCTAAGATTTGACGACGAGATTCCTCACTGATGACCTTTTGGAATTCATGAACAATGGTTGGATAAGGGTGAGGTCCCACAGCAGATCCTAAAACATAAAAGGCTTCGAGGTCATTCATCCATGCTCCAAAGGCTGCATCGACCGCATCCTTGAGAGTTCGTGTCCCCGTTTCAACTGCATGAACGGTCGCTCCCATCATCTCCATGCGGAAGACATTGAGACGTTGACGCTCCACATCTTCTGCCCCCATGTAGACATCACAGGCCATACCAAACTTGGCTGCAGCTGCTGCTGTCGCAACACCGTGCTGACCAGCTCCTGTTTCCGCGATCACTCGTTTCTTGCCCATACGTTTGGCAAGAAGAATTTGCCCTAAAACATTGTTGAGCTTGTGAGAACCAAGGTGGTTAAGGTCTTCACGTTTAAGATAAATCTTAGCTCCACCTAAGTGTTCTGTCAGACTTTCCGCAAAATAAAGCGGTGTTTCGCGACCAGAATAATCCTTCAAGTAATGGCGAAATTCTGCCAAAAACTCTGGATCATCCTTGTATTTGTCAAATGTCATTTCCAACTCATCCAACAAAGCCTGAATTGGCTCCGGCACAAAACTACCACCAAATTGTCCAAAATAACCTTTAGTTGTCATAAAATTTTCCTCTTTTCTATTATTCTAAAATATAAAAAAAGCCCACACACGGAATCTACTTCCATGTGAGGGCGTTGGTAACGCGGTGCCACCTCAATTATAAAGGGACTATTCCCCTTTACATCTCTGCCTTGTCTAACAACAAGTTGCACTGTAAGGTGTGCGCACCGAATTTTTATTGTTTCAAATTCATTTTTTAAATCAGCCCACTTTCACTACTTCCAACCACCTGTTCACAATCACCACAGGCTCCCTGAAGATCAAAAATAACTACTTTTCTGATTTATTGAGAATATTATATGTTATTGTTCTATCTTTGTCAAGATTTTTTTATGATTATTTTCCAGAACCGAGGATTTCTTCGGAAATTCTCACCAAAGTCTGAACGATGTAATCAACTTCTTCATCGCTTAATTTAGTGTGAAGAGGAAGCGTAATTTCATTTTCAAAGAAGGCATAGGATCTTGGATAATCTGCCATATCAAAGCCAAGATTCTTATAGGCTGTCAAGAGCGGAAGCGGTTTGTAGTGGACATTACTTGCAATTCCTGCTTTGGCCAATTCTTGGATGATGAGGTTGCGTTCTTCTAAGCTTGCTCCTTCTACATGGATGATGTAGAGGTGGCGTGAAGATTCGACAGTATCAGTCTTGTGTGCAAGTGGGTGAATACGAGTACCCGCAAAACCACGATCATAGCGGTCCACGATGTCCTTACGACGTTGTAGCAAAGCTGGGTAACGGTCCAATTGTACCAAACCAAGCGAAGCCATGATATCCGTCATGTTGCACTTGTAGGCTGGTGTAACGATATCGTATTCCCAAGAACCCAATTGCATCTTTGCAAGAGCATCTTTAGTTTGACCGTGAAGGGAAAGGATTTGGAACTCCTTGTACATCTCTTCGTCGTCAATAGCTGGATTGGCTTTCCAAGTCGCACTTCCTCCCTCAGCTGTTGTAAAGTTCTTAACAGCATGGAATGAGAAGGAAGTGAAGTCAGCGATAGAACCAGCTGGTTGCCCTTTGTAAGTAGATCCCAAAGCATGGGCACTATCAGAGACAATCACGATACGGTTAAAGGCCTTTTGCCACTTGCTAGCAGCTGTAAAGAGGTCACGTTTTTTCTCCACGACTTGGAACAAACGGTCATAGTCGCAAACAATCCCTGCAAGCTCTACTGGAATAATCACCTTAGTCTTTTCAGTAATGGCTTGCTCAAGCAAGTCATAGTCCATCTCAAACGTATCTGCTTGAATATCCACCATGACAGGGGTTGCTCCTACGTGAGTGATAACACTACAAGAAGCTGTATAGGTCATAGCTGGAACGATAACTTCATCACCTGGTCCCACTTCCAAAACACGTAAAATCAACTCAAGAGCGGCTGTCGCAGAGTTGAGGCAGACAGTCTTAGGTGTCTGTGTGTAAAGAGACAAGCGACGCTCCAGTTCTTTTGTCTTCGGACCTGTTGTGATCCAACCAGAACGCAGGGTATCTGCTACTTCAGCAATTTCTGCTTCTGTGATATCAGGTGGTGAAAATGGAATATTGTAGTTTGGCATTGATTTGCTCCTTTTATCTGTACTCATTTTCTCATGACTACTTTATTTTAGTACCTCAAACACGGTTTGAAACATGATTTTGATGTCTCCAAGGAAACTAAACTCTCGGAGATAGGCGAGATTATAGCGCATCTTTTCAGGAAGAACATGCTCGACATAGGCTTGGTCAACCGTCAGACCTTTCTCCGTCATTTGACTGATGATGGTGTCCTCATCCTTGTAGTTGATACTAGCTGGAGAGGTGATTCCGGCTGGCAAGAGCAAGGTCGCCATCATTTCAGGGCTATACTGCTCGGTGTAACGTGGCACCTCAGGTCGTGTCCCAACAAAGGACATCTCGCCTTTAAGGACATTGACCAGTTGAGGCAGTTCATCCAAGCGCACACGGCGGATGAAATTTCCAACCTTGGTAATGCGACTATCGTTAGCAGAAGTCACCAGGCTTCCTTTTTTATCCGCATCCGTTACCATAGTACGGAACTTCCAAATCTTGAACGGACGGTTGTACTGGGTCACACGCTCTTGCTTGTAAATGACAGGTCCCTTGCTATCCAACTTGATCCAAATGCTCAAGATAAGAAAGATGGGAGAAGTCAAAAGTAGCAAAAACAAGGCCAGAACCCAATCCAGGCAACGCTTGAAAATCAGCGACCCCTTCCTTTTAGAGACAAGCTGGTAGTAGGACTCAACCTCGCTTGATTGCATTTCCACGGGTAGGTCTTCCCATTTCAGCATGCTGTTTCTCCTTTGTTTTTATTATACTATTTGTCAACATTTTTCATTATACCACAAAATAGAAAAGGCGGTGCAAGAAATCTGTGATTTAGAGGAATTCTTCTTTATGACATGGCCCCTACCTGCAAGCTATACATCTTGTGATAGGTTCCTTCCAAGGTCAAGAGTTCCTCATGGGTGCCACTCTCGATGATGTGCCCCTTGTCCAAAACATAGATACAGTTGGCATCTTGAATAGTTGAAAGACGATGAGCGATGGCAATGGTTGTCCGCCCCTGTCTCATCTTAGCTAGGGAATCTTGAACCAAACTTTCTGTTTCAGAGTCAATATTGGCTGTCGCTTCATCCAAAATCAGGATTTTAGGCTGACTAGCAACTGTTCTGGCAAAGGCAAGAAGCTGGCGCTGTCCAGTAGAAAAACTCGAACCACGCTCGGAAACAGGAGCATCATAGCCCTGCGGAAGGTCTTGAATAAAGGAATCTGCATCAACAAAGGCAGCCGCAGCCTGGACTTCTTCATCACTAATGTCTTGGTACATGGCGATATTGGACTTGATAGTCCCGTGATAGAGGAAGGGATCCTGCAAGACCAGACCGATATTTTTTCTCAGTTCTTCCTGACTGTAGTCCCTAATATCCACACCATCCAAGAGAACTCGCCCTGACTGAAATTCGTAAAAGCGCATGAGGACATTAATAATAGATGATTTCCCCGAACCTGTATGACCTACAAAGGCAATGGTTTCCCCCTTGTTAACTGAAAAAGAAATGTCATCCAGAATCTGGTGTTTGCCATCATATGAGAAACACACATGTTCAAACCGAATATTGCCTTCTGTAATATTTGCTTGGCTATCCTTTTGAAGGGGTTCATAGGTCCTCTCATCAATCAAGGCAAAAACACGGCCTGCAGAAACCATAGAAGTTTGAAGGGTTGAAAAGTTTTGCGTCACCTCAATCAAGGGATCAAAGAGACGGTTGATGTACTGGATAAAGGCATACATAGTTCCTGCTGTTATTCCCAGATAAAGCCCACGGTAGCCAAAATAGGCCATCAAAACTGCGTAGCCTAGGAGTTTCAGCAAACTCATGGCAGGGCGCAAAAAGAGGGCATCCAAGGCTACAGAACGGTTGGCATAGACCAAGTGCTCTTGGTTAATCTCATCAAATTCTGCTTGCAGGCGCTGCTCTTGATTAAAGGCCTGGATAATCCTGATTCCCTCGATATTCTCTGCCAGCTTACTATTGATATCCGACAAGAGACTTCTGGTTTTTTCGATGATTTTCACTGACTTTTTCCGATAGAGATTGACCAAAAGGAAAATCAAAGGGAGAAAGAGCAAGACTAAAGCTGTCAAACGAAAATCCAACACCAACATGGTATACAGAGTTGTCAGAAAGATAAAAACTGCTGAAATAAAGCTGGATAAAATCCCTGAAAACATATCGCTGATGGTCTCGGTATCATTGGTCAAACGAGAAACGATGGAACCTGCTGGTATCTTATCAAAATAAGACATTCCTAACTTCTCCATATTGGCAAAGGCATCCCGACGAATGTCTCTGACAATACTGTAGGACACCCGTGCAAAGAGAAGATTGCCAACATACTGAACTAGAATTTGTAGGATGTAAAGACCATAGTAGACCAGCAAAACGGTCACGGCCAGTTGATTAAGATTGCTGAGGTACTGGTCGATAAAGTGGGAAGCCACAAGGGGAATGACACTTTTAATGACCGTCGTCGCGAGGAGAAAACTGAGTGCCAAAAAGGTCAGGAATCCATAGGGCTTGAGATAAGACATCAAGCGCTTCAATACAGCCCATTGTTCTTGCTTATTCTGCATCTTCTTCTCCTTTCATTTCCAACTGCTGAGACTGATAAGTATGGGCATACCAGCCATCCAAGGCTAGCAAGTCATCGTGCGTGCCCCGTTCGATAATTTGTCCATTTTGCAGAACCAAGATCAGATCTGCATGGATAACTGCGCTGAGACGATGGGCCGTGATGATGGTTGTCTTGTCTTTACGCGTTTCCTTAAGATTGTCGACGATCGCATACTCCGTCTTGGCATCCACGGCGGACAAGGAATCATCTAAAATCAAGATATCAGGATCTAAAATCATAGCCCGACTCATGGCCAGACGCTGCTTTTGCCCACCAGAAAGACTGACTCCCTTTTCACCAATCAACGTATCAAATCCCTGAGGCATGGCTACAATATCTTGGTAAACTTGAGCTAGCTTAGTGGCTTCCTCGACTGTTGAAAGGGGCAAGTTAGGATTGCCAAAACGAATATTGTCTAAAATCGAGGTCGCAAAGAGGAATTGATCCTGAGGGACATAGCCTATGAGACTGCGAAGGTCTGTCAGACGATAGTTCCGAATGTCATGCCCGTTTAGATAAATGGCTCCCTTATCCACATCGTATTCTCGCAAGAGAAGTTTAATCAAGGATGTTTTCCCAGAGCCTGTCTGTCCTACCAAGCCCAGCGTTTGTCCTTTTTCCAAGCTAAAATGAATATCCGTCAGTGTTTCTCCATTTTCAAAGGCAAAGTTGTCAATGGCATACTGCAAGCGCCCATTTTCAATACTGTCCAGAGGAAACTCAGGGTCCTGTACAGGTGATTCCTGAGACAAGAGTTCCTCAATTCGCTGGTAAGAAACCTTTCCTCGCTGAGTGATATTAAAGAGGAAACCAATAGCCATAAGAGGCCAGACCAGCATATCCAAATAGCTGATGAAGGTAACCAGATTCCCAACTGTGATTTGCCCCTCCTGAACCATCAAAGAGCCGACCAAAAGAGTTAAGACATAGGAGGAACCAACAAACAAGAGAACCATGGGATCGAAGAGACTATCGTATTTCATGGTTTGCAGGTTCTTTTGGAAGGTCAATTCATTGACTGCCTGAAAGGACTCCAGCTCATCCGCCTGATAACCGAAAGACTTGGTTACTTTGATACCTGATACAGACTCCTGCACCTTATTATTGAGTTCAGAAAAGGCAGCTTGAGATTCTCCGAAAGCCTTATGAGTCTTTCTCCCTAGACGACTGGTCGCATAAGCCATAAAAGGCAGGGGAAGAATAGCAACCAAGGTCATCTGCCATGAAATGCTAAAGAGCATGGTCAGCAAAGTCACCAGTGCCGTGATAGAGGCATCCACTGCTGACATGACTCCGCCACCTGCGAGACGAGTTAAAGCATTGATATCATTGGTGGCGTGTGCCATCAAGTCCCCCGTCCGATAGGTCTGATAAAAGGCAGGCGACATCTTGGTAAAGTGCTCAAACAAGCGAGAGCGCATAATCTGACCGAGTCGGTAGGAAGTCCCAAGGATATACATGCGCCAAACATAGCGCAGATAGTACATACCCAAAGCCGCAAGAAGCAGATAAAGAAGGTTCACAAGCAGTTCCTGCTGACTTAATTGTCCTACAGTGATGGCATCAATCACCCGTCCCATGACCATGGGGGGGATGAGATTAAGAACAGCGACTAAAATCAGCGCTAAGATTCCTAGGAGATAACGGCGCTTTTCCAACTTGAAAAACCACCAGAGTTTTTGAATAATGGACATAAACTCCCTTTCTGATTGCAAATGGAAACCTGAGGCCAAGACTCAATGAAAATCAAAGAGCAAACTAGGAAACTAGCCGCAGGCTGCTCAAAGCACTGCTTTGAGGTTGTAGATAGAACTGACGAAGTCAGTAACCTACATACGGCAAGGCGACGTTGACGCAGTTTGAATTTGATTTTTGAAGAGTACAAGACCCCAGGTTTTTCTTATTCATAAGTTACGACTGAGACGACACCCTTGTCATACTCAGCGATAAAGATATTGGCAACATTGTCATGACCTTGTTTGCTGAGGTTATCAAGCAGCCATTCCTCACTACGGCCTATTGATTCCAAAACTTCTACTTGGACGACACCATCGGTTACGACAGGATACTTGGGATTTTCATCTCCCATTTGGACTACAATGAGTTGACCGTTTTGCTCCTGCATAGCGCGTTTGACTTGTTTCATTTGGAAAATTCCCTGGCTACGGAGCTTAAGAGCTACGTCAGCTGCAGATAACCCAACCGAACGACAGGCTTCAGGATCAATCTTCCCATTTTTGATGAGCAGGGTTGGTTTCCCATCAATCAAGCGTTTCACAAAGTGAACATTATTGTTGAGCCATTTGAGAGTCAAAATCAGAATGGTCCACATAATCAAGATGACTGCATACTGAAGGATACTGATGGAGCTATTGTAAATCACCCCACCGATGATGCCCCCGAGTACATAGTTCTGGATTTGATCTATCGCTGAGTTAGGCGCTAAGTTGCCCTTTCCGGTCACATTGATCACGAAAACCAGCGAAAAGAGACCCAAGACTAGTTTGATTAAAATTTCCATATAATTGAGTGTCATTTGTTCACCTCCACCAGTTCAATCGCATCTGTTTTATACAATTCGACTTTCTCTAAGAGATACTTGTCTGGCTCACTTCCGTTCAGGGCACGATAATAGCGATCTCCTACCTTGAGGAGTGCTCCATCCGTGTCTGCAGAAGTATTGACATAAACTTCCGACTTGTCAACTCCCAAATCTTTGGAAACAACCTCGATGAAATGAAGTGAAGCCTGAAATTTATTGTTAGAAACTTGATTGTTTTGGTAAGTCGAGATACTAATCAAAAGGAGAGCCAGTAAGGTCAAGGCTGAAATCATGACCAACTCACGAAACTTGGTACCCTTTTTATCATGATAAGCCTTAAAAGCAAAAAATCCTGTAACAGCTAATAGGACAATCCCTAAACCAATCATGATGCCATTTTGCTGACTGATTTGGCTGAGTACATAGTCATAAGAATAGAATTTCATGTATTTTCACTCCCTTTCATAAAATCATTCTTCATTATAAACAAAAGAGGGTGATTTTTCAAACCATACGTTGGGGAAATAGAGCTTTTTTTGGTATAATATAGTCTATAATCTCAATGAAAAAGGTAACTTTATGAAACTCATCTCATGGAATATTGATTCCCTCAATGCAGCCCTAACGAGCGACTCAGATCGCGCGAAACTGTCACAGGAAGTCCTACAAACCTTGGTAGCTGAAAATGCCGATATTATCGCTATCCAAGAAACCAAGCTTTCTGCCAAGGGTCCTACAAAAAAACATCTGGAAGTTCTCGAAGAACTCTTTCCAGGGTATGAAAATACTTGGCGTTCTTCACAAGAACCTGCTCGTAAAGGCTATGCTGGAACCATGTTCCTTTATAAGAAAGAACTCACACCAACAATCAGCTTCCCAGAAATCGGTGCTCCGTCTACCATGGACTTGGAAGGTCGCATTATTACGCTGGAATTTGACGACTTCTTCGTCACTCAGGTCTATACACCTAATGCTGGCGATGGACTCAAACGCTTGGGTGACCGTCAAGTCTGGGATGTGAAATATGCTGAGTATCTAGCTGAATTAGACAAAGAAAAACCAGTCCTTGCGACGGGTGACTACAACGTAGCCCACAAGGAAATCGACCTTGCAAATCCTGCCAGCAACCGCCGTTCACCAGGCTTTACAGACGAAGAACGTGCTGGCTTTACCAACCTCTTGGCAACTGGATTTACTGACACCTTCCGCCATATTCACGGCGATGTCCCAGAACGTTACACTTGGTGGGCGCAACGCAGCAAGACTTCTAAAATCAACAATACAGGCTGGAGAATCGACTACTGGCTCACTAGCAACCGCGTGGCTGACAAGGTGACCAAGTCTGACATGATTGACTCAGGTGCGCGTCAAGACCATACGCCCATTGTATTGGAAATTGAACTTTAAGGAGAAAGCTAATGGACTATCAAGCTGTCATTCCTGAATTTGTAGTATCTGACCTCGAAAAGTCACGCCACTTCTACTGCGACTTGCTGGGATTTTCTGTCGAATACGAGCGTCCAGAGGAGAAATTTCTCTTCCTCTCGCTTGAAGACTGCCAACTTATGCTAGAAGAAGGCAGCACAGAAGAATTAGCCCAACTAACCTATCCTTTCGGGCGCGGTGTCAATATTTCCTTTGGCATTGAAGATGTCCCTCAGCTCCACCAAAAACTGCTGGAAGCTGACTATCCTATCCATCGTCCGCTGACCAAAAGAGAATTTCGTGTTGGGGATCACTACATCTATCCTCACGAATTTGCAGTTTTGGATCCAGATGGTTATTTTTTAAGATTTAGCGAATAGAATAATAGAAACCTACAATACCGTATCGTGTTGTAGGTTTTTGTTCGTTCGCTTTTATGATCTATTCACTAACAAAACATTTGATTTCTAAAGGTATTTAGTATAAAATGATGACATTAACGCTATTGCGTTTGATAATAGTACCATTTTACTTGTTTATGTCGCGAATTGACACGACGTTTCTACAAGGTGCCGCAACACCTAACAATGAGTAAGTCTGTTGAAGGTATGTTTTTAGACATACCTATTTTGAAGGCTTGCTTATCTGTTAAGTAGGTCCTTTTTTCTAGCCCTTTTTGAGATGATAAAGGCGATAGAAAAACACAAAAGAGTTTAGACTTTAGGAGGTCTTATGAAATTATTAGAAGAGCGCATCCTTCAGGATGGGCATATCTTGGGTGACAACATCCTCAAGGTAGATTCCTTTTTAACCCACCAAGTTGACTTTAGCTTGATGCGAGAGATTGGTAAGGTATTTGCGGACAAATTTGCTTCTGCTGGCATTACCAAGGTTGTAACGATTGAAGCGTCAGGTATTACCCCAGCCATTTTTACAGCTGAAGCCTTAAACGTTCCCATGATTTTCGCCAAAAAAGCTAAAAACATCACTATGAACGAAGGCATCTTAACTGCCGAAGTTTACTCCTTTACCAAGCAAGTGACCAGCACCGTTTCTATCGCTGGAAAATTCCTCTCACCTGAGGACAAGGTCTTGATTATCGATGATTTCCTAGCAAATGGACAAGCTGCCAAAGGCTTGATCCACATCATCGAACAAGCTGGCGCCAAAGTCGAAGCCATCGGAATCGTGATTGAAAAATCCTTCCAAGATGGTCGTGATTTGCTCGAGAAAGCTGGCTATCCAGTTCTATCACTCGCTCGTTTAGAACGTTTTGAAAACGGTCAGGTCGTATTTAAGGAGGCAGATCTCTAATGCAACAACAAGAAAAACACTCGCAAGCCGCGGTTCTAGGGCTTCAGCACCTTCTCGCCATGTACTCAGGTTCTATCCTGGTTCCTATCATGATTGCGACAGCTCTTGGCTATTCAGCTGAGCAGTTGACCTACCTAATCTCCACAGATATCTTCATGTGTGGGGTGGCGACCTTCCTCCAACTCCAACTCAACAAACACTTTGGTATCGGACTACCAGTCGTTCTTGGAGTTGCTTTCCAGTCAGTCGCTCCTTTGATTATGATTGGTCAAAGCCACGGTAGCGGTGCTATGTTTGGTGCCCTTATCGTTTCAGGGATTTATGTGGTTCTGATTTCAGGCATCTTCTCAAAAGTGGCCAATCTTTTCCCATCTATCGTAACAGGCTCTGTCATCACTACGATTGGATTGACCTTGATTCCTGTCGCTATTGGAAATATGGGAAATAATGTTCCAGAGCCAACTGGTCAGAGTTTGCTTCTAGCTAGCATTACGGTTCTGATTATCCTATTGATCAATATTTTTACCAAAGGCTTTATCAAGTCGATTTCGATTTTGATTGGCTTGGTTGTTGGAACTGCTATTGCCGCTACCATGGGCTTGGTAGACTTCTCTCCAGTCGCTGCAGCTCCACTCGTTCACATTCCAACTCCATTTTACTTCGGCGCTCCAACTTTTGAAATCTCTTCTATCGTCATGATGTGTATCATCGCAACGGTTTCCATGGTGGAGTCGACTGGTGTTTACCTAGCCTTGTCAGATATTACCAATGACCCAATCGACAGCACGCGCCTTCGAAACGGTTACCGCGCAGAAGGTTTGGCCGTACTTCTCGGAGGAATCTTTAACACCTTCCCTTACACAGGATTTTCACAAAACGTTGGCTTGGTCAAATTGTCTGGTATCAAGACCCGTCTGCCAATCTATTATGCAGCTGGTTTCCTAGTCCTCCTTGGACTCCTACCTAAGTTTGGTGCCCTTGCCCAAATCATTCCGAGTCCTGTCCTTGGTGGTGCCATGCTAGTCATGTTTGGTTTTGTTTCCCTTCAAGGTATGCAAATCCTAGCCCGCGTTGACTTTACTAACAATGAACACAACTTCCTTATCGCAGCTGTTTCTATCGCTGCTGGTGTAGGTCTAAACAACAGTAATCTCTTTATCAGCATGCCAACAGCCTTCCAAATGTTCTTCTCAAACGGAATCGTCGTAGCCAGCCTACTTGCCATTGTACTCAATGCCGTATTAAATCGGAAAAAGAAATAAGAAAAAGAGGTGTGAGCCTCTTGTTTGTTTCTCTATATCCTTACCTGTCTCTCATCTGACCGCTGACCTGTGACAAACATGGTAAAGGTTGCCTTACAGACATTTTTACCCTCTTGATTGCTGATATCTACATCCACGACACAGGTTGTACGGCCTTGATGGACACATTCTCCTTTTATGGTCAACACATCATCGCGTTTCCCTGCCTTGAGGTAGTTGATGGAGGATTGGAGCGTCACTACGTCTAGTCCTAGCGAGATGAGTACCAATCCACTAATCTGATCACAGAGGGTAAAGAGATAGCCACCATGGGCATTGCCATAGTAGTTGAGCGACGAGTCCACTACTTTGGTCGTCACCTCAACGTGGCCATCTTTCATCTCTTTAATTTCATAATTTTCAAAAGCTGATATAGCGTCAAAATGAAAATCTTTCATATTTTCCTCCTAAATTTTAAACACTATATCATACTACTACTTTTTACAAGACTAGGCAAGAATTATTCACTAGTCTGGTAAAATTCCGACTTGTTCTACAAAGCGCATAAAGGCTGCTTGTCCCTGTTCCGTTTGCTTGTAGACTCCTGCATCCTCAAGTACACGAGCAAAGATAGCACCCACAGAGTTCTTAACGATTTCAAGGGCTTTTTCTTTATCCGTCAGATCTGGATGTTGGGCTTTAAGTTGGTCTGCCCATTCCTGATGATAAGCGGTAACTGAGACATCTTCCCCCACTAGGTAGTTAGCGACTTGCTCCACTTCTTCTTTTAGACGTGGTGGCAGGATAGCCAAGCCCATGACCTCAATTAAGCCGATATTTTCCTTCTTGATATGTTGGACATCCTTGTGAGGATGATAGATGCCATCAGGATGCTCTGCCGAAGTCTGATTGTCCCGCAATACTAAGTCCAACTCAAACTGTCCATCACGCTTACGCGCAATGGGTGTGATAGTGTGATGCGGTATCCCGTCTGTCTCTGCCAAAATCTGCACACTAGAATCTGAATACTGGCGCCATTCCTGCAAAATCTTGTCCGCCAAGTTGATCAAATCCTCTTTGGAATCCGAAGCCAAACGAAGCACTGACATAGGCCACTTGACAATCCCAGCCTTGACCTGTTCAAAACCAGTAAATCGGAAGGCCTTTTGCAGAGGAGCCAATTCCATAGGAAAGATATGACGCCCTCCCTGATAGTGGTCATGGGTTAGGATAGAACCACCAACGATTGGTAAGTCCGCATTTGAACCCGCAAAATAGCCTGGAAACTGTTCAACGATAGACAGCAGACGCTCAAAGCTGAGACGGCTAATAGCCATGGGACGATGCTGGCCGTCTAAGAAAATACAGTGCTCATTAAAATAAGCATAGGGCGAATACTGGAAACCCCACTCCTGACACGCCATTTCAAAACGGATAATACGGTGATTGCTACGAGCTGGATGGTTGACCCGACCATGGTAGCCCTCATTCTCTAGACAAAGCTGACACTGGGGATAATTACTAGCTTGAACCAACTTGGCTGCCGCAATCTCCTTTGGATCCTTTTCAGGCTTAGAGAGATTGATGGTAATCTCAAGCTCTCCATAGTCAGACGGTACACGATAAGCAATATTCTTAGCAATGGCCTTGAGCTTGATGTAGTCATTTTTCTGGCTAAGTTGGTAAAAATCTGCAATTGCCTGTTCGGGAGATTGGGCGTAGGTTGTCCAAAAGTCACGATTAACTTGACTTGGACAAGGGGTCACCAAGTCCATCAGTTCAGCACCGAGAATTTCACGTGCAGTCTGACTATCCTCAATCGTCTCTAGTCTAACCGCCTCCTCTACCAGCTGGTCCTTGAGGTCAATCAACTCATCCAGATCAGTCTCAACTTCCAAAACACCATCTCCTACTCGTGCCAAGACACGATTGGTTAGGTAGATTCGATCCATTTCCTCAAATGAACTTTCAGCAATGACTTCCGTGATAAATGCATCTATAACTCCCTGACTCATTGATTCTCCTTCTTACTTTCTAAATAGTCTCTGACAGCATCTAAATCCTGAAAAACTTGTTCTGTTTTATTTAAGAAAGACTGTGCTGGCATTTTCAAGTCTGGAATACAAATAACTGGTATCCCAGCTCTATACGCTGCTTCAATCCCTGCTTCACTATCCTCTAATACTAAGCAATCCTCTGGTAAAACATTCAAATCACTACAGGCCTTTAAAAATATATCAGGGTAAGGTTTGCTTCGCTTTACATCTTTTGCAAAAACTAGATGGTCAAATAAGGACAGTATACCATTGCTATCCAAAATCATTCTAGCTCTAGATTCAACACTTGAAGTTGCTAAAGCGATTGGAATACCTTCTCTTTGCAAAAAAGCAAGCAAATTTTAGCACCTTTTTTTAAATTTACACCTTTGGCTAATATTCGAGCTTCCAGTTCATAAACTTTTTCCAAGGTTTGGTCAAAGTTCCAAGGTAAATCATAGGTATCTAAAAATCGTTGAACATTCTCCTCTTCCCTATGTCCACTGTATTCTCTAGAATATGTTTCTTCTGTGAAAGGAATTCCAAAATTTTTAAGCAATTCTTGATAAACTTTTAGAGAAATGATCTCAGTATCAGCTAATAAGCCATCTAAATCAAATATTACAGCGTCCATTTACTTCTCTCCTAGTCTACAACGCGAGTGCCACCTGCAACTTCAGCGATATAGAAGCTTGGAGCGTATCCAACTACTTCCTCATAGTGCTTGCCAACAGCTGCTTTAAAGGCCTCAACAGCATCTTTTTGCACCAAGGCAATGGCACAGCCACCAAAACCTGCTCCTGTCATACGAGCACCAAGAACACCTTCTTGAGCCCAAGCTGTGTGAACAAGAGTATCCAATTCCAAGCCAGTTACTTCATAATCATGCTCAAGAGAAACGTGTGACGCATTCATCAAGCGACCAAATGTTTCCAAATCTCCTGCTTGAAGAGCTGCTTGAGCTTTAAGGGTACGTTGGTTTTCAAGCACAGCATGGCGAGCTCGTTTCAAACGATTTTCGTCTTTAATCAGGTAGCTGTATTGATCAAAGGTCCACTCGTCTAGTTCACCCAAGGTCTGAATGTCCAAGGCAACTTGCAATTCTTCCACTGCTTTTTCACATTCAGAACGGCGTTCATTGTATTTAGAGTCCGCCAGTTCACGGCGTTTGTTGGTGTTCATGATGACAACCACATTGTCCTTCAAATCAAGCGGCACCAAGTCGTATTCTAGAGTATTGGTATCTAGGTAAATAGCGCGTTGGTCAGCTCCCATACCAATAGCAAATTGGTCCATTATGCCTGAGTTGACTCCGATAAAGTTGTTTTCTGTTTGTTTTCCGATTTTAACCAAATCCAAACGCTCTAGTTTTAAATCAAAGAGATGCTCTGCCACGACCCCTGTTAAGAGTTCCAAGGATGCTGATGAAGACAAGCCAGCACCATTTGGGATATTCCCAAAGACATAAAAATCAAAACCTTTGTCAATGACATGGCCAGCTTCTTGCAAGAAATGGAGAACCCCTTTTGGATAGTTGGTCCAGTTGTGCTCTTTTTCAAATTTGAGGTCAGCAAGAGGAACTTCAATAATGCCCTTGTCCTCAAAGTTGGCTGAGTAGAAACGCAAAACTTGATCGTCACGCTTGCGAGCCGCCCCATAAGTTCCCAAGGAAATAGCTGCTGGGAAAACATGTCCACCATTGTAATCCGTGTGTTCACCAATCAAATTGATACGGCCAGGTGAAAAGAAAGTTTGGTCTGCTTCTTGACCAAAAACAGCAAGAAAGTCTTTGCGAAGGGCTTCAGCAGTAAGATGTTGTGTCATATGAATTCTCCTTTGACTGTCCGTTAAGTCGCCTTAACGTGTAATCGTTTTCTTCTATTGTATCCAAGGCTTTTACCAAGGTCAATCCTTTTTACTAAAGTTTTACTAAACAATCGGTAAAAAGAAGAAAAATATGATATACTAACTTAAAAGGAGGAGGATTTATGGCTACCTTAAAAGACATTGCACAGCTAGCCTCTGTCTCTATCGCGACCGTATCCCGTGTCCTCAATCGCGACCAGAGCCTATCTGTTACAGAAGAGACCAGACACCGTATTTTAACAGTCGCTGAAGAGCTGGGCTATACCAAGCACCTCAAGACAGGCGAATCCCACAAACCCAAGCAGAAGATTGCCATTATCCAATGGGTCAGCGAACAAGGGGAGCTAGACGACCTCTACTATTATCAGATTCGTCTCGGTATTGAAAAAAGAGCCCAAGAGTTGGACTATGATATCTTGCGCTATTTCAACGACCATCCTTTTACTCTGAGCGAAGAGGTAATCGGAATACTCTGTATTGGAAAGTTCAGCCGATCACAGATCTCTGCCTTTGAAGAATACCAAAAACCTCTAGTCTTTATAGACAGCGATACCCTCTCATTAGGACATACCTGTATTATCACTGACTTTTACACTGCTGTGAAACAAGTTGTAGACCATTTCCTCAGCCAAGGTATGAACCGTATCGGAATTCTCACAGGCATTGAGGAAACAACCGACCAGGAAGAAATCATCCAGGATAAACGTCTCGAACATTTTAAAAACTACTCTCTATCAAAAGGTATCTACAATGACAAACTGGTCTTTCAAGGTAACTTTACTGCCCAGTCTGGCTATGACTTGATGAAGGAGGCCATTCACAAGCTAGGAGAACAACTCCCACCAGCCTTTTTCGCAGCCAGCGATAGTTTAGCCATCGGTGCCCTCCGTGCTCTCCAAGAAGCTGGAATCAGCCTACCAGACCGTGTAAATCTCATTTCTTTTAACGATACTAGCCTGACCAAGCAGGTCTATCCTCCCCTTTCTAGCATTACCGTCTATACCGAAGAGATGGGCCGAGCCGGTATGGATATTCTTAATAAGGAAGTTCTACACGGTCGCAAAATCCCTAGCCTGACCATGCTGGGAACCAGACTGACTTTGAGGGAAAGTACACGGAATGAATAGGATATCAAAACGACCTCAATAAGAGGTCGTCTTTTCTAATGATGATGCCCATGGTTCTGCTCTAAGGCTGTTACCCTCCGCTTATGTTGCGCATGGTTGCTTTGACTAGCATCCACTTCGATAGTAATATTCTGCACGCCTCTTTCTTCTAAAAATTGACGCACTGATTCTTTAGTTTCCATCATCTGCTCCCAGTCCTCGATACAGAGGTGAATAATGGCGTCATTTTCCAGACCATCCATGGACCAAATACTGAGTTGATTAACACTTTTAACATTAGCTAGCCTTGCTAACTTTTTCTCTAGCTTAGCAGTCTCGATACCTTCAGGCACAGCATCTAAGAAAATCTTAAGAGTAGACCAAAAGCGAGGAATGGCTTTCCAGAGAATAAAGCAAGAAATCAAGAGCGATAAAAGCGGATCAAGAAAGTACCAGTCAGTGACATACAAAACACAAGCAACCAGAATGACCGCTAGCCAACCTAGAATATCTTCTAGAAAATGTAAGGTCAGGATAGCTTCGTTCTTGGTCTGACCCTTACGAACGACCAAACTAGCCAAGAGATTGATAAGAATCGCAAGAAACCCCAACCACAGCATCCCTTGGTAGTTGACAGGTTGGGGGGATAGGAGGCGAGGAATATTCTCCAAGAGCACCATGACAGATCCTGTCAAAAGGATCAAGGCAGTCAGCATGGCACCTAGCAGGCTGAAACGTTTGTAACCAAGAGTGTAACGTTTGTCTTCCTGACGATTGGAAATAGTTTCCAAACAAGCTGAGAAGCCTATGGCAAGGGCATCACCCAAATCATGAACCGCATCCGCTAATACAGCGCTTGAATTGAAGATGACCCCAAAAATAAATTCGATAACAGAAAATGATAGATTCAAGAAAAAAGCTAACCAGATAGATGTTTTAGAACTCATTTCTCTCCCTCCTTTGGTATAATGGGTATATACATACTTCTTTCATTTGTATTATCTAATAAAATCCAAAGAAAGGATAGAAGCAAACTGTCAGCCATGTTCAGTTCTGAACAGTTTGTCTCAAGTGTCTATATGCCAAATAGAGACCGTCGGGTTAGCAAGACGAAAAAAGCCATTTATCAAGCTTTTCTACAAGTTTTGAACGACAAGGGCTATGATGCTACTACTGTCCAAGATATCATTGACTTGGCAGATGTTGGGCGCTCGACCTTTTACTGTCACTACGAGAGCAAGGAACTGCTTTTAGATGAACTCTGTCGCTACCTCTTTCATCATCTCTTTGAAAGAGAAGGACACCTTACTACCGAGGACTACCTCGCCCATATCTTTTTACATTTTCAGAAAAACCAGGACCATGTCACTAGTCTTCTTTTTTCAAAAAATGACTACTTTCTCCGCCAACTACACAAGGAACTCGAACACCATGTTTACCCCATGGTAGCGGAGGATTTGCAAGTGGCCTATCCGAACATACCATCCTCCTACCTCAAACATTTTGTAGTAACTAATTTTATAGAAACCCTGACCTGGTGGCTAAAAAAAGGAAAATCTTATACAGAAGACCAAGTAGTGAGATTTTACTTAGATGTGATTGAGATGACTTCTACAAAATCACTCGAGATTTAATCCTGTTACGAAGAAAGGAATCAACCATGTTAAATTCTATTATCCTAGGAATACTAACGATTGTACTAGCTCTCGGTTTTTCACTTCTCCATCTCGCTGCTGCTTTCGCAGCCATGAAACAAAAGAACTACAGTTTGGGAAACACGTGCATCTTGGTCGGCAGTTGCATCACTTCTCTGGCTCTAGCTATCTTTTACTTCGTCCCACTGGCAACCATTCTACTATGGATTGTGGGTTCGAGTATCGTCTGCTATGGTGCCTACTGGAACGGGCGACAAAAAGGCTCTCACAACATATCGCATCATATTGTGAGGGTAGCACTAGCAATTTTAATTACGCTCCTCTTTATCTTACTCTAACATTAAAAATCCCATCTCGAATTATAGACGAGATGGGATTTTGTCTGCTAAAGAAGGGTGCTAGTGGCTACCACTGACTTTCCTTTTATTTCTTCAACAAACCTTGTTCTTGTAGAAATTCTTTGGCTACTTGTTCTGCTGACTTGCCTTCAACACCGACTTGGTAGTTGAGCTGGCTCATCTGGCTTTCAGTAATTTTACCAGCCAATTTATTGAGAACTTTCTCCAACTCAGGGTGTTTCTTGAGAAGAGCTTCTTTCATTAGTGGAGCTCCTTGATAAGGTGGGAAGAGTTGCTTGTCATCTTCCAAGACCTGTAAATCATAACGCGCCAATTCTGCATCTGTCGAATATGCATCTGTGATTTGAATATCGCCTGACTGAATTGCCTGGTAGCGAAGGGCTGGCTCCATGGTCGCTACATTGAGATTGAGACCATACATTGATTGCAAGCCCTTATTACCATCTTCACGGTCATTAAATTCGAGTGTAAAACCTGCCTTCAGCTGCCCTTCCACTTTTTTCAAGTCCGAAATGGTCTTCAAGCCATATTCTTGAGCAATCTTTTTCGGAACAGCTACAGCGTAGGTATTTTGATAAGACATGGGTTTGAGATAGGCCAGATAATCTTGTTTGGCAATGCCATCACGCGCCACTTGATAAACCTGCTCTGGTTCATGACCTACTTTAGGTGCTGGTTGAAGCAAACTTTCAGTCACCGTACCGGTAAATTCAGGATAGATATCAATATCTCCTTTTTTCAGAGCTTCATAGAGGAAGCTTGTTTTCCCAAAATTCGGTTTAACAGTCGCAGTCATACTGGTATTCTCTTCAATCAGCAACTTATACATATTAGCCAAAATTTCTGGTTCCGGTCCCAATTTCCCAGCAATCACCAAGTTTTCTTTCTCTTTTTGAGCTAAGAGGGCTGGACTATAAGACAGACCGAGCAATAAGGTCACCAAGGCAAAACCAGAGAAAATCGTCCGCAATTTCGCTTTTTCCATCACTTTTAGTAGGAAGTTAAAGGCAATGGCTAGCACTGCTGAAGAAAGGGCCCCAATCAAAATCAGACTGGTATTATTGCGGTCGATTCCTAAAAGGATAAAGGATCCCAGCCCTCCTGCCCCAATCAAGGCTGCCAAGGTTGCCGTACCGATAATCAAGACCGCTGCTGTCCGAATACCTGACATCATAACAGGCATGGCAAGTGGAATTTCAAACTTCTTGAGGCGCTCCCACCTGGTCATCCCAAAGGCAATCCCAGCCTCTTGCAGACTTGGATCAATTCCCTTTAACCCCGTGATGGTATTTTGCAAAATCGGGAAAATCGCATAGATCACTAGAGCTGTCAAGGCCGGTAAGGTCCCAATTCCCATCAAGGGGATGAAGAGTCCCAACAAGGCAAGAGACGGGATGGTCTGGAAAATCCCTGCAATCTGCAAAACCCAATCTGCCAACTTTTCATGATAACGAAGAAATACCGCTAAGGGGACTGCAAGCAAAATAGCCAGTAACAAGGTCAAAAGTGACAACTGCAAATGTTGAGATAGGGCTGTTACCCAATCACCAAAACGATCCTGAAAAGTTGATATCAAATTAGCCATGAACACTACCTCCAAACAAGTCTGCTACAAAGTCCGTGGCAGGCGCTTTTAAAATCGTCTCGGGATTCGCCACCTGACGAATCTCTCCATCTTGCAAAACAGCAATACGATCACCTAATTTCAATGCCTCATCCGTATCATGAGTGACGAAAACAGTTGTCATCCCAAACTCTTTATGCAATTCTTTCGTCAGAACCTGCAACTGTTTTCTCGAAATAGCATCCAAAGCCGAAAAGGGCTCATCCATAAGCAAAATCTTAGGCTGACCAATCATGGCACGGACAATGCCGACCCGTTGCTGCTCCCCACCAGACAGTTCACTTGGAAGTCGATGCCCATACTCAGCTACTGGCAAGCCAACCTTAGCCAAAAGCTCTTCTGTTTTCGTCGCTATTTCTTCCTTAGTCCAGCCCTTCATCTCAGGAATGAGGGAAATATTTTCCGCAACTGTTAGATTGGGAAACAGAGCAATAGCCTGTAAAACATAACCAGTAGAAAGACGAAGTTCACGCTCATCATAGTCTTTGATGCGCTTGCCATCCATATAAATATTTCCATCAGTTGGTTCCAAGAGACGGTTAATCATCTTGATCATGGTCGTCTTACCGGACCCAGAAGGTCCAACTAAAACCATGAACTCCCCATTCTCAATCCGTAAATTGACATCTCTCAAAACATCTTTTTCTGTGTAGCGTAGCGCTACATTTTTGTATTCTATCATTCTTTGTCCTCAATTTAAAATTTTCCTCGGTTTGTCAAGTTACCAAACTTTTAATAACTAATTTACCCCATTCTAAACCTCATTAGCTTTTTCTTTCAAATTTTCTAAAATACGTTCCTGATAATTTTCAAACTGACGAATTTCTTCCTCAGAGAAACCTTTATAAAAAATAGCATCCAATTTTTTACTGACACGATTGCCAACTTCTTTCTGGGACCAACCTTGCTCTGTCAACTTGACATATTTCTTTCGCTTATCTATTCCACATGGGCTAATGATGACCAGATTTTGCTCCTCAAGTTTCTTAATCATGCTTGTCAGCGTATTATTGGTCAATCCTGTCGCAAGTGCAATATCTGTCGCGGTTGCACAGCCAGTTTCACTATTCCATAAAACCGCTAAAATCTTTCCCTGTTCACTCCGATAAAGAGCCTCAGAATCCTGACTCAGTAACTTTTGAAAAATCCGCCCATTCAACAAACGAATATGATGGGCTACCAAATGACTATCTTTCATGACTTCTCCAATTTATTTCTATATCGAATTGTTTTTATTGTAACACCTGTTGTTCTATCTGTCAACTATTTCGACTTAGAAATAATTTTTGTCAACAAAAAAGACCTCCTACCTAGAGTAGAAGATCTCCGTTCTTGAGTAACTTAATCTGTCATTTCGGACACCAAGGTACGATGTTCCAACGGTAGGCTACACATAACCAACAAGAAGATAAATCCTGACTGAACCCAGAAGAGAGCCAAGTCAAAAATTCCATGTACAGCGACTACTGTAAGGAAGGAGAGATAAAGACCGATAATTGGTCGTTTACCAGACTCCTGACTCATATCCATCATCATGTGAACCGGGATAACCGAAGAAATGGATAGAAGAATGGTTCCAATCAAACCATAACTTAAAATAGTATCGATGTAAAGACTATGCGCGTGCTCGTGGTAAGGTGCATGAATTCTAGGATAGGAATTCATATAGGTTAGTGGTCCCTCACCCCAGATCGGATTTTGTTTAAACAAAGTCATACCCGCATTCCAAATTGAAACACGCTCTTCCATTGAAGAATCTAGCGTTCCCATACGGACACCCAAATCGCTTGAGAAGAGGAAACAAAGGCCAATCCCGAAAACTCCAATACTGAGCCAGAAGGCACGCCAGTTTTTAATGGTTGTAAAGAGATAAATGATGGCACCCGCAATAATAGCAGGGAAGGCTGTTCGATTTTGCGTGAAATTTAAACCAAAAAGATTTACAAAACCTGCTAGCACACAAAAGACTTTCAACCATCTTAGCTTCGTCGTTGTAAAGAGATAAAAGGCAATCATGATACAGAAGCAACAAATGATCCCATAGTAGTTAGGATTAAAGAAGGTCACCTCTGCACGGTTTTGGTGCCATACTTGCATATTGGGCGAAAGAAAGGCGTAGTTAAATTTCTTTACAATTTGGAAATGCTCCAAAGTAGCAAAAGCGGCAGAGACAACACTACCAAACAAAACCGTCTGGAGTATCAGTCGAAAGAAAGCATGCGTCAGACGCTTCTGGTAAAAACTAAAGAAAATAAGAAATAGGAGCATCAGGAAAGATGCTGCTAGACCAAGCCAGTTCTTGGCGACGATGGAAATGACACTACTGTAGGCAATAAAAAAGAGAAGTACAGGATGTTTGGCTAATCCTTTGATAATTCCCTTCATCTCCCCAGTAACAAGTAAACCTATCAAATATAAAGCAAAGAGTGCTAAGAACAAATAAAAAGGTAAAAAGATACTCATGATCATCAAATACAAAAAGAAATCTTTTTTCGAAAGCCCTCTTATCTTATCCAGTAATCCAATTGATTTCAAAACGGATCCTTTCTGTTCTGGATTTCTCCAGAAGATAAATGCTAAACTATCTTTTAATTTTACCATTTTTTCCGCCATTTGGGAATAATGAACACGCTATCAAAATGAAAAAACTTTTAAGTAGGAATACAAATATATGCACTCAGTCATAATAAGCATTACAAGGAAATTGTCGCTGATGAAAAAGAACTAAACTTTCTAAAAAAGGAAAAGCTATGGTAAAATAAAATAAAGTTGAAAATAACTACTATTGAAGGACAGTTAAAAAGGAAAATCTATGAAATCACACCAACTAGTCTACCAAATACTAACCAGAGAAAACGACTATGTCAGCGGAGAAAAAATTGGCGAAGAACTGAATCTAAGTCGGACATCCATATGGAAAGCAATCCAACGCCTCCAACAAGAAGGGCTCATGATCGACAGTATTAAAAATAGAGGTTACAAGCTTATCCAAGGCGATCTGATATTGCCTGATTTGATTCAGGAGAGAACCAACTTAATCATTCGCTACAAACCTGAGACCAAATCAACACAAACAGATGCAAAAGAAGGAATTGAGGCTGGAAACAAAGGAAATACACTCTATCTTTCAACCTGTCAAACAGCAGGTCGTGGCCGCTTTCAGCGTCCCTACTATTCCCCATCTCAGGGTGGGATCTATATGTCTCTGCATATTCAACCTGATCTTCCCTATGAAAAACTTCCATCCTATACACTCCTTGTTGCCGCAGCAGTCTACAAAGCCATTAAAAATCTAACTATGATAGAAGTCGATATCAAATGGGTAAATGACATCTACTTAAAAAATAAAAAGATAGCAGGTATCCTCACCGAAGCAATGACTTCAGTAGAGACAGGCTTGGTTACAGATGTCATTATCGGACTTGGTATAAATTTTTCTATAGAAGACTTTCCAGAAGAACTAAAAGAAAAAGCAGGTAGCCTATTTATGCCACCTGCACCAATTAGTCGTAATGAGCTCATCAGCGAAATATGGAATTGTTTCTACAATACGGATCCAGATGAGCTATTCTATCTCTATAAAGAGAGATCATTCGTACTGGGAAAGGAAATCACCTTCCAGCGAAATGGACAAAATGAAAAGGGAATGGCAAAAGACATCTCAAACACCGGTCAACTTCAAGTCGAACTAGAAGATAAAAAAAACATTTGGCTAAATAGTGGAGAGATTTCCCTAATAAGTTGGTAATTAAAAATCCCCCTCTTATAAACTAAGAGGGGGATGACTTATCTTACAAAGACAACAAAAAAAAAGAGTTAACACTCTTAAATTACGGAGAATGGGGGATTCGAACCCCCGCGCCAGTTACCCGACCTAACGATTTAGCAAACCGTCCTCTTCAGCCTCTTGAGTAATTCTCCTATTAATGGGCACGAGTGGACTCGAACCACCGACCTCACGCTTATCAGGCGTGCGCTCTAACCACCTGAGCTACGCGCCCAAGTTAAAAACTTGGTATTTGAACAAAGTTCAAAGCGGGTGACGAGAATCGAACTCGCGACAACAGCTTGGAAGGCTGTAGTTTTACCACTAAACTACACCCGCATAGAAGATTAAATATGGCGCGAGACGGAATCGAACCGCCGACACATGGAGCTTCAATCCATTGCTCTACCAACTGAGCTACCGAGCCAAATTGCGGGAGCAGGATTTGAACCTACGACCTTCGGGTTATGAGCCCGACGAGCTACCGAGCTGCTCCATCCCGCGTTAATATGAAAGGAGGATGTGGGATTCGAACCCACGCACGCTTTTACACGCCTGACGGTTTTCAAGACCGTTCCCTTCAGCCGGACTTGGGTAATCCTCCATTTTTCAATGGACCTTGTAGGACTTGAACCTACGACCACTCGGTTATGAGCCGAGAGCTCTAACCAGCTGAGCTAAAGGTCCAACAAGATCATTATAGCGGCGAAGGGGATCGAACCCCCGACCTCCCGGGTATGAACCGGACGCTCTAGCCAGCTGAGCTACACCGCCATCAATCGGGAAGACAGGATTCGAACCTGCGACACCTTGGTCCCAAACCAAGTACTCTACCAAGCTGAGCTACTTCCCGAGTTAAATAGAAAAAATGCACCCTAGAGGAGTCGAACCTCTAACCGCCTGATTCGTAGTCAGGTACTCTATCCAGTTGAGCTAAGGGTGCCCATCAATATATGCCGAGGACCGGGATCGAACCGGTACGATCGTTACCAATCGCAGGATTTTAAGTCCTGTGCGTCTGCCAGTTCCGCCACCCCGGCCTCTCTAAGCGAACGACGGGATTCGAACCCGCGACCCCCACCTTGGCAAGGTGGTGTTCTACCACTGAACTACGTTCGCATCGACCTCTTATATAAAAAAATGCCGGCTACATGACTTGAACACGCGACCCTCTGATTACAAATCAGATGCTCTACCAACTGAGCTAAGCCGGCTGATTTCTATTATGCGGGTTAAGGGACTTGAACCCCCACGCCGTTAAGCGCCAGATCCTAAATCTGGTGCGTCTGCCAATTCCGCCAAACCCGCAAAGATGACCCGTACTGGGCTCGAACCAGTGACCCATTGATTAAAAGTCAATTGCTCTACCAACTGAGCTAACGAGTCTAAAATAACTTCCGTTATCTTAAACGGTCCCGACGGGAATCGAACCCGCGATCTTCGCCGTGACAGGGCGACGTGATAACCGCTACACTACGGGACCTATGGGAGTTAACGGGATCGAACCGCTGACCCTCTGCTTGTAAGGCAGATGCTCTCCCAGCTGAGCTAAACTCCCAAAGGGTGGAGTCTAGCTCAGCCAACGGTGAGAAACGTTGTTTCTCTCATCCGCCGATTGTAATTTCGATTTCCTCTCAATTACAACTAAGCTAAACTCCCTCGAGCTAAGCGACTTCCATATCTCACAGGGGGCAACCCCCAACTACTTCCGGCGTTCTAGGGCTTAACTACTGTGTTCG
>NZ_JBRKNU010000005.1:0-192007 GCF_053010225.1 Streptococcus sp. Z556
GCCGTGAAAAGGCGGTGTCTTAACCCCTTGACCAACGGACCTGAGCTTTTCGACTCTTTCTATTATACCTTCTTTTCTCCCTTTGTCAATAGGTTTGTTAGATTTATTTTCGACTTTTATAATAAATTTTTTGAAGAGGTTATCCTAAACATTACTATCTTCTATAGTATTTTAGTCCCCTAGAAAGAACTTACAAGCTTTTTCGTTTCACCAACTTCACGACCGCTTCTGTCCGTGCAGTGTGGGGAAACATATCGACCGACTGGATATACTGGAGGTCATAGACTTTTACTAGTTTAACTAAATCTCGTGCCAAGGTTGAAACATTGCACGATACATAGACCATTTTTTCTGGAGCATAGGTCAGAATGGTATCCAGTAGCTTATCATCTAAGCCTGTACGAGGAGGGTCGACTATCAGGGCATCTGCTCGGTATCCTTCTTTGTACCAACGTGGAATAATCTCTTCTGCAGTCCCAGCTTCATAATAGACGTTATCAAATCCCATTCTCTGGGCATTTCGCTTGGCATCTTCAATGGCTTCCGGGATAATGTCCATTCCTCTGAGGCTCTTGACCTTCTTCGCAAAAGCAAATCCAATCGTTCCAACACCGCAATAGGCATCAATCAAATGATCTTCTTCACTAACATCTAGGGCCTTAACCACTTGACTATAGAGAATCTCGGTCTGCTCAGGATTGAGCTGATAGAAGGCTCGAGGGGAGAGAGAAAACTCATAGTCGAGTACTCCTTCTTGAATACTCTTTTGGCCCCAGATAATTTCTGTCTTTTCTCCATAGATTTCACTTGTTTTTGCTGTATTTGTATTGACTGCAATCGTGACAACTTCTGGAAAATCATTAACTAGGTCTTTGACTAGGTGATTCAAATTCAACTGGCGGTTAGTTACGACGATAATCTGGACTTGTCCAGTCTTTCTTGCTCGACGTACCATGATGGTGCGAACACCTAGTATTTTTCTCTCATCTGTAATTGGAATTTGGTGGTAAGTAAGAAGTTCAGCTAGGCGATTCGCAATCACTTGGGTTTCCTTATCTTGCACCAAGCAGTCTTTCAACTCTACGAGGTAATGAGAGTTTTGTGCATACAAGCCTGCCTTGACCTGATTGTTGAATTTTCGTGTTTGAAATTGCAGTTTTGCTCTGTAATATTTTGGTTCTGACATCCCGATAGTTGGACGTATTTCATAGTTTTCATATCCTTCAGGAGCAAATTTTTTCAAGGCTTGGTGGAGCAAATCCGTTTTGAACTCTAACTGTTTATCATAGTGAAGGTGCATGATTTGGCAACCACCACATTCATTATAAATCGTACATGCTGGTACGACTCGAAACTTGGACTTTTTATTTACTTTGAGTAACTTTGCTTCAACAAAGTTTCTTTTAATAGAAGTAATCTGACAATAGATATCTTCTCCCTTGAGGGCACCTGGCACAAAAACGAGGGTTTTCTGGTAAAAACCGATTCCCTCACCATTGATGCCCATACGCTTGATTTTTAAAGGTATTTTTTGTTTGACTTTTAGATTCATATGTCTATTATACCACGTAGTTTCTCAATGGTTAAGAATATGTTACAATAAAACCATGAATACAAAGACATCTCATTTTTCCCCATTAGATTTTCCTGAGCAATTACGAACTTATATAGAGGGAGCAACCCTTTCTGACAGCTCTTCTCATTCAGGCGCAACGGTTCTCTATCTTGATTCAGGTTACTATTTGAAAATTGATCAAAAGGGCAGATTAGAGCGAGAAGCTGCCATTGCAAGGTGGTTTGAAACTAAAGGACTGGGAACTCCAGTTATCGACTACTTATCTACAGATAAAGACTACCTTTTAACAAAAGAAGCGCCTGGCAAAGATGCCCTTGCCTTTCTGGATCAGCCAGAAACAATTTGCCGAACCATGGCACATGCCCTTAAAAAACTTCACAACTTACACCCACACAATTTTCCATCAGAAAATCATTTACAGACCTATAAAGACAGAGCTTTGAAAAACTATGAAAAAGGCGAGTTCTATTCCAAGGCCCTCCTACCCCAATTTCAGATTAATAGTCGCGAAGAGGCCTTCCAACTCATCCAAGAACAAGGACACCTTTTAAAGACTGATGCCTTTATTCACGGTGATGCCTGTCTACCGAATTTTATTCTCAAAGATGCGGACCACTTCTCTTGCTTTATTGATCTGGGCTTGGCTGATTTTAGTGATCGTCATATCGATCTCTTTTGGGTAGTTTGGTCTCTCAACTATAACCTAGATAACCCTAAATACGCTGAACTGTTTCTTGACTATTACGGCAGAGAAGAGGTCGACACAAACAAACTTCGACTCGTTGCTGCCTTTGAAGCATTTGGATAAAAGGTAAACCATGAAAATCACAAAACTTGAAAAGAAAAAACGCCTCTACCTGATGGAGCTAGATCATCAGCAAACCTCTTATATCACTGAAGATACCATTGTGCGTTTTATGCTATCTCGAGATAAGGTCATTAGTAAAGAGGAACTGACCGAGATTCAGGATTTTTCCCAGTTTTCTTATGGTAAGAATCTTGCTCTCTACCATCTATCCTTCAAGGCCCGTACTGAAAAAGAAGTGCGAGAGTATCTGGACAAGTATGATATTGAAGATACAATCGCTAGTCAAGTTATCGCTAATCTAAAAGAAGATAACTGGATTAATGACCATCAGTATGCTTATTCCATCATAAATGCCAATCAACTTTCTGGAGATAAAGGACCCTATTTACTAACTCAAAAACTAACTCAAAAAGGAGTTGCTAAATCAACTATTGAAGGTGTTCTAAAGGATTTTGACTATACAGAAGTTGCTCAACGTGTAGCTGAGAAACTGCTTAAAAAATACACCGGAAAGCTTCCTGTGCGCGCTTTGCAAGAAAAGATTATCCAAAACTTGACGAACAAGGGATTCTCCTATGCTGATGCTAAAAGTGCCTTTGATGACTTGGATAGTCAAGTCGACCAAGAAACGACTCAAGAACTCATTTTTAAAGAGCTAGACAAACAATATGCTAAGTATGCTCGAAAGTATGAAGGATACGAACTTAAACAGCGTTTAACCCAAGTTTTAGCTCGAAAAGGCTATGATTTTTCGGATATAGCTAGCGCTCTCAGAGAATATCTTTAATATTTTCGTGTAAAATTCAAAAAAATTAGACCGATTTATGATATAATAGTAAACGATAAACTTATAAATTGTAGAAAGTTGGTTAGTTATGAAACTTCCAAAAGAAGGCGACTTTATTACAATTCAAAGTTATAAGCATGATGGGAGTCTTCACCGTACTTGGCGGGACACCATGGTACTAAAAACAACAGAGAACGCCATTATCGGCGTCAACGACCACACACTTGTTACCGAAAGTGACGGTCGTCGTTGGGTGACTCGAGAACCGGCTATTGTTTACTTTCACAAAAAATATTGGTTTAATATCATTGCTATGATTCGCGATAATGGGATTTCCTACTATTGTAATATGGCCAGCCCCTACTATCTAGATGAGGAAGCCCTGAAATACATTGATTACGATTTGGATGTCAAGGTCTTCACTGATGGTGAAAAGCGTCTCTTGGACGTTGAAGAGTATGAGCGCCATAAACGCAAGATGAAGTATTCTGATGATTTAGACTATATTTTGAAAGAGCATGTTAAAATCCTTGTTGATTGGATTAACAATGGACGCGGTCCTTTTTCAGAGGCCTATGTCAACATTTGGTACAAACGCTACATAGAACTAAAGAATCGGTAAAGTTGTCAAACTGGGGTGAAAACCCTGGTTTTTTTATTTGAAAAACCCAGCTTTTCAGCTGGATTAATTGCTATATATCTAATTTAGTGACAGTAAACTTGATGTGGGAATAGTCTTTTTCAACATCCTTATCCAACAAGAAAGCCGTGGCATCCTTCTTAATCTGAACAAGATCAATATTCTGAGCTTGAGCTGCATAGACGCACCCACAATAACATTGACGATAGATATCATACTCCTCGCACATCTCAACTGAACGCTTGTAGCCTTGATTTTTCTTGAAATCACTTGGAAGATAGTGGGTGGTATAGATCTTTTGCACATCAATTCCGATGCTGTTGATGGTTTGAGAATTCTTATGGGGACTGATGGTCAAGGCTGAACCAAAGTAGTCAAAGCCCAAATCCATAGCCACTTGTGCTGTTTTGTCCAGACGGTAGTCAAAACAAACCTTGCAACGGTCACCACCTTCGGGTTCTTCTTCCAGTCCTCTGACTAACTTCCGGTATTCATTTGGTTCGTAGGGAGCTTCAAGGTACTGAACCGTATTACCTGTTCGCTCATTGAAATCACTGACAAATTTCTTGGTGACGTAAGCTCGTTTGTGGTATTCTGCCTTAGGATGGATATTGGAATTGGCAAAATAGATGGTCACATCAGCGTATTTTGTCAGGTATTCTAAGGTGTAGGTACTACAAGGAGCACAGCAAACATGCATGAGAATAGTTGGACGTTGCTCATTTTTCTCCCATACTTGTACCATCTTCTGCATGACACGGTCATAATTAATCTTCTGATTGGGGTTCATCTTGCTCAGAATTTCTTCTACATCGATCATGTTCTTCTCCTTTTTCTAGTCTTATTTTATCATATAAGTTAGGAGAGCTCAAATCTATTTAGAAGAGAAAACCTTAAAAGGAGGGATTATGTTCCCTCCTTTTGTGTTTTTTATAAGTTGCTTTTACATCATCCCGCCCATCATGCTTGGATCCATTGCTGGAGCTGGGGCTACTGGTTCCGGTTTATTGGCTACGACTGCTTCTGTTGTTAAAATCAAGCTGGCTACAGAGGCTGCATTTTGAAGGGCAGAACGACTAACCTTAACTGGGTCAATGATTCCCTCTTCAATCATGTTGACCCACTCGCCAGTTGCTGCGTTGAAGCCTGTACCAACTTCAGCATTCTTCAAGCGGTCAATAACAATAGAACCTTCGAATCCCGCATTGTGAGCGATTTGACGAACAGGTTCTTCCAAGGCGCGGAGAACAATATTGCGTCCTGTTGCTTCATCACCTGTCAATTCCAAATCAGCAACGGCTGGAATGACATTGGCAAGAGCAGTTCCACCACCAGCAACGATTCCTTCTTCAACAGCTGCACGAGTAGCGTTGAGGGCATCTTCGATACGAAGTTTCATTTCCTTCAACTCAGTTTCAGTTGCTGCACCGACCTTGATGACTGCGACACCACCTGACAATTTAGCCAAGCGTTCTTGGAGTTTTTCACGGTCGAATTCAGAAGTTGTAGTTTCGATTTGTGACTTGATAACCGCAACACGGTGAGAAATAGCTTCAGGATTTCCAGCACCTTCTACGATAACAGTGCTATCTTTGTCCACAGTCACTCTAGCAGCTTGACCAAGCGCCTCAATAGTGGCATCTTTCAACTCAAGACCAAGATCCTCTGTGATGACTGTTCCACCTGTCAAGATAGCGATGTCTTCTAACATAGCCTTACGACGGTCACCGAAACCAGGAGCCTTAACAGCAACTACATTGAAAGTACCACGAATCTTGTTCAATACAAGAGTCGGAAGAGCTTCGCCATCTACATCATCCGCAATAATCAAGAGCGGACGGTTGCTTTGGAGAATGCTTTCTAGGAGTGGCAAGATTTCTTGGATATTGGAAATCTTCTTGTCGGTAATCAAAATGTATGGATTTTCAAGGTTCGCCACCATTTTTTCGCTATCTGTCACCATGTACTGTGATAGATAACCGCGGTCAAACTGCATTCCTTCCACGACTTCAAGTTCTGTTTCCATACCACGTGACTCTTCAATAGTGATGACACCATCCTTGCCAACTTTTTCCATGGCTTCCGAGATGTATTCTCCGACTTTTTCATAACGAGAAGATACAGCAGCAACCTGAGCGATGGCTTCTTTATTAGCAACTGGAATGGCATTATTTTTCAAGGCTTCAACAGCAGTCGCAACCGCTGCTTCAATCCCACGACGGATACCAATTGGGTTCGCACCTGCCGTAACGTTCTTGATCCCCTCACGGACGATAGCTTGGGTCAAGACAGTCGCAGTTGTCGTTCCGTCACCTGCGATATCATTGGTTTTAGAAGCCACTTCTGATACCAATTTGGCACCCATATTCTCGAAATGGTCTTCCAATTCGATTTCTTTTGCGATGGTTACCCCATCATTGGTGATCAATGGTGACCCAAATGATTTTTCAAGAACAACGTTACGACCTTTAGGTCCCAAAGTTACTTTAACAGTATCTGCTAGAATATCAACGCCACGAACCATAGCTGAACGAGCGTCTGATGAAAATTTAATGTCTTTTGCCATACTTACTTTCTCCTATTATTCTTCAATGATTGCCAAGATATTGGCTTCTCCTACGATGATGTACTTTTCATCTCCATCTTTTACATCAAGACCTGCGTGAGCTTCAACTAAGACACGGTCTCCAGCCTTAACACTTGGAGCGACCAAGTCGCCATTCAAGGTACGAACACCTTGTCCTGTAGCCACTACTGTAGCTGTTTTTGTTTCTTCTTGGGCTGATTTTGCGAGGACGAATCCCCCAACAGTTGCTTCTTTTTCTTCAATTTTTAAGACTACACGGTCGCCTAATGGTTTCAACATTTGTCTTCCTCCATAATACAATCATATTATTAGCACTCTTTACGTATGAGTGCCAAACCATAGTTCTATTGTATCACTTGGTCAAAAATAGTCAAGAAAAAAGTCTGACTTTTCTCAAGATAAAAAAGCCTAAGATTGACTCAGGCTTTTCTATGCTTAAAATGGCAATTCCTCTTCTTCCAAAACCAAATCCGCCAAATCCTGACCTGCGTTATTTTCACGCATGACACGTTGGGCACGACTTTCCAAGAGTTGGAATCCTGTCACGAGAACTTCGGTCACATAGTTGGTCTGACCATTTTTCTCAAAGCGACGGGTACGCAACTCCCCATCAACGGAAATGAGACTGCCTTTGGTTGCGTAGCTTGTCAAGGTTTCAGCCAATTTCCCCCAAAGAACAAGATTGACAAAGTCGGCTTCGCGTTCTCCATTTTGGTCTTTGTAACGACGGTTCACAGCGATCGTTGCACGCGCTACTGACTTGTCATTGTTGGTTTTGTGCAATTCTGGTGTAGACGTCAAACGCCCAATCATGATAACTTTATTATACATATTTTCTTCCTCCTACTTATCTATTCGCAGGAAATCAAAAAAAGTTACAGAAACTTGTAACTTTTCGAGGAAAATTTTTTACTTTTTATGCACCATAAATCCAGTCGCCTGTTGATTGGCCATAATAGTCATATCTGTAATCTGCACACGGCGGGGTTGACTGGTCACATAAACTACCGTATCTGCGATGTCTTGTGCCTGCAAGGCTTCTATTCCTTGGTAAACGGACGCAGCTCTTTCTTTGTCACCGTGAAAACGTACTGTAGAAAAATCTGTTTCGACAATCCCCGGTTGAATGGTTGTCACCTTGATGTCCGTTGCGATGGTATCAATCCGAAGCCCATCTGAAAAAGTTTTTACTGCAGCCTTGGTGGCTGAGTAGACCGCTGCACCAGCGTAGGCGTAAATTCCTGCAGTAGAGCCCATATTGATGATATGACCTTGATTTGCCGCAACCATGGAAGGCAAGAAAGAACGAGTAACTGCCATCAAACCTTTGACATTGGTATCCAACATAGTCAGCATATCCAACTCTTCATAGTCTTGATAGGGAGCTAAGCCAAGAGCCAGCCCGGCGTTATTGACCAAGATATCAATTTGCCCTATCGTTTCTAGAATATCGGAACAAACAGTCTTTACCATGGTCATATCCGTCACATCCAGTGGAAAGGTCCAAACTGTTTGATTTGGAAAAGTTTCTGCAAACTCTGACTTGAGGGCCTCTAGTCTGTCTGTCCGTCGCCCTGTTAGGACGACATTCTCCCCCTGCTCCAGATAAGCACGCGCAATCGCTTCACCAATTCCTGAAGTCGCTCCTGTAATTACTACATTTTTCGCCATCTTATTTCCTTCTATCTGGTCTATCAGATGCTGACAATTTCCTAGGCAGTCCAGTGTTTGGCTGGGTCAAATGGAGTTCCAACAACTTGGTCTTCTGATAATTCAAGCACCCCTCGTTTTTGCGGAGCATTTGGCAAGGCAAGTTCACGAGGACTGCACATCATCCCAAAACTCTTTTCGCCACGAAGTTCGCCTGGGAAAATGAGATTGCCTTTTGGCATCATCGCTCCAGGAAGAGCTACAATGGTTTTCAACCCAACACGCGCATTGGGAGCCCCTGCAACGATTTGCACTGTCTTATCACTTGCGACTGCAACTTGGCAGATGTTGAGGTGGTCGCTATCTGGATGGGCTACCATCTCAACAATCTCACCGACAACAAACTTAGGTTCTTTGTCATTGACAATTTCTTCCACAAAGCCTTCCGCCTGCAATTCTTGGTTCAAACGAGCTACTTGCTCATCTGATAAAAAGACTTGACCGCGCTCTGCAATTTCAAGCAAACTTGAAAGGTCGAAAATATTCCAAGCCACTGTTTCTCCATTTTCTTTGAGAAAAACACGGGCTACCTTGCCTTTGCGCTCCACGTCCAACTTGGCATCGCCGCTATTTTTCACGATGACCATAAGGACATCGCCGACATGCTCTTTATTATATGTAAAAATCATTCTTTTCTCCTATTTCAGTCCTGCTAAAAAGTCGTTAATTTCTTCCTTGCTTTTACGATTACGATTGACAAAACGGCCGATTTCCTTGTCCTTTTCTAGCACAACAAGGCTAGGAATTCCGTAAACATCCCAGAGTTTAGCTAAATCCATAAACTGGTCTCGGTCCACTCGAATAAAGGTAAATTCAGGATTTTCTACCTCAATCTCTGGCAAGGCAGGATAGATATAACGACAATCGCCACACCAGTCCGCTACAAAAAGGAAAACCTTCTTGCCATCTTTTTCTACTAAAGATGCCAATTCTTCTAAACTTGCTGGTTGTATCATAAGACTTCCTCCTCATAGACCAGGTCTTCATTTTCATAGACAAAGGTATAGTGACGACCATCCTCGAAAATGACTCCTCCGACGAGTCGCTCTAGACTACTTTCGTAGACTTGAACATAGAGAGTCGCAATCTCGCCCATACCTGAGAAAAGTTCGCGCACGATAGCGGTCAACTCTTCTTGAGTCTTCATGAGTTTGTGGTTATCTGCTGCTTTTTTGGCACCCAAAGCGAGGGCACTTAGACCAGCCACTGTCAAGCCAGTCATCCATAATTTCTTAGCTTTCATACCATTCATTGTAACACAAAAAGGGCTCTAGGACAAATGGGGAAGCAGTATATGAGCAAGGAAAATCACTTCCCTCAGTGAGGAAAGTGAACTTCTGATTCTTATTGCCAGGCGCCTGAGTTGCCAACGTAGTAACCATCAGGTGTGTAGGTATTGCGAAGCATCTTACCTGATGAAGCTAGATAATACCACTTGCCATTATCTTTGACCCAATCATTCGCTAGCATGGCACCAGAAGAACTTACATAATACCATTCTCCCTTGTCATAAACCCAAGTGCTTGCTTTCATAGCTCCTGAAGTTGATAAATAGTACCACTTACCTTGATCATAAAGCCAATCACTAGCAATCATAGCTCCTGATGATTTAAAGGCATACCAGTTGCTACCTTGATAAAGCCAAGTTTGATTGAACATGACTCCTTTATCATTCATAAAGTACCAAGATCCCTTATCATAAACCCAATCGCTCTGCACTAATTGACCTTGTTTTTGATAGTACCAGGCTTCACTGTTATTCTTTTTTAGCCAGCTTTCTGCATTTACAATTGGATAAAGTTCTTTGAAAGATCCTCCATTATCATATTTATGACTGATAGTTCTTAGTTTTTCAAGCTTCAACTCACCATTGTCATGGTCTTTCCAAGCATAAACTTTTTGACCATTGATAGTCTCTGGTAAGGTAGCAGTGTAGGTCTTGGTTTGATAGTCCCATTTTGTATCAAGGTAGGTGTAATGGTCTTTTGATTCTTCAATACGGTAGTAGCCACTTTTCTCACCATTATATACATCATCTACCACTTTAGTGGACCAGGTCTTTACTTCATTTCCACTCTTGGCCTCGACCTTGATATCTCCTCTATAGCCATAAGGTACGTAGAAATTCAGGTAACGCCCCTCTGTACCGACCATAGACTTGTCCTTTTCTTGGCCTAGGAAATTGACTGTCTGATCTTGACCATTGAGACTGACCATCCACTCAATTTTCTCAGTTTTTGGCAAATCCAAGACTTTGATATCTACTTCATGGCCATTATTAAATCGAAGAATCTTGCCATCTTGATACTGCACTCCACACTTAATAACCCATTCTTCTTTAAGCTCAAATGCCTGCCCTGAATGAGGAAAAGTCAGTAAAGCTAGACCTGCTAGAGACAGACAAAATAGTGTGATTTTTTTCATTGTAGTTCCTCCTTAGGAATTATTATGTTAATTATATCACTATCTATTTTTTTTGCAAATCTTATCCTAAATATGCAAGCAAAAAACCTCTTAGATTGTTCTCAAAGGTTCGATTTTTACTAATTGCTGTTCTCAACTGCTGCAGTAACAAAGGCAGTGTAGAGTTCTTCTGGACGGTTTGGACGGCTGGAAAGTTCAGGGTGATACTGACAAGCTACAAAGAATTTATTTTCAGGAATTTCCACGATTTCTACCAAACGATTGTCTGGAGAAACTCCTGAGAAGACAAAGCCTGCTTCCTCAAACTGCTCACGGAAGGCGTTGTTAAACTCATAGCGGTGACGGTGACGGCGTTGCACCACTTCTTGATTATGATAAGCAGCCGCTGCCTTAGAGCCACGTTTCAACTTAGATGGATAAAGTCCCAAACGAAGGGTGCCACCCATATCCTCAATATCAACCTGATCACGCATGATATCTATGATAGGGTATTTTGTTTCTGGTGCAAGTTCAGCAGAATTGGCACCTTCAAGACCCAAAACGTGACGAGCAAACTCAATACAAGTCAACTGCATTCCCAAGCAAACTCCCAACATTGGGACATCATTCTCACGCGCATAACGGATGGCTTGGATTTTTCCTTCCGTACCACGTTGGCCAAAACCTCCTGGTACGATGATTCCGTCCGCATCAGACAAGAGTTCTGCCACATTCTCTGCTGTCACATCATTGGCGTTGATCCAATTAATCTTCACTTCTGCGTCGTTGGCATACCCAGAGTGTTTTAAGGCTTCGACCACTGAGATGTAGGCATCTTGCAACTCCACATACTTACCAACAAGGGAAATCTTAACTTGTTTTTTCAGGTTCATGACCTTGTCCACCATGGCTGACCACTCTGTCATATCCGCTGCTGGTGCATCTAGTTTCAAATGGTCACAGACAATTTGGTCCATGCCTTGTGCCTGCAAATTCAATGGAATTTGGTAAAGGTGTTCGACATCCAAAGACTCGATAACAGCTTCTGGTGCCACGTCACAGAACTGTGCTAGTTTATTTTTAATACCCTGACCAGCTGGTTTCTCCGTACGAATAACCAACATATTTGGCTGAATCCCCAAACCACGCAATTCTTTTACAGAATGCTGGGTTGGTTTGGTCTTCATTTCACCAGCAGCCTTTAGGTAAGGAAGCAAGGTTGTATGGATGTACATGACATTATCCGCACCCACATCTGCCTTCATCTGACGAAGGGCCTCTAGAAATGGCAAGGACTCGATATCTCCAACGGTTCCACCAACCTCTGTGATAATGACATCCGAGTCGGTCGTGACAGCGGCACGCTTGATTTTTTCCTTCAAAGCATCTGTGATATGAGGAATAACCTGAACAGTTGCCCCAAGGTACTCGCCACGACGTTCCTTACGAAGAACTTCACTGTAGATTTTACCAGTTGTCACGTTGGAGTATTTGTTGAGATTGATATCGATGAAACGTTCATAGTGGCCCAAGTCCAAATCGGTCTCAGCCCCATCATCTGTCACAAAGACTTCCCCGTGCTGGTAAGGGCTCATGGTTCCCGGATCGATATTGATATAAGGGTCAAACTTCTGAATAGTCACTTTTAGACCACGATTTTTCAAGAGACGCCCCAGACTTGCTGCGACAATCCCTTTCCCAATAGACGACACCACACCACCAGTTACAAAAATATATTTCGTAGACATAGATTCCTCTTTCTAAAATGCTCAAGGCCTTGTTGACTACGAGGGGAGATCGAAAACAAGACCCTTATGAATAACGACATTTCAAGAAAACTTCCTGAAAAAAAAAATAGCTCCCTAGTAACTAGGGAGCTCCGACCTCTAAAAGAGGTGCCCGAACAATATAATACCTCAAAGCAGATCATTTGTCAACCCGAATCGGTAAAACATGAAAAAAGAAGATTGTTTTCAGAAAACCAATTAAAGATCCGCATTCAAACGGATGACCTGCTCAAGGAATAAAAAAGGAGATCTTACGATCTCCTCTGTGAAGTCTTTTACTCTTCTTCACTCGTTTCAGCATCATCGTCAGAAAACTCGTCGTCTTCTTCGTTAAGATCCACGTCTTCACCTAAGTCATCAGGAGCGATTTCGTTGATTTCTGCATCGTAAGCTTCCACTTCATTTTTCTCATCATCTGGATTTTCATCATCATATGAAAGAGCTGGGTCTGCTTCGTATGCATCTTCATCTTCTGGATCATCTGCATTGTAGTCAATGGCATCTGAATCACCATCCATAAAGGCATTGACACGTTTTTTCTTAGCTTTTGGTGCTACTTCATCGTCGTCACTTTCTTCAAGAGCGATGATTTCTTCGTCGATTTCGTCCACACCATACCATGAACGAAGCCCCCATTTGTTGTCTCCAAGAGAGATGAAGCTACCGTCAAAGTTCAACTCTGTGTAGAACAAAGGCAAAGCTTCGCGGATATCGCTGTTTGATGTTCCAAGGTAGTTTTGAATTTCATTTACAAGATCGCTAAAATGCATCTCATGATCGCGACCACGAAGTTCCAAGATAGCACGCGCTACCTCAATCATAGATAGTTCACTTTTTTCTTGCCCAGCAAATACTTCTAATTCCAAAGCGTTTCTCCTCATTTTTACTACTATCGCCAGAGCGAACAGACTCTGAACTCATTTTATCATGTACTCTTTATTGTACGATAATTTTGCGGAATAGTCAAAGGTTAAATGGGAGAAAGTGATTCATATTACTCCTAAATAAATCGTAAGAGTATTTTTTAGAACAGTTATCTTATTTTTTAAAATTAGTAGTAAGTTTTATTCAAAAATTCTATAATATCTTTTTTCAAAGATACTAATTTCCGACGCTCTTCATCCAAGTTACTTTCCATAATTTTTATAGTGGAATCTTTAAGCGAACAAATATAGTATCCGTCCTCAGATGTAAATCCTTCCTCCACGTGAGCGAGAGCATTTCTTTTATCAATCAATTCAGACCATCTTTGTTTTAAACTCCTATACTTACTTTTTTTATCATTTGACAAGTTTGACCTTCTTAGATTAACTTTTTCTCTAAAAAAATCTTCAAATAATTTTCTATAAGAGTGATCTGGATTATCGTCGCTTAATTTTTCTCGTAACAAATGCTCTATCTCTGCATTTTCGCACATGAATCTCCCACGAATTGCATTTAATTCGTCCCAGCGACAAAGAATAACATTAATCGCATCCTCAAAATGTTTTTCCTCTAAACTATCAGAAACTGAAAAAAATGTGAAATTTGAAAAGATATCTAGATTTTTATGCTTTAGAATATTGATAACATCTGATTTTATAGTGTTATAATTATTATTAGAATACAAAATAACAAATTGTTTAAAACCATTTCTATTTCTTATTTCTTCAAGATAATTTAAACCTGTTTCAGATGCATCTAAGTTAAAATCTGAAATAAAAAAATCATATCTCTTAGCTGAAACCAACTCTTTTCTTGCATCTTCAAATGTTTTAAATTCTTTAATTTGTGCCTTATAGCCTTTATCTTTTAAGATATCCTCTACAAGCTCTTTTCTATAAGTATGGGCATCCATGGTTAAATCATCCTCCAACCACAGAATATTTATTTCTTGTCTCAATTTAAACCTCGCTAAACTCAATTTGAAAATCAACTATGTTATTATTTAGTTGGTGAACTGATATCTTCCAATTAAAATCCTTACAAATTTGCTGGCAAATATACATACCTAGCCCGGTTCCTCGCCGCTTTGATGTTACTCCAATGTTAAATATATTTTCAATAGGAACAATATCAATTGGTCCTGTATCTGAAGTAAAGTGCATTATTTTATTATCTTCATTAAAGAAAATATGTAGTTCTTTTGCATTACGTTCCTGGGCATTAATTATTAAGTTATCAAGTAGAGTACCAAAATCATAAACATTTATGTTTTGATATAGTTTTCCAACTCCTAAGCTAATCTTTACATTCACTGTATCATCGATTAGATTGTCTACATAGCTCTTTAAGTACGACTTCAATTCAATATTTTCAAGGTTACTAAAAGATTCAAAATTTAATCGTAATATTTGTTTTTTTATTGAAGATAGTTTATCAGAAGTTCTTCTAATTTTATAGATCGAGTTCGAAAATTTTTCGTACTCTTCTGGTGTCATAAGCCGAATCATTTTCTGTAGAGTAGCTGTTAGCTCTTTACCTGCTTTTCCTAATTCATGGAAAAGCATATCTTGACGCGCTGGTTTTTCATTTGAGATTAATTTCTCCTTAATCTCAATTTCATTTTTTAATCTACTATTTTCTCTATCAATTCTTTGATTTTCTTTTTTTACCTCTTGATTCTCTTTTCTTAACTCGACAGTGGCCTGTTTCAAACTCTTTTGAATTTCTTTTTTTTCAGAGGAGCTTGTATTCATATCATCGAGAAGTTCGAATTTTTTTTCTAGTGGTTGTGCGATTTTTGGGAGTTCATAAACTCTTGGAGCTACAGTAAACTTATACTTTTTAAATCTTTGAATTAGCTTTTGGATCGCATCATTGTCATCTGTTTCAATATCATCAATATCACTATTTCCAAACCTTGTCAATTGCATATAGGATTCTAATGGTCTGTGAACAAGTTCCATATATACTTTTTCAAATTCTATAGTATAAGAATTAGTAACAAATCCTCTATCACGAGATGTAACTTCATTAAAATGATTTTCAGAATCTGTTATGTTAATCCAACCTAGCAATTCCCTATGTCCTAAATATCGATTAAAACCTTGTGTTTTACGTAGATTTAAACCAAAGGAATCAAAATCAACTTCTCCATATGGAAAAATCCTAAAATTATTCTTATACAAGAAAATAGACCCATAATTTTTCGGTTCAGTTTTCATTATTTTTGTAAAATTATATTTAGCAGCAAAACTCATATAGTATATTTTAAAATAAATATCTTTTAAGATTGTATTATTCTCAATTTTTAAAGAGTAAATAATCTTTTCCTTATCAAATAAGGTAATGCTGATTTCTTTTTCTTTTATATCACACTCAATATATATAGTTTTTTTATCTAATACTGTAGCAATATGATTACTAATATATTCATCCAATTCAGCAATTCCCGAGGAGGATGAAATGTACTTAACATTAATCTTTATTTTACCATCATCCACAAATGGATTTACAAGTCTTTGAAGAGCTTCAATAACCCTATTAACTCTATTTAAGTCCCAAGTATCTCTCAAGTTGGAGATGGTTAAGATAGTCCCTGATTTTTGAATAAAACTATCTTCGATTACATCTAAGCTAGTATATGTGACGTCTAACTCTTCAAATTTTGTTAGAGAATTTTTTTCAAATTTACCCCAGTCAATTTTTAATTCACTAACTTCATCATCTTTATGACTAATAAGTTTAAGCTTAGTTCCTAATCTATCACAAGAAAAACGACCTATTCCCTTGGATCCAGCATATACCTTATCACTATCTTTTTTTTCTGAATGAGCAACAAACAGCCATTTATTTTCAATATCATCGCGATTCATTCCCTTACCGTTATCTTGAATGATAATGTAATTTTCATAACTGTTTATAATTAGATTTATTTCTGTTGCATCAGCATCATAACCATTTTTTACCAATTCGAAGATAGCTACTAATTCATTTGTAATCAGGTCTTTACCAATTATATTCTTTAAACCCGAACTAACTTTAAAGTGTAATTTTTCTTCCATCTCAACTCCTTATTCAGAGATTTTCAAAATAACTTCTCCAACTTGTTCCGCAAACAAAGGAGGAACAGCATTAGCAACTTGAGTATATCGAGGAACATCCGTTTTTCGTCGTTCACCTCCTGTAGTATATGGCCCTTTGAATTCATAATCATCTGGAAAACTTTGTATTCTAGCGTGTTCTCTAACTGTCATGATTCGAGGCTCATCATAATGTATATAATCATCTGGAATAGAAGTAATCGTATTACAAATCGAATTTTTCTTTAAAGGAGTTACTCCACGCTTCTTTAAACCTTCAACCAGATTCATAGATGGTGTAATTCGTATACTTTTTTCGGAAGCAGTCATTAAACGTTTAAATAAATCTATTGTTTCACTTTTATGTTTCACGAATCGATGACTATCAGGTAAAGCGCCTCGTTCAATGTTATTTCTCATTAATTTTTGATATGCTGAAGTTGCTCGACCATACTTCCCATTTTTAAATGCCTTAGTGTCTTTACTATCAACTTCTCCATGACTTTTTTTCAAATCATTAATAGCTTGAGAAATTGTAATTGGTATTTTTAGTCCTCTATCCCTCAAAAAACAATCTTTATTTTCCAATAATTCATCAAAAAATATCTCATAGGCCCCATTTTTTGATGCAAATAGAATGAACCGTTTCCTATTTTGTGGAACACCGTATTCTGACATAGTTATAATTTTATAGTCTAAGTTATATCCTAATTTATGCAACTCTGAAACAAGAATATCAGAATATTTTTGTTTATTCGTTTGATCCTTAAATTCTACAGTAAAGCCTTGAACATTTTCAAAAAATAACATAGTAGGTTGAACTAATTTGATAAACTCAATATACGAATGCATTAATTGATTTCTCATATCATCATTTTTTCTCTTTCCTGCCATGGAAAATCCTTGACATGGTGGACCACCTACAACTAAATCAACGGAACCGTTTAATGCAGCAAGTTCCTTACTATGAACTTCTAAAAGTTCATTTATATCCCAATTTTTCATGTCAAGCCAGTTCGGCCATGAAAAATGATTTCTTCTCTCAATTAAATTGTATTTTAAAGTACTAAAAGCATCTTTATTTTTTTCAACTGCAAATATTCCATGCAACCCAGCATTATAAAGCCCTAAGGATAAACCACCTGATCCTGCAAATAAATCTATGTATTTCATTCTTTCTCTTTCAGTCATTAAAATTTATTATCACAATTTTATCACAAACTAAAGAAAAAAACACGGCATTACACCGTGTTTCTATGTTTATTTCACGAGTTTCTTCATCTCATCAATACGTGCGACTGTCGCATCGTATTTCGCTTGGTAGTCGGCTTGTTTGTCGCGTTCTTTTTGGACGACTTCTGGTTTGGCATTGGCTACGAAGCGTTCGTTAGAGAGTTTCTTGCCGACCATATCCAGTTCTTTTTGCCATTTAGCTAGTTCCTTATCGAGACGAGCCAGTTCTTCTTCGACATTGAGGAGGTCTGCCAGTGGCAGGTAGATTTCTGCTCCTGTGATGACGCTTGACATTGCGAGTTCAGGTGCAGGGATGTTTGATGCGATTTCCAAATGTTCTGGATTTGTGAAGCGTTTGATGTAGTTGACATTGCTGTTAAAGAAGGCTTCCAAGTCGCTATCGCTTGTTTTAACAAGGATGGTGATAGGCTTGCTTGGTGCAACGTTTACTTCCGCACGCGCATTACGAACGGCACGGATCAAGTCTTTGAGGCTTTCGACACCAGTGTGAGCCGCAAGGTCTTCAAAGGCTGGATTGACAGTTGGGTATTCTGCTGTGACGATAGAGCCTTCTGAGATTTGTCCAAAGATTTCCTCTGTCACGAATGGCATGATTGGGTGAAGGAGACGAAGGATCTTGTCCAAAGTGTAAAGAAGAACAGAACGTGTGATGACTTTCTCTTCTTCGTTATCGCTATAAAGGACTTCCTTGGTCAATTCAACGTACCAGTCCGCAAACTCATCCCAGATGAAGTTGTAGAGGATGTGTCCAGCTACACCAAACTCAAACTTATCAAAGTTTTCAGTGACTTTGCCGATCGTTTCATTGAGGTTGTGGAGAATCCAGCGGTCAGTAACGTTTCCGGCTTCCTTGTTAACAACTTTTTCCACATTGGCAGTTGCTTGTTCAAGGGTCAAGCCCTCATTGTTCATGAGGATGTAGCGAGAGATGTTCCAGATCTTGTTAATGAAGTTCCAAGAAGCATCCATTTTCTCATAAGAGAAGCGCACGTCTTGACCTGGTGCAGAACCGTTTGAAAGGAACCAACGAAGGGCATCGGCACCATATTTCTCGATGACATCCATCGGGTCAATTCCGTTACCGAGAGATTTTGACATCTTGCGTCCTTGCTCGTCACGGATGAGGCCGTGGATGAGAACGTTTTGGAATGGCTGACGGCCAGTGAATTCCAAGGATTGGAAGATCATACGAGACACCCAGAAGAAGATGATGTCGTAACCTGTTACCAAGGTTGAAGTTGGGAAGTAACGTTTGAAATCTTCTGAGTCAACATCAGGCCAGCCCATGGTTGAGAATGGCCAAAGGGCAGAACTGAACCAAGTATCCAAAACGTCTTCGTCCTGAGTCCATCCGTCACCTTCTGGAGCTTCTTCGCCGACATACATTTCACCCTCAGCATTGTACCAAGCAGGGATTTGGTGACCCCACCAAAGCTGACGAGAGATTACCCAGTCGTGAACATTTTCCATCCATTGGAGGAAGGTATCGTTGAAACGAGGTGGGTAGAATTCTACCTTGTCTTCTGTATCTTGATTGGCAATGGCGTTCTTAGCCAATTGGTCCATCTTGACAAACCACTGCGTAGACAAGCGTGGTTCAACCACTACACCTGTACGCTCTGAGTGACCAACACTGTGGACACGTTTTTCGATTTTAACAAGGGCACCGATTTCTTCCAACTTGGCAACAACTGCCTTACGAGCTTCAAAGCGATCCATACCTGCAAATTCGAAGGCCAAGTCATTCATGGTTCCGTCGTCGTTCATGACGTTAACCTGTGGCAAGTTATGACGTTGACCAACCAAGAAGTCGTTTGGATCGTGGGCAGGCGTGATTTTCACGACACCTGTACCAAACTCAGGATCTGCGTGTTCGTCTCCAACGATTGGAATCAATTTATTAGCGATAGGAAGGACTACGTTTTGACCAATCAAGTCCTTGTAGCGTGGGTCTTCTGGATTGACCGCAACAGCAACGTCCCCAAACATAGTCTCAGGACGAGTTGTCGCCACTTCAAGAGCGCGTGAACCGTCTTCCAGCATGTAGTTCATGTGGTAGAAGGCACCTTCGACGTCCTTGTGGATCACCTCGATATCAGAAAGGGCTGTGCGAGCTACTGGGTCCCAGTTGATGATAAACTCACCACGGTAGATCCAGCCTTTCTTGTAAAGGTCCACAAAGACCTTGCGAACAGCTTTTGACAAGCCTTCGTCAAGAGTGAAACGCTCACGAGAGTAGTCTACAGAGAGCCCCATCTTGCCCCATTGTTCCTTGATAGTAGTGGCATATTCGTCTTTCCATTCCCAGACTTTCTCGAGGAATTTCTCACGACCGAGGTCATAACGGCTAATGCCCTCTCCACGCAAGCGCTCCTCAACCTTAGCTTGAGTTGCGATACCCGCGTGGTCCATTCCTGGTAGCCAAAGCGTGTCAAAGCCTTGCATGCGTTTTTGACGGATGATGATATCTTGCAAAGTTGTATCCCAAGCGTGACCAAGGTGGAGTTTCCCAGTTACGTTTGGTGGTGGAATTACGATTGAATAAGGCTTAGCCTTTTGATCGCCTGAAGGCTTGAAAACATCCGCATCAAGCCATTTTTGGTAACGACCAGCCTCAACCTCGGCTGGATTGTATTTAGGTGAAAGTTCTTTAGACATGTGTGTGTCCTTTCTCTATTGTATTCATTTTATTTTGAATCTGCTTTGCAACTTCTTCTGCAGACAGATTCGTATTATTTATTTTAAGGTAGTGGTACAACTCGTTCGGTTGATGTTGGGAATTTAATTGAAGTGTTTCAGCAGTCTCCAAAATTTCTCTTTCAGATACCTCAATATGTCGTTTTAAGGGTTTGTGCTTTAATCGATTCTCCGTTCGATTTCGATGTAAGCGCTCCTCAAGACTTGTTTCCAACTCAACAAACAGAATCTCTTGATGAAGGTTATCCAATAAATCCTGAATTTGTTTTAAATACAGTAGCTGGTACTGATTTGAAAAATCAATTACGTCTGTTAAAATCACAGATCGCTGATTCCTAGCACTTGCTCCAAGGAAAGAAAAGGTAATTTCACGAACAAATTCCCACATTTCCTCTGTATAGTCCTGATAGATTTCTAGTGCAAAATCGATGGCTTGATGGTTATAAAAGAGGGTAGCATTTGTCTTTCGAGATAACTCTTGGCCAATCGTCATTTTCCCAGAAGCCGGAGCCCCAATGATGAAAATGTGCATCAAACCACCTCCCACTCACTCTTCAGCAAGCCATATATGAGACTGTCACAGCGATTTCCCTGAGCATCTTTGCGGTCTCGAATGCTAGCTTCGAGGGTAAAACCAAGTTTCTCTGCGACTCGTTGACTTTGGACATTGTAGCCAAAGCAAGTCATCTCAATCTTATGAAGATCTAGTTCTTGAAAGCCTAGGTCAATCAAGGCATACGCTGCTTCTGGTACATAGCCTCTGCCCCAATAGTCTGGATGCAAGATATAGCCAATCTCCAGCACATCATCTTCATGGCGATGGTTGAAATCAACAGAGCCGATGACTTTATCGGTTCCCTTGACGACAATTCCGTAGCCAGCTGGTAGATTTTCCTTTTGATTGCGCTCAGGAAGGATATGCTCCAGGTAATAAATCTCATCTTCCAAGGTCTGGACGGGCGGAAAGCCTGCTGGATAGGAGACTTCTGGCCGACTGGCATAGTCAAAGATATCCACTGCATCCGCCACTGTTCGGACTCGTAAGACGAGCCGATCAGTTTCTAATCGTTCTGGTAATTGTGCTTGCTCCATCTTCAGCCCTCACTTTCCATAAAAAAATGCCCCTGCCATCTACATGACAGGGACGAATGTGTTTATCCGCGGTACCACCCAATTTCGGGCAGAGACGCCCGCAACTCTCGTCTTTATAATAAAAAGACAATATTATTTCATTTTTCATCCATCAGCAACCAGTTTTGACACATTTATGGACTTCTCAGCACCGCCACTTTCTGTAAAATGTGGGATTCAAAACACCTCTAATGGCTCTATTGTAGCAAGTTTTTGACGGAAATGCAAGGAACAAGAAAAATTACTTGAAGCTGATTCCGTGTTCTTTTAATTTCTTAATCGTAGCTGGGCCGATTCCCTTCAAGGCAAGGAGTTCTTTTTCAGTCCAGTTTTTGAAGTCAGAAGCTGACTTGATGCCTTCATCATAGAAAGTCTTAGCGCGATCTACTGAGAGGCCACCCAAAGTAGCTGCGAAATCTTCTACTGAATTCGCCACTTTTTGAGCTTGTTCCTTGGTCGCTTCTACTGCTTGTTCTACTTTTTTAGAGACAACTTTTCCTGCTTGGCTGGCAGATTTTTCTGCGTGTTTCACGACTTTCTTGGTCTCTTCTACAACCTTGGTCACTGTAGTTGAAAATGCACCTGAACGACGAAGGCTATTTCGTAATTGTTTTTTACGTTGGAGTTTCTTTGACATGATAAAATCCTTTCAATAAAAAATCCCTGCTCTGACAAGGATTTAATAAAGATATTCTATCAAGATTTTGGCAAAAAATCAAGAAAGTATCTGAATTTTAATAGTTTCGCTCACCAAACAAGCCTTCTGGCAGATCATGAAATCCCTTGCCTGCTTTGAAGTTTTCAAACTTACCCAGCAAGAACTGGTAGGCATCCAAGCGGCTCTCGTAGCGAATCATGGCATCTTTGGCACGTTCGTCTTGGTCTTCTTCGTAAACCTTTTGACTTTCCTTGTGCGCCATGTCGTTGATCATGATCTGGGTATTAACCCAGGCTTCAAATTCCTTCATAAATTCTTGTTCGTAACTCATTGATTCTCCTTATTCTAATCCACGGAAGTAGTCCGTATCGATCTCACGGTAGGGTTGGATATCCTGAACATACTCTAGCACGCCTTGAAATTCCCCATTCTCATCGTGTACTGCAGCGTAGGTGATGTGGACAAACTTGCCTCGCGACTCAGACTTGAACCACATTTCATACTTGTCTTTGACCCCTTCACGAAGACCTTTCATAACGGCCTTCACCTTTTCTAGGTACTTAGGCGGATGGCAAAGTTCTACATTACGCCCGACTTGGGACGGCGTCCGTTTGAAAATCATCTCATCAGCTGGCGTATTGTCATTGTAATACTGGAAAATATCGTCTTTATTGACAAAGGTGATCTCCATGGGGAGGTGATTGAGGATGAGGTTGGCCTGCTCGACGGAGAGATAGCCATTGCCAAAAGCCTGTTGACTATGACGGTCCAGCACCGCTTCCTTTTCCTTAGGGGTAAAGGTAATGATAAACTGGCCTTCTGGTGTATCGATAACTTGATGCACTGGGCCTTCAGCAGTGTCTAGCTGCACGGGCTCCTCTGCACTCTTTTCCTCAACAAAGCTCTGACGTTCTGGAACCCATTTCTCAGACGGACGGATGATGGCGTAGCCATAGGCGTCACTCTCCTCCGCAATCTGAAGCCAGTCATCCTGAGTAAAGGACTCAAGGAGAATCATGAGGAGGATGGACTCTTCCTTGAAAATCATACTTTCAAACTCTGTCGCAAAAGCTTCAAAATCTTCTTTTACACTGCTGATCGACACTTCTGGTAGTGACTTGGCTGTCGTTAGAGCTGTTTGAAAGAGTTCTCTGATCTGGTCATCCACTCCCCACATAACTTTTGGAGGTGAATCGTGTCCATAGCGCTCCATGATAGGAAAGAAGAGCTCTTCCTTGCGCTGGTAGTGGAGATCAAATTGCCCCAAAAGCCCCATTTGACGGACCAAACCCTTGCGCATCTCTGCCAGCATTTCCTCGTCTTCCATAGACTCATAGGTATCTAACAATCTCCGAATGCGAATCAAGGCAGCACGGAGGGCCAGATTTTCATCCTTGAAGACGCGAACGGGGTGGCCAGGATGCTCGGTATCCTCTACTTCAACACCCTTAACAGCGTTTTTAAAAAGATTGGCATGGACATCACAGAGCTCCATAACGTCTTCAAAGGTGACACCTGAGTCTGAGTTCATCAGCTCGTGCTCCATGAGGGAAATCTCGATGGCTGACACACCTGTAAAGGTCGCATCAAAACGCTCCTGAACTGACTCAGGAGAGGCGCCATTGTGCAATTCTAACAAAATATCCCGTAGGATATGAATCCGTTCATCTGCCATTAGTCTAATCCAATCACTTCGTAGCCATTCGCTTCCAGTGTGCGGACAATCTTGTCCATAGGAGTTCCTTCAAGCTTAGAACCCTGTTTGAGCGATACCTTACGACCGACTGTGTTGCGCATCAAGGGATTAGCAAGTGGTTTAAAACCCAGCTCCACTAGGATTTCCAAGACTTCTGGATGCTTGTCCACCACTTCTGCAACGGGAATTGACACATCGATGATATTGTCCATGACGACCTCCATGTATGTTCTAATACTCAATGAAAATCAAAGAGCAAACTAGGAAGCTAGCCGCAGGCTGTACTTAAGTACGGCAAGGTGAAGCTGACGTGGTTTGAATTTGATTTTCGAAGAGTATAAAATGATTTTACTGCTTATATTATACCATATGGAAAGAGATTAAAAAACTAGCAGCGGAGTTCCTGCTAGTTTCTTTCATTTCAAGTTATTCCTTATCATCTGGTTTTGCTAACCAGTGAGCCGTATCCATTAACTTATCTACAAGAAATAACTTCCCTAGACCAACAACAAGATTGTCATCTTTTTTCATTGTTTTCATCACTTTTAAACCTTGCATCGTAAAAAAGTAATTCCCGTAAGTTTTAGCTAACATTTTTATGAGACCCATGTTACTCTCCTTCGATGATTTCAGCTTCTTTTCGGATAGTTTCTATGTCTTCTTGATATTGCTCCTCATTATAGTTAACTAATTTAGATAACTCCTGTTGCAAGCTTTCCCCCATCGGTTTCATGGTCGCAAAGGTTAATCCTCCTGAAATAATACCGCCTAGGATAGGAATCACTTTTCCCATTCCTTTGGCTAAACCTCCTTTTGTCAGATTGACACCAAAAATTTTCAAAACTTTTTCTAAAATCGGATACCAAAGGGTCTTTGTCAAAGCTTTCTTATTCACTACTTTTATGACTTGTTTGGCTACTGTCACACCGCCTGATCGAAGCAGAGCGCCTGCACCATTTACTCCCAGCATCACACCGAGATACAGTAGGAGTGTGTTTTTAGCTTCCTCGCTTAACTCATTGCGCGATGCCCAGAGATCATCAAATCCGTAAATATACCCTAGTTCCTGAGCTAGTTTTAATGAAAAACCATAAAACTGAGCTACGTCTGTCGGGATAGTGATCGCCATGAGAATCCCTCCAGGTAGACCTGCCAAAACCGAAGTTCCACTGGCTAACAGGACATTATCCTTAATACAGGCCTTGGCCACGCGATCCAAGCTTTCTTGAGGCATCAAAGAAGTCGGTCCTTGTTCAATCAAAGTTGAAATATCCTTACGGTCTAATTCCTTTGAAAACTTTTCTACTAAAAATTTCTCTCGATCAACTTTGACTACGGGTAATTTCACCACTTGTTGCAGTACTTGCATAGCTATATCTTGTTTAGCCATATATCTCTCCGTTTTTCATTTATATCAAGCTTTATCATATCATACTATTTAAAATTTACAAATTTTTTAAACCGATTTTTATCAGATAGATATATCGTCAAATAGTAATGATCATACTGTGGCAACAAAAAAGAGGGTTGCCCCTCTTTCTTAGTTCTTATCCAGATTGCGTAGCATCTCGTCAATCTTGTTTCCATATTCAATGGATTCGTCTTTGACGAAAGTTAAATCTGGGATTTTGTACAATTTCAAATTGCGACCAAGTTCACGTTTGATGGTACCAGTTGCTTTCTCAAGCCCGATTTGAGCTTTTTGGTTATCCGAAGCAAGGTTACTCAAAATAGTGTAGTAAACCTTAGCAACGGATAGGTCACCCAGCATCTGAACATCTGTAATGGTCACACCTTGGACACGCGGATCACGGACTTTCTTTTGCAAAATCTCATTGACTTCACGCTTGATTTCCATGCCCACACGATCCGTACGGAAATGATTTGCCATGATATTCCTTTCTCTACTTTGAACCAAAAGCTAGGCCAGCAGACCTAGCTATTTTTAAATTTATTGATTTTCAGCTCAAATTGAAACGAAGTTCAATTTGAACTCATCCGCTTCTTTCGCCGTGGTGAAAGTGATTGGACTGATAATTCAGTTCAATCACAGGGGATTTTTGAGACACTAGGCTCAAAAATAAGCAATGAAACCGTCGGTTTGCTTGCGTCCCTCACCACCTAAGAAAGGAGCAAAAATCTTAACGTTTAATTTCTTCCATGACGTATGCCTCAATCACATCATCCATCTTGATATCATTGTAGCCATCAATCATCAATCCACCTTCACGACCGTTCGTAACTTCTTTGACGTCGTCTTTGTAGTGTTTCAAGCTTGCGAGTTCTCCGTCATAGATAACAACACCGTCACGGATAACACGGACTTTCGAGTCACGGGTAACTTTACCGTTGATAACCATGAATCCACCGATGGTTCCCACTTTAGATACCTTGAAGGTTTCACGGATAAGAGCTTCACCGATAACTTTTTCTTCGAATTCTGGATCAAGCATCCCTTTCATGGCTTCTTCCATCTCTTCGATAACCTTGTAGATAATGCTGTGGAGACGGATTTCGACATCGTCAGCATCTGCTTGTTGACGAGCTTGTGGTGTAGGACGTACGTTGAAACCGATGATAAAGGCATTTGAAGCTTCCGCAAGAGTAACGTCCGATTCGTTGATAGCACCGACTGCTGAGTGAACGATGGTAACTTTTACACCTTCTACATCGATCTTTTGAAGTGAGGCAGAAAGGGCTTCAACCGAACCTTGTACGTCGGCCTTGATGATAACGTTAACAGACTTGAGTTCACCCGCTTTAAGCGTATCAAAGAGGTTTTCAAGGCTGACACGTTGGGTAGCTTGACGTTGTTTCATAAGGGCACGTTTGGCACGTTCTTCACCTGCTGCACGCGCAGATTTTTCATCTTCGTAAACGGCAAAATGGTCACCCGCCATTGGTGCTTCGTTCAAACCTGTGATAGAAACGGGCGTTGATGGTCCTGCTACCTTAACACGACGACCAAGATCATTTGTCATAGCACGGACACGACCGAAGGTATTTCCGACAACGATAGGGTCTTGGACATTCAGAGTACCTTGTTGCACAAGAAGGGTTGCGACCGCACCTTTCCCTTTATCCAAACGAGCTTCGATAACCGTACCGATCGCACGCACTGTTGGATCTGCCTTGAGTTCTTGGATTTCAGCCACAAGAAGGACCGTTTCCAAGAGTTCATCGATATTTTGGTTGAACTTAGCTGAAATTTCGACAAACTCAGAATCTCCACCCCAAGCAGTTGACATGACACCGTGTTCTGCCAATTCACCGATAACGCGTTCTGGGTTGGCACCTGGTTTATCAATCTTGTTGATGGCAACGATGATTGGAACGTTGGCTGCTTTTGAGTGGTTGATGGCTTCGATAGTTTGAGGCATAACCCCGTCATCTGCCGCTACAACCAAGATGGTGATATCGGTAACAGATGCACCACGAGCACGCATCGATGTAAAAGCCGCGTGTCCTGGTGTATCAAGGAAGGTAATCTTCTTGCCGTTTTCAACGATTTGGTAGGCACCGATATGCTGAGTGATACCACCTGCTTCTCCTGTTGCAACACGAGAGTTACGAAGGGTATCTAGAAGGGTTGTTTTACCATGGTCAACGTGCCCCATGATGGTCACAACTGGTGGACGCTCAACCAATTCATCTTCATTAAGATAACCATCTTCGACGAAGAAACGTTCGATGTCCGCATTGTCCACTTCAACCTTTTGTTTGGCTTCGATACCATAATCTACCAATAGGAGTTCAATGGTGTCACCATCCAAAGATTGGTTTTGTGTGGCCATAACCCCCATCATAAAGAGTTTCTTAACGATTTCAGCTGGTTCACGTTTAATACGTTTTGCGATTTCCGCAACAGTCATACCATCTGTATATTCAAATTCTGTTGGCAATTCGTGGAACTTACGTTCTGTAACAGGTTTTGGTGCCTGATTGCGGTTATTTTGCTTGTTGCCTTTTTTATTCTTTTTGTTGTTATTCCAGTTACTATTTCTTTGATTTCTCACTTGATTCTGACTACTTCGATTCTTTTGTTGTTTTCTAGGACCATCTTCTTCGTGATCATAATCGTCACGTTCTTTGTCTGGTCGAGCTTGTTTTTTACGACGTGTATCCACTGGCGCTTCTTTAGCTACAGGAGCTACTGCTACGGCTGGCTGCGTTTGTTCAGCTAACTTAGCAGCTTCCTCAAAGATTTCCTCAGGTTCCTTGCGTTTATTAGCTTGAGCCAAAGCTTCTTTGGCAGCTTGCGATTGCTTGAAGCGCTCCTCGCTTGAGCGTGCGTACTCTGCATTTTGCTCTGCTTTTAGGGCTGCTGCACGGGCTTTAAAGTCAACACGTGGCCCAGCTGGTTTTGGCTGGAAGTCTTGTTGCTGACGGCGATCATTGCCACGATTTCCTTGACCTTGTGGTTTCTTCCCTTGGTCGTTAAATCGGCGATTGTCGCGGTTTCCTTGACCAGGTTTGCCACCATTACGGCCGTCGTTTTTCTGACGGTTGCCGTTTTGTTGTTGGTCACGGTTGTTGCCCTTGTTTTGTTTGCGTCGCTCTGCCTGCTCTTTGGCACGTGCCTCACGCTCCGCCTTGAAGTTTCGACTCTGTGGTCTTGCGGCCACCACTTTTTCTTCCTTAGGAGCTGCAGGTGTAGCTGGTTTGCTCTCTTCCTTTGCGACAGCTGGTTTAGCTGATGCAGGCTTTTCAACTTTCTTTTCTACACTTGCTTTTGCTGCTACAGGTTTTGCTTCTGCCTTAGGAGCAGGTGCAGGTTTAAAGCTAGCTGCGATTTGTTCAGCAACAGCAGCTTCCACGCTCGATGAGTGGCTTTTTACATCCAAGCCCAACTCTTTTGCACGCGCTACAACTTCTTTACTTTCTTTCCCAAGTTCTTTTGCGATTTCGTACAATCTTTTCTTAGACAAATCATGTCCTCCTCTTCTATTCCATAAGAGACCTCATTTTCTTTGTAAATCCAGCATCTGTCACAGCCAAAACCTTTCTCGATTTTCCGACTGCTATGCTTAATTCCAGTGTTGAAAACACGGTTATAACTTCTACTTGATAATAGTCACTTTTATCTTGAATCTTCTTGGTTAGATTGGGACCAGCATCATGAGCTAGAAAGACTAGCTTGGCTTTCTGGTCTTGAATGGCCTTGACCACCAATTCCTCACCCGATATGATCCGGCCTGCTCGTTGAGCAAGACCCAAGAGATTGCTTACTTTTTGCTTATTCAAGTCCTAACTCTCTTCTTTTTACTTTGTGATCCACATAAGCGATCAACTCGTCATAAAAGCTTTCTTCCACTTCCATGTTAAAGCTGCGGTTAAAGACTTTCTTCTTTTTTGCCTCTAGGGCTTCTGCATTGTCTAGCTTGATATAAGCGCCACGGCCATTGGCCTTGCCTGTCGGATCGATAAAGACCTCTCCTTCTTTGTTCTTGACAATGCGGAGCAAATCACGCTTATCAATCACATCGTTGGAAACAACAGACTTGCGCAAAGGGATTTTTCTTGTTTTCATCTTTCCCTCCTCTAGCAATCTTATTCTTCAATATACTCTTCTGTTGTTGCGTAATCAACTTGACCTGCTTCTTCCATAGCTTCAAACTCACTGGCAGACTTGATATCGATACGGTAACCCGTCAAGTGAGCTGCCAAGCGAACGTTTTGTCCACGACGACCGATAGCAAGAGAAAGCTTGTTATCAGGCACAACGACCAAGGCACGCTTGCTGTCGTTTTCATCAAAGATAACTTGGTCAACCTCTGCAGGTGCGATGGCATTGTAGATAAACTCAGCTGGATCCGCTACCCACTCGATAACGTCAATGTTCTCTTCTACAGGAATCATACGGTCGCTCTTAGCGTCGTAGCGAGCTGGGTGGAACTTGCTAGTGATCTTCTTGATATTGGCACCACCACGCCCAACGATTGTCCCGATAGCATCCACGTTTGGATTGTGGCTACGAACAGCAACCTTGGTACGGTCACCTGCTTCACGAGCTACGCTCATGATTTCAACAGTTCCATCGTAGACTTCTGGGATTTCTTGCTCCATCAAGCGTTTGATCATTTCTGGATGGCTACGGCTAACAAAGACGTTGACGCCACGAGGATTGTCTTCGACCTTATAAACATAGACTTCGATACGGTCGTGAGAAGCAAAAACTTCTCCAGGAATTTGATCTTGTTTTGACAATTGGGCTTCGATGCTGCCAAGGTTGACATAGATGAAACGGTTGTCAAAGCGTTCTACAGTACCAGACATGATTTCTTGTTCATGTTCTTTGTATGTATTATAAGTGATGGCACGTATTTGCTTGCGCATTTTTTCCATAATGGTTTGTTTAGCAGATTGGGCTGCTACACGACCAAACTCAGCTGGTGCTTCTTCAAACTTGATTTTGTCACCAAGCTCATAGGCTGAATTAATGGCAAGGGCATCTTTCAAGCTGATTTCCAAACGGCTATCAAATACTTCATCTACAACTTCACGGACAGTATAAACTGTAAAGTCACCTGTTTTTTCATTGAAGTCAATGGCTACGCTATCAGATTGACCATAACGTCTGCGATAAGCGGAACGAAGCGACTCTACTACTGCGTCGATGATGTCTTCTTTTTTGATTCCCTTGTCTTCTTCCAAAATGCGGAAGGCCTCTAGCATTTCTTTACTCATGTTCTTTTTACTTTTGAATCCTCAAAAGCTATCCTTTCTTTTCTATAGTTTAACTGCTAAACGTGCTTTTGATACTAAACTGTATGGAATTTGGACAGTTTTCTTACGTGTCTTGTCCATATATTCCATGGTCAACTCGTCCTCTTCAAAGGATACCAAGGTTCCTTCAAAGACTTTTTGCTTGTCGATGGCCTTATAAAGACCAACGTGAATGTATTTCCCAACTGCTCCAGCTATAGCTTCTTTGGTTTTCAAAGGACGTTCCAAGCCTGGACTGGTAATTTCTAGGAAATATTGTTCTGGGAAGGGATCGGGCTTGATGGTGTCTAGGACAGGACTGATAATTTCTGTCAGGTCTGCCGTATCGTTCAAGGTAATTCCTTCAGATTTGTCTACAAAAATACTGAGAATCATGTCACTGCCAATCTTTCCATACTCGATATCCACAAGCTCGAAAGGCACTTGGATGACAGGTTCTACAACTTCTCTAACTAATTCTACGATTGTTGCGATTGCGTCCACCTCCTCATAAGCAAGAGGCGAAGATATTTCCCCGCCTCTCTTTCTCATATTCTTACTATCAGTATAGCACGTTTGTCAATTTATGTAAAGTATAAGCACTCAAACGGCTGGTTTTTAAGCTATTTCTTAAAATTCTGCCTCAACTCGGTAGATTACTTGACCCTTGTTGGAGAATTTTTGCTCATATTCCGTCATGACATTGCCTTCAAAATCACTGGCATGTAAGTCCAACCAAACCCCGTTCAGTTTCATCCCATACTGAGAAAAACTCACCAAGCTGTACTCAAACAAGCCACGATTGTCTGTCTTGAAATGGATTTCCCCATTCTCAGGCAAGATGCGCTTGAAGGTATCCAAGAAACTCTTGTATGTCAAACGACGTTTTTCATGGCGTTTTTTAGGCCAGGGATCAGAAAAGTTTAGGTAGAGACGATCAATCTCACCGTCTTCAAAGTAGTCTGTCAAATCTGAACCATCTACCCACAGCAATTTGATGTTGGGAACTCCAACTTCTAATACCTTGTCCAAGGCATAACTCAATACCGACTTTTGGATGTCAATCCCGATATAGTTGATGTCAGGGTTTTGCTTGGCCATTCCTGATACAAAGGCACCTTTCCCACTTCCAACCTCAACATGAATCGGATGATCATTTCCAAACAAGTCTCGCCATTTCCCTTTAGCTTCCGAGGGATTGAGGACCACATACTGGGGATTAGCCTCTAGTAACTCTGTCGCCCCTTTACGATTTCTAACTCTCATCTCTTCTTTCCATACTTGTCACGGAAGACACGCAAGGCATAAATCTCCCGGTTTACATTGTCTAAATCTTGATTTTCACAGTATTTGGCAATCTGGTTCAAATAAGAATACTGACCATACCAATACAATTTATCTAACACTGTCTGATTGTACTTATAGCCGTAGTCTCTCAACCATTGACGCCACTGATGATCTGGAATGTAGTGGCATAGCAAATGCGCCACATCAAACATACGATCCGTCAGACGAACCGAATCCCAATCCACTAGATAAACGAGTCCACTCTCTGTCTCAATCCAATTACTATGGCGAAGGTCTCCATGCACAATCGTTGCATGATCTTCCCTAAAGCCTGGAACCGTCTTACCTAGTTCAGCAATCACACTATTTAAGTAGTGATTCTGTTGCAAGATTTCTGGTACTTCTTGTTGCCAAGAACGCAACAAATCAACTGGTTTTTCCATGGTATATCCCAAACGACTCAACTGCTTCATCAAGGGACGCGAGCGGTGGAGACGGTTCAAGATTGTAATGATTTGTTTGCGATTCATATCGTAGGGAGTCAAGATTTTGCCAGTCAACCATTCTTGGGCACACATATCACGACCATCCGCTAAACGACGAGTCCATAGTAATTGAGGAGCGATTTGTTCTCTGGCTAGGCCAGGTAGGATTGGAGAGGTGTTCATTTTTATAAAGACGCGCTTCCCATCAGGGTAGCTTCCCATATAAGCCTTGCCGCTCTTCCCTGGTATCGGGGTCAGCGTTAGCTCAATATCACCCAAGTCCATTTCTTTCCTCCGTATAAAGTTTCCTTACTATTCTACTAGTTTTTTGTCTATTCGTCAACCAATCTTTTTAGTTGGTAAGGCAAATAAAACAATTGTAGGAAGAGACTAACACCTACAAGAGCCAACAAGGCTATTTTTTCTTGAAAAACTACTGCTCCGACTAGTAATTCCAACAAAAGAACGACACTTCCAACACCGAGCACTATCTGTTTCAAACCCTTCTCTTTCTCCCCTTTTTCTAATGGAAAGAGCTGGGTCAAGTACTGGTAGTCAAAGGCGTGATAGAGGGCCAGCAACTGAAAGAGTATGAGGTAGTTAAATAGAACCACCACTGCTGTCGCTATCCAAGTTTGCTCGATAAAGATCACAGCTAACAAGGATAGGAGCAAGAGACGCAAACTGAGGGCAAAGAGGTCTCCATTTCGCAGATATGAACGAAGATAGAGGTTTTGCCAAATCTTCCCTGGCACCTTTTGAACAGCATTTAAGATAAAGTCTAGATAAGCGCGACGCTTGACACTGTTTGAAACGCCCTTGACCTGAGTAAAGAGAGCAAAGAAACGAAGCAAGACTTGCTTTCGCTTGCTTTCTTGGGCAATCACATAGTCCCAGTCGAGGCCAGTCTCAGTATAAAATTTACTGGCTTTTTGGCGAAAGAGGAGATATTTCCCAGCTCCCAATAAAACCACATAGATGAGAAAGACTGGCAAGCCATAGCCCATGGCTAAAAATAAGGGCGCAAATAAAAGCAAGAAAAGGGTTTGGACAAAGAGCCAAAAGACCAGTGAACGTGACGTCTGCCCTTTGAGATAGGACTTGACCTCCTCTTCACTGACCAAGAGAAAGAGCTTGTCAGGTACTTCCATGTAGGTCGCGATTCCTCCCCAAGCCAAAAGCAAGGCAGATACAATTCCCAAAAACAAGAGGATGGGCCAATGATTTTCAGGAAAATCTTGCAAGAGTTGACTGTACTGGTAGGCTAAAAAACCGATGAGAACCAGCAGGAATAAGACAAAGTGGTCATTGAGAACATAACGCAGATAACCGACACACTCCTTACGAAAAGCCTGCTTTCGCTTTAAAAACAAGTCTTTCATAGCTCCTCCTCTTTGGTCAGAGCCAAGTAAATATCATTCAAACTCGCTTCAGGCATGTTAAAGGCTTCGCGGAGTTGCTGAAGGTTCCCCTGAGCTCGCACCTCCCCCTTATGAAGGATAACAAAGGCATCACACATCTTCTCCGCCGAATCCAGCACGTGGGTACTCATGAGAATGGACTTGCCTTTTTGCTTTTCTACTTCTAGAAGCTGAATCAAGTCAGAAATAGCCAGCGGATCGAGACCAAGGAAAGGCTCATCTACGATGAAAAGACTCGGATCTACGACAAAAGCACAGATAATCATGACCTTCTGCTTCATTCCTTTGGAAAAATGCACTGGAAACCAGTCTAATTTTTGGTCCAAACGAAACATTTTTAATAAAGGTTCCACACGATCAAAAGCCACTTTTTGCTCAATACCATAGGCCATGGCAACCGTCTCGATATGCTCCCTGAGGGTCAGTTCTTCATACAAGCTAGGCGTTTCTGGGATGTAGCCAATCTGTTTGCGATAGCTGGTCGCATCTTCTCGCAGGGTGAGACCGTTAATCTTAATTTCCCCACTGTAAGGTGTCAACAGTCCAATAATCTCATTGATAGTCGTTGATTTCCCAGCACCGTTGAGACCAATCAAACCGACCAACTGCCCACTTTCAACTGTAAAGGACACATCTTTCAAGACAGGAACATGGACATAGCCTCCTGTCAGGTTTTTAATTTCTAACATATTTTCTCCGAATCTGGTATAATGTAGCTATATTATATCAAAATTCAATACAGTAGAGGTGGATTTTATGTCAGATTGCATTTTTTGTAAGATTATCGCAGGGGAGATTCCTGCTTCAAAAGTATACGAAGATGAGCAGGTTCTTGCCTTTCTTGATATCTCTCAAGTAACGCCTGGACACACCCTCATTGTACCCAAAGAGCATTTTCGCAATCTTTTGGAGATGGACGCTGCCAGCGCTAGCCAACTCTTTGCCCAAGTACCAACAGTGGCTCAAAAAGTCATGAAGGCTACCAAGGCTGCCGGAATGAACATCATCGCCAACTGTGAGGAAGTTGCTGGTCAAACAGTCTTTCATACTCACGTGCATCTCGTACCTCGCTACGGTGCAGAAGATGACCTCAAGATTGACTTTATCGCCCACGAACCTGACTTTGACAAACTTGCCCAAGTCGCTGAAACCATTAAAAACGCTTAAGGAGATGCCATGAAACTATCAAATCTACTGCTATTTGCAGGAGCTGCAGCTGGAAGTTATTTTGTCGTGAAAAATCGCCAAGCCATTCAGGATGAAGTGCTAGATACAACTGACCGCGTCGAAGCTATCAAGGATGATTTGGATATCATCCAAAACAGCTTACAAATCATCGACCAACAAAAATCCCTTATCAAGGAATACCAAAAAGATTTAACCTATAAATTCAAAGTTTTAGAAAAAGATTTCCAAACTAGAATGGCTGTGATAAAAGAAACACAGGAATTTGAGGATAAGTAAAAAGAGCCAATCGGCTCTTTTTGCTTTATTCTCCTTCAAAGGCATCTTTAATATGGTCAAAGAAGCCTTTTTTCTTTGGATTGACTTTCAAGTTACCTGCAGCTGCGAACTCTTTAAGCGCTGCTTTTTGGCGGTCGTTCAGACCTGTCGGAGTCACGACATTGACAGTAACGTATTGGTCACCAACAGCACCGCCACGAAGGCTTGGCGCTCCCTTGCCCCGTAGGCGGAATTTCTTGCCAGTCTGAGTTCCCTCTGGGATAACCAATTCGACAGCGCCATGCACAGTTGGAATTTCCACAGTATCTCCTAGAGTTGCTTGGACAATATTGAGATTTAACTTGTAGAAAATGGTTGTTCCTTCACGTTCAAATTTATCACTAGCTTCAACTGAAACCACCACGTACAAGTCCCCGTAAGGTCCACCGTTAAAGCCTGCTTCACCTTGACCAGCTAGGCGGATTTGTTGGCCAGTTTCCACACCAGCAGGAATTTTCACATGTACGCTATGAGCTTGTTTTTCATGACCTGTTCCATGACAAGTTGTACATGGATCCTTGATTTCTTTTCCGCGACCATGACAGACATCACAGGTTACTTGGCGACGCATCATACCAAGAGGAGTCTGCGTATCAACGTTAATGACACCAGCGCCATGACAGCGTCCACAAGTGACTGGACTTGTTCCTGGCTTAGCACCAGATCCGTTACAGGTACGACAGCTTGCTTCACGGTTGTATTTCACTTCTTTTTCCGTTCCGAAGATGGCTTCTTCAAAGGTCAATTTCACACGGTACTGGAGGTCATCCCCTTGACGAGGAGCGTTTGGATTGCGTGAAGCTCCTCCTCCCCCGAAAAAACTTGAGAAGATATCTTCAAAACCACCGAAGCCACCTGCTCCGTCAAAGCCACCAAAACCGCCAGCACCACCAAAGCCACCGTTGGCACCCGCAGCACCATACTGGTCGTAGGCTGCACGTTTTTGGTCGTCACTCAAAGTCTCATAGGCTTCTTGAACTTCCTTGTATTTTTCCTCAGCTCCAGGCTCCTTGTTGATATCTGGGTGGTATTTTTTCGAAAGCTTACGATAAGCCTTTTTGATCTCGTCTGCCGAAGTGTTTTTTGACACCCCCAGACGATCATAAAATTCAGTATTGTTCATACAAGATACTAAGAGCGAACAGAAAGCGACTGAAATTTAGGAAACCGACAAGAAATCCTGATTTCTTAGGAGGTTTATCTAATTTCCAAGCTTTCCGCTCGGGTTCAATTACGAACACCCTTATTCCTTTCTGTTAATATTGCGGAACGAGACCACGATTTAGGTCGGGTTCAATTCCTTTCTTTTATATTGAGTCAGAAATTTTGGAACCCGTGTTCAGTTACGAACACTCTTTGTTCCTTTCTATAATTTATAGGTAAATCATTAGAGGGTATTTTCTATACTCTGCTTCACTTGATCAAACTCTTCGTCTGATAGAGTAAATATCAAATCCTCTTCAGCATACTCGTTCTGTTCTTTAAAATAGTTGTCCGTATTCTCTGCCAACCCTAAACCGAGAATCACTTTTCTCGCAAACTCTTGATGTGCAAAACCTACAGCCGTAATGATATGTTTATCTTGCACAAGAACTTTCGGTTGGAAATTTTCACGTGGAAGAAATTCAAAATAGTCAAAGAAGTTTTGCCAAATTCCACCTGTAAATTTCGTGTCGTTCAACAAGCCTGCTTTCGCCAATAAAACTGGCGCTGAAGAAATGGCTGCAATTAGGATATCTTGCTCATCAAGATTTCTCAAAAACGAAATCAATTTCTCATCTTGTAGAGCAGGACCTATATTTACCATTCCTGGCAAAATCACACAAGAATAATCTTCTATACGGATTTGACCCAATGTTTTCGTCGGTCGACAAGGCAAGCCATCCTCAGAAACCACCATTGAATGATCAGAAGCTACATAATCAATCGTGATATCAAAAGACAGAGCTAAAGTACTCGTTAAAGTGGTTATCTCATAAAGAGAAAAATTAGGATAAATGATACAAAGTACTTTTTTCATACACAACATCCTCTATTTTACCGAAAAACAGAGGCTGGGTTGCAACCTCTGGATTTCTTCCTATCACTACGACGTTCGAGTTTTAAAAATCAAACTAGTAATGCTAAATCGAGCACTCCCTAACCTCTTGGTGAAAAAGACAAATCTTCCTAGAAACTAAAGTTTCTGCGTCAGATTTCCTATTTTCACTGTGAGGTTTTAACGGGCTTTGCATCTTACTTTTCCGTAAACTCTCCGTCTACGACGTCATCGCCTGCGTTTCCTGTTGCTTGTGCGCCTTCTGCTCCTGCTTGAGCTTGTTGGGCTGCTGCAGCTTGTTCGTAGAGTTTAACAGCAAGTCCTTGAGCTTTTTCGTTCAATGCTTCAAGTTTTGCTTTCATTTCGTCCAAGTTGTTGTCTTCTTGGGCTTTCTTAAGGTCATCAAGGGCAGCTTGAGCAGCATCACGTTCAGCATCAAAACCTTTACCTTCAGTTTCCTTGATTGTCTTTTCAGTTGCAAAGATTGCTTGGTCTACTTCGTTACGAAGGTCAACTTCTTCTTTACGTTTCTTATCTGCTTCAGCATTCGCTTCAGCATCTTTCATCATGCGATCGATTTCTTCATCAGTCAAACCTGAGTTTGATTGGATGACAATAGTTTGTTCTTTTTGAGTTCCAAGGTCTTTGGCCTTAACAGATACGATACCGTTCTTGTCGATGTCAAATGTTACTTCGATTTGTGGAATTCCACGAGGTGCAGCTGGGATATCTGTCAATTGGAAACGTCCAAGAGTCTTGTTATCTGCTGCCATTGGGCGTTCACCTTGAAGAACGTGGATATCAACAGCTGGTTGGTTGTCTGCTGCAGTTGAGAAGACTTGTGATTTAGATGTTGGAATTGTTGTATTGCGCTCGATGAGTTTTGTAAAGACACCACCCATTGTTTCGATACCAAGTGACAATGGTGTTACGTCAAGAAGGACAACGTCTTTCACATCACCAGTGATGACACCACCTTGGATAGCAGCACCCATCGCAACTACTTCGTCAGGGTTCACTGATTTGTTTGGTTCTTTACCAGTTTCAGCTTTAACAGCTTCAACAACGGCAGGGATACGAGTTGAACCACCGACAAGGATGACTTCGTCGATTTCTGACAAGCTCAAACCTGCATCTGAAAGGGCTTGGCGAACTGGAGTTTTTGTACGTTCTACAAGGTCGCGAGTCAAATCATCGAATTTCGCACGAGTCAAAGTCATTTCCAAGTGAAGAGGTCCAGCCTCACCAGCAGTGATAAATGGCAAGCTGATTTGAGTTGATGTTACACCAGAAAGGTCTTTCTTCGCTTTTTCAGCTGCGTCTTTCAAACGTTGAAGAGCCATCTTGTCAGCTGACAAGTCGATGCCATTTTCTTTCTTGAATTCTGCTACCAAGTGGTCAATGATTTTTTGGTCAAAGTCATCACCACCGAGTTTGTTGTCCCCTGCAGTTGACAATACATCGAAGACACCGTCACCCAATTCAAGGATAGAGACGTCAAATGTACCACCACCAAGGTCGAATACCAAGATTTTTTCTTCTTTGTCAGTCTTGTCCAAACCGTAAGCAAGTGCTGCTGCAGTTGGTTCGTTAACGATGCGTTCTACTTCAAGACCAGCGATTTTACCAGCGTCTTTTGTTGCTTGACGTTGAGCATCGTTGAAGTAAGCTGGAACTGTAATAACTGCTTTCGTTACTTTTTCACCAAGGTAATCTTCAGCGTAACCTTTCAAGTATTGAAGAATCATAGCTGAGATTTCTTGTGGAGTGTATTCTTTACCGTTAGCAGAAACCTTTTCAGAAGTACCCATCTTAGATTTGATAGAGATCACCGTATCTGGGTTTGTAACTGCTTGACGTTTTGCTGCGTCACCAACGATGATTTCTCCGTTTTTGAATGACACTACAGATGGAGTTGTGCGGTTTCCTTCTGGGTTTGCGATGATTTTGCTCTCAGTTCCTTCAAGAACTGCAACTGCTGAGTTTGTTGTACCTAAGTCAATACCGATAATTTTAGACATGTGTTTTTCTCCTTGTTAGTTAATTTTCTATTTTCTTTTTGATACTCTTCTTAAGTGGCGACGCCGTCAGAGCTTGACTTCGTCAATCTCTTTGACTAAACTTTGAGCCTAATGTCTCAAAGTTTGCGAAAATAGCGCCACGGCGAAGAGTATCGCCTTTGGTTCGCTTCGCTCACTATTGCAAAGCTGAACAACTTTCTTAACTTTCTTCATAGTTTATCGTCATTTCGGACAAGTTTTCTATTATGTTACGACACGAGGAGTCGAAATCGATATTATTTCGACGACGAGTTAGTAAGGAGGCTAGGCAAACGCCATAGCGATTGCCGTTTTCTGACGAGTTGCTTTAGCTACCGTCAGAATTGCCTAATCAAACACGCCCTAAGCTCTGGGTAAAAAAGATAGATTTTCTTGTGTTCATCGAACACTTCGTCAATCTCCTATTTTTACTGTGAGCTTTTTACGGGTTTTGTATCTTAGTTATAAACCACCACCATGGCAGGGCGTAAGATACGATCATGGAGTTTGTAGCCTTTTTGGAAGACTTGTGCTATAGTGTCTGCCAGGTGTTCATCGTCTGCTGGGAGAGTTTGGATGGCCATGTGATAGTTATGGTCAAATTCGCCGTCAGCTGCGATTTCTTCAATTCCTTCGTCTTTCAAAGCGTGAATCAAGCTCTCTTGCACCATCTCCAATCCTTTTTTGACGTCGTCTGTCAAACCTTCAACTGCTAGTGCACGTTCTAAGTTGTCGAGCGATGGTAAGATTGCTTTTGCCAGGTCCTGGCTACGATAACGTTGCAAGTTTTGACGTTCTTCATTGGCACGGCGTTGAATATTTTGCATTTCTGCATGAGCGCGAAGGTATTTGTTTTCAAACTCATCCGCACGTTCATTTGCCAAGTCCAACTCAGACTTCTCAGGAGTTGTTTCTTCAGTAGTTTCCACAACTTCCTCTTCTTTCATTTCTTCGTTTTTTTTATCTTGGGCCATTTTCGCCTCCTTTAATGATTTCAATCTTAATGTACTTCGTAATGATTACTGCTGAGATAGCGGTAAAAATCTGTCAACTTCATGGTCAAAACACGATTGACAACATTGACTTGATTGACCAATTGCTGGTAGTCCAGATTGACCGGACCGATAATTGCTAGAATTCCAAAACCCCGATAAGGAATGAGGAATTTACTGCTAATCACTGCTAGATCAGCTAAACAGGATTCTTGACTGTCCGCAACACGGACATTTTGCATCTGATCTTCATGTAGACCCTCACGAATCTCCAGAGCCACCTTTTGTGGTTGGTCAAAGAACTGATAGGCTGCTAGATTGGCAAAGTTCAAGAGATTGACTTTGCCCGATACCACAATGTTTTCATTGAACATTTCTTTAAAAATGTGTTCAAAGAGATCCATGACATTGTCCGTTGTCGTAAAGTAACGCTGGATAATCTGCGGAATCTCTGTCCGAATCTTGTAGTGAATATCTAGAACGGTGTGACCGAGGAAACGTTCTTGAATCAAGGTCTTGAGGCGATTTAAATCTTCCTGCAAGAAGTTCCTTGGAATCAGAAATTGACTGGTAACCGTTCGGGACTCGTCTAGGGTAAATACTGCCAAGGCTGTATGTTGTCCCAAAACAACGATATCAAAGGCTGTCAACCGTTGTCTACTCGGCTCAACATCCAGTGCTATTACCGTACAGCCGCTCAGGTCTGTTAGTAGATTGGCGGCCTCTTGCAGAATATCCTCCAGTTTGAAGAATTCCTGATCAAAGGCTTTGACAATCTCATAAACCTCATTTTCAGCCAGTCGATCAAAAGCCAAGGAGTGTTTTACATAGTACTGAAAACCAGCCACACTAGGCATCCGACCACTTGAAGTATGAGCTTTCTCAAGCAATCCTTGTTTTTCTAGAGCTGCCATATCATTACGAATGGTAGCACTACTAGAATTAATAGACTCTTGTAGCGCTTTGGATCCAACAGGTTCGTGCGTTTTGGTAAAGATGTCAATAATCAGATTTAAAATATTCTGCTGACGTTCCGTAACCATCTCGTCACTCCTCTCTGATAGATCTTTTTAGCACTCGTAACCTTCAAGTGCTAACTTATGATTCTATTATACACCCTTAGAAGAGAATGTCAAGACAAAAACTCAAAAAATTAGCACTCTTTTATCAAGAGTGCTAAAAATCAGTCTAAAGACCTAGAACCCTACCTTCCATCTACTTGGTATTTCCTTTTAAGTCTGAAAAAACCATAGATTAGATAAGAAATCATGAGACCGTAAATACCGAAAATAAGGAAGAAAGATGAAGAGAGATTTTCTCTATATAAAATCAAACAAACAACAAGCCCACCCAAAAGGGTAGCCATAGAGGAACGGAGTCTAGAAATTACCATTTCCCATCTAAGACCATGATTCCTATAGAATACTTGATCCTCCGGAAGTAAATCAGAAGCCGGTTTCCGAAAAATAGAAGACGGACAAACCTCTACAAGCTTCCAACCTCTATCTTTCAAATTTTCTAGCTGATGATAATATTTCTTAAAAAACTGTTTACCACATACAAGGTAAATCACATCATCTGGCTCACTTTCTTCAAAATAGAAAATCCACCATCTACTCGTTTTATATCTCCAACCTTTTAAGTGCATCTCATGTAAATATTCTTCTTCCTTGTCCAAATCAACTATTGTAAAAATCCGAAATTGTACTTCACTATTCATTGTCTTACCTCCAGATTAGAAAACAGGTATTGCTTCATTTATCAGATAATTCTTTCCATTTTTGAAACAATCTCCAAAAAATATAAGAAATCTGAATCGCAAAAATAATTAATAAAACACAATCTATTATGAAAATCAAAAACAATTCCCAACTGAAAGAACTAGCTCCACTGACAAACTTTGAGAAAACCGGTAGTAGAGCTAAAAAGAGAAGCAAAATAGGAAGCATCCGCCTCGTTAAAATCCGTTTGACCACAGCTAACTTCCCGATCGCGTCATTATAAATTTCAAACTCAGCATCCGACTCAATTCCAGAATGAAGCTTTCTAAAGTAGGAAAACCCATTAAAGTCTGTAATATGCTCCCATCCACAGTCTTTAAACAGTTGCAAATAGGAGGCTCTCTCTGATTTTTTCATTGGATAAAAGTCTAACTGATAAGACACCTGCTCCGGTTGGCACTTTTCAAAGGTATACTTAACTGCAAACAACAAGATAGAGTAGGTTACTTCCTTGAGTTTCCAGCCCTTGGCATGCATTTTTCTAAGATATAAAGCCTCTCTATCATAATCCGCAATGGTAGCAATTCTATAAATAACCTTCTTTCCCATCATCCTTCCTCCCGACTGTTTCTGTAGAGCCGCTCAATACGTTTCAATTCAATATCTAAGACTTTGCGTCCCAAATCTGTTATCTGATAAATTTTCCGTTTTTCCTCTTCTCGGACAAAGAAAATCAAGCCATCCTTTTCCATCTTTGACAAGGTCCCATACATAGTTCCAGGACTAATCGAAACTTGCGAATCTGTCATCTCCTTGACCTTTTGTGTGATACCATATCCATGGTTCTCCTTCTGTAAACAAAACAAGATATAAAAACCCGTTTCAGTCATGGGAAGGTAAACACGCCTAATCTTATCTGTTAATTCCATTTAACCACACCTCCTATTTAATTCGATACATCGCGCTTCGTTATATAAACTATATCACAGCTCGATATAAAATGCAAAAAAAGATCACCCTCAGGCAATCTTTCTTCTATATTAGTAAAGATCAAGATAATTATCAACTTCCCATTGTGAAACAAAGGTTGCATAGCTAGCCCACTCGATACGCTTAGCTTCAAGGAAGCTCGTATAGATGTGTTCACCTAGGGCCGCCTTAACCACTTCATCCTCAGTCAAAGCTTTCAAGGCATTATGAAGAGTTGATGGAAGATCAGTGATTCCAGCTTCCTTACGCTCTTCTGCTGTCATGATGTAGATATTTTCTTCGATAGGAGCTGGTGCTTCGATTTTGTTTTCAATACCATGCAAACCAACTTCCAAAAGAACAGCCATAGCGATGTATGGGTTTGCCATTGGGTCTACTGAGCGCAACTCAAGACGAGTTCCCATACCACGTGAAGCCGGTACACGAACTAGTGGCGAGCGGTTACGACCAGCCCAAGCAATGTAAACTGGCGCTTCATAACCAGGAACCAAACGTTTGTAGGAGTTAACCGTTGGGTTCATGATGGCAGTATAGTTATAAGCATGCTTGATCAAACCACCAAGGAAATGGTAGGCTGTTTCAGACAACTGCATTCCCTTTGGATCGTTTGGATCAAAGAAGGCGTTATTCCCATTCTCATCAAACAAGGACATATTACAGTGCATACCTGATCCAGCAATACCAAATTTGGGTTTCGCCATAAAGGTTGCGTAAAGACCATGTTTGCGAGCGATGGTTTTTACTACAAGCTTAAAGATTTGAATCTTATCACAAGCACGGAGGACTTCATCATACTTGAAGTCAATTTCATGTTGACCAACCGCAACCTCGTGGTGACTTGCTTCTACTTCAAATCCCATTTTAGTCAAGACATTCACAATCTCACGACGCGTATTGTCCGCAAGGTCAGTAGGCGCCAAATCAAAATAGCCACCCTTGTCATTCACTTCAAGTGTCGGATCCCCATTTTCATCCAACTTAAATAGGAAGAATTCTGGCTCTGGTCCAAGGTTGAAAGATTTGAATCCCACTTCCTCCATGTGACGAAGAGCACGTTTGAGGTTGCCACGAGGATCACCTGCAAATGGTTCACCTTCTGTTGTATAAACATCACAAATCAAACCTGCAACACTTCCGTTTTCATCTCCCCAAGGAAAGACTGTCCACGTATCCAAGTCTGGGTACAAGTACATATCCGATTCGTTGATACGTACAAAACCTTCAATAGAAGATCCATCAAACATGGCTTTGTTTGACAAGACCTTGTCTAACTGTTCATCTGTAGCAGGAATTTCGACGTTTTTCATGGTTCCCAGAATATCTGAAAACATGAGACGGATAAAGGTAACATTTTTTTCCTTGACTTCACGACGAATATCTGCAGCTGTGATTGGCATGGGTTTTCTCCTTAATATATGACTACTTGCGATTGCCTAACCGCGACCAAAAGGTGACTGCGCTGAAGCAAAGCGTCCCTGCTGGAGGAGCTCATTATGAAGCGCACGACGTACTTCCGTTGGGCTCACTGCTTTCTTGGATTTCGCCTCACGTTCAGCATATTTCTTCTTAATGGCAGCGATATTGAAACCTTCAGAGATATAATCTTTGATCTCAAGCAATCGATCCATGTCATTCAAAGAATACATACGACGGTTCCCTTCGTTTCGATCAGGCTTTATCAACTCTTGATCTTCATAATAACGAATCTGACGCGCCGATAGATCGGTCAACTTCATCACACTACCGATAGGAAAAACAGCCATATTTCGACGAAATTCTTTTTCCTTCATTTACAATTTCCTTCTTTCTGTCTATTATAGTCTAAAAAAATCCATACGTCAATTAATAATGTCACAAAATATAACATTATTTTCTTTTTTTCTCTAAAAGATTTCTGAAACGATCAATATCATAATTTACGAGTATTGCTACAAAAACACCCATAAAAGTTTCAAATACACGAGCAAAAACGTACAAAATCGTCTCCCCGCTCGGTATCGATAGGGTAATAATCAACATTGCCGAAACTCCGCCGATAACTCCCGCCTTATTATTTATGGCGACATTTGTCATAATGGTTAACATGGTGCAGATTGGAACGATCAGCAAGGTCACCCAAAAGGCTTCTTGAAATAGAGTGTTTAAAAGGAAGAAAACAAGGGCGTAGAAACCTCCGATACTGTTTCCTAGAATGCGTGATGTCCCAAAATGAACACTCTTGTCAAAGCTTTCTCTCAAACTAAAGACTGCCGTCAAAGCCCCAATTTGAAGTCCCCTCCAACCAAAAAATCCAAAAATCAAGAGAACTAAAAAAACAGCAATTCCGGTTTTAAAGGTTCGTAGACCAAGCTTGAACTGTGACTTATCAAATTTATATTTTTTAAAATAACCCATAATCTCAACTTTCTATTTCCATTTTATCATAAATTAGTTGATTTTATGAGCCAAAATCAATAGGAAACGTTTTTAATTCAAACAACAAGAAAAAGAGGAAACTAAGTTCCTCTTTTCATCGTTTCGTTTACGAAAGCTTATTTTTCTGTAAGTGCTGCCAAACCTGGCAATACTTTACCTTCAAGAAGCTCCATTGAAGCTCCACCACCAGTAGAGATCCATGAGAACTTGTCTGCGCGACCAAGGTTGATCGCTGCAGCAGCTGAGTCACCACCACCGATGATTGATTTCACACCTGGTTGTTTCACGATAGCGTCCATGACACCGATTGTACCAGCTTGGAAGTCTGGGTTTTCAAATACACCCATAGGTCCGTTCCAGACAACTGTTTTCGCACCAGTCAAAGCTTCATCAAACTTAGCGATAGATTTTGGACCGATATCCAAACCAAGGAAACCTGGATCAACTGCTTCACCTTCAGTGTCTTTCACTTCAGTGTAGTCAGCAAATGCGTTTGCTTCTTTTGAGTCAACTGGCAAGATCAATTTGCCGTTTGCTTTTTCAAGAAGAGCTTTCGCAACATCCAATTTGTCTTCTTCTACAAGTGAGTTACCGATTTCGATACCTTGTGCTTTGTAGAATGTGTAAGTCATCCCACCACCGATAAGAACTTTATCAGCTTTTTCAAGCAAGTTTTCGATAACACCGATCTTGTCTGAAACTTTTGAACCACCAAGGATAGCCACGAATGGACGTTCTGGAGCTTCAACTGCTTCTTGGATGTAGGCAATTTCGTTTTCAAGAAGGAAACCAGCAACTGCTTTTTCAACGTTTGCTGAGATACCAACGTTAGATGCGTGTGCACGGTGAGCTGTACCGAATGCATCGTTTACGAAGATGCCATCTCCAAGTGATGCCCAGTATTTACCAAGTTCAGGATCGTTTTTAGATTCTTTCTTGCCGTCAACATCTTCGAAACGAGTGTTTTCAACCAAGAGAACTTGTCCATCTTCAAGAGCGTTAACAGCGGCTTCCAATTCAGCACCACGTGTAACACCTGGGATAAATTTAACTTCTTGTCCCAATTTAGCAGCCAAGTCAGCAGCTACAGGAGCAAGTGATTTACCTTCTTTGTCTGCCTCTTCTTTTACACGTCCAAGGTGAGAGAAGAGGATTGCACGTCCACCTTGTTCAAGGATGTACTTGATAGTTGGAAGAGCTGCAGTGATACGGTTGTCATTGGTAATCACGCCATCTTTAACAGGTACGTTGAAGTCAACACGAACGAGAACTTTTTTCCCTTTCAAGTCAACGTCTTTAACAGTTAATTTTGCCATTTGATATGACTCCTTCTTTTTTTATACGTGTTAATTATATCACAAAATCAGCAAAAGAGATAGAAAAACCCTAAACTTTTCTTGTTCTTTCTTGCGACTGAAATTAGGATTTTTTAAAATCAAATCTAGAAAAACCTTATCAAATAACTAATCAATGCGAGATAAAATAATCAAAACAAGGCCTGACCGACTTGCAGTCAAACCTTGTTTTTTTATTTTTATGAGAAAATCCAAGATTCGTAAATCCGATTAGTCTTCTCTCCTCTTTCCAGCAAGCAAGCCGTAGCCACTCATTACTCCGAGAAGACCCAGCGCTACTAGACTGGCATCTCTTGTCGCTCCCGTATTTGGCAGCTCTTTACTTACTTCTTCAACTTTTACTGGTGTAGCTAAAAGCGCTTGATCTCTTGTTTGTGAGTCTAGCTCTTCTTTTGTTCCAACTTCTGTGATTTCTGGGACAGCTTCCTTGAGAATTTCAGTTGAAAGAAGGGTGCGTTTGCCTTGGGCATCCACCTCTACAAAGTGACGAATTTGACCTTCTTCTCCTTTTTGGACAAGTTGACGTTGACCTTTCAGAAGGCTTGCATTTGGTTGCTCTTGACGTTCGAAGGCTACTGTATCCTCTTCAATTTCTAGTTTCGGAGTTGCTAGAACTAAATCTTTCACACCTTCAGCTGGTTGGTTACTTGACAGAACTTTTGTTCCAACTTCGGTAATTTCTGGGATAGCTTCCTTGAGAACTTCAGTTGAACGAAGGGTGCGTTTGCCTTGGGCATCCACCTCTACAAAGTGACGATTTTGACCTTCTTCTCCTTTTTGGACAAGTTGACGTTGACCTTTCAGAAGGCTTGCATTTGGTCGTTCTTGACGTTCGAAGGAAACTGTTCTCTCTTCAACTTCCAGTTTCGGAGTTTCTAGAACTAAATCTTTCACACCTTCAGCTGGTTGGTTACTTGACAGAACCTTTGTACCAACTTCAGTGATTTCTGGGATTGCTTCCTTGACTACCTCAGTCGAACGTAGAGTGCGTTTGCCTTGGATATCTACTTCTACAAAGTGACGATTTTGACCTTCAACTCCAGCTTGCACAACACGGCGTTGTCCTTTGAGAAGCTCGGCGTTTGGTCGCTCCTGACGTTCAAAGGCTGTTGTTTCAGTTTCAATAACTAGTTCAGGGAGGGCTTCAACTGTTGGAGCTACTTCACTTGGATCCATGCTTCCAACATGATGGTTTTCTTCTGCAGGTGCTAGTTTCTTATTCAACTTTTCTTTCATGTCGGCAAAAGCTTGTGGAGTTGGTGTTTGTGAAGACAACAAAGCTTCAGCTTGGGCAATCAACTCATCTTGAGAATCTTTTGCACGGACGGATTCGAGCAAGCCTTCCAATTCTTCTCTAGCAGTTTGATAACGTTGATTTCCATCCAAGTCCGCTCCAGCTTGTTTCAATTCATTCAAGGCTTTGTTAACGTCTTCTTGACTGGCATCATGGTTTTCTGCAACAGCTTTCGCTGCATTAAGTTTCTCTACTAGTACAGCTTGTTTGTCCTCACTTGAGAAGGTATAGGCAAGGGTTGACTGGCGACCTTGGGCAGCAGTGATTTCTTGTTTGAGGTACTCATCGTTGACAGCTACTTTTGGAGAAACCAAGACATCAAACTCAGCAGTGTGTCCCTTATAATGCAAGGTCAAGGTTTGACGACCAGTCTTTTGAGCATCGTAACCTGTAATTTCAACACCTTGATCCGTAAAGGCATGACTTTCTTCTGTCTCATCATCATAGAGAACACCGAAGCGACCTTCAGAGAGATCCAGTTGATCCCCTACTAGATAGTCTGTTTTTGGTTTCTTAGTAATATACAAGCCCGCTACTTCTTTTGGTTTTCCTTCATCCTGTCCTGTCACTTGGACTTTCAGATCACCTGACACTGGTAAACCAAGGTATTGAAGTGTTAGGTTTTGTTCCCCTTTTTGATGAGCATCGTATCCAGATACCGTCACACCTGAGTGAGTAAGGTTAATCAGCTCGTCGGCTTGTTCCCCTTCGTATTGAACACGGAGTGTTCCGCCTCTGAGGTCCAGTTTTTCTCCTTCTTTATAAACTGTCTTCTTAGGTCCTTTTTCAAGGCTAACAGATTTAATTTTTCTTTCATCCTGTGGAATCGCTACAGCCAAGGTGTTACTGATTTCTTTGCCAGGTAGTTGGGTACGATAATAGAGGAGATGTGGTTGCTTGTCAAAGGCCAATGGTGCAGTTGCTAGGTCGCCACCAGTTTCAGTCTTCAAGGTTGCAATTGGTGTTTGTGAATCTGCCTTGTCGTAAACGGTGATGGTTGCGCCTGCCGGAACATCAGAGAAGCCTAGTTGAACTTGGTGGTTTCCAAGTGAACGAGCAGCTACCTTAGCCATTGGAATATTTTGACTTTCTGTATCCAAGGTTTCGTACATCTTCCAGTTGTAGATACGAATGGCTTTCCAAGGTGTTCCGTTATCAGATGTAATGACATGCAAACGCCAGTCTTGGGCGGTTATTGATTTATCAAGAGTGATATCCGTAACGTGCGCTTTATTGCCACGGACTTCCTTAGCTAGTTTCCACTCGCCATCTGTATCCTTGTAGTAAAGATCAAAATCCTTAGTGTTCATCAGACCATCGTTAACAGACTCACCACCAGCTCCCGCATGATCCATGACCCATCTAACAACGGTACGTGGCTTGGTCAAGCGAATATCCACACTACCGCTCAACTGAGCTGAAGACCACTTGTCTGACAGGCTAGTAATGGTACCGTTCAACATACCTTCGATACCTTCGCCGCCTTCAGTATTCGGGAAAGTGCTACCAATAACCGTTGCCCCTGGAACAATATTTTCAGCCAAAGGTCTTGGGAGAGTCGTATCCTGAACTGTCATCCCCCAGTTAAAGGATGCCATCGCAGCTTCGGAACGGAGGCCATTTTTACCAACCGCAACGACTTTCAATTCCTGAGTCGTACCAGTCGTATTAGCAGAGCGGCTAACTTTTGGCAAGTAGATAGTGGAAGCAGATGATCCTGTCAATAAGCGCCAGTTATCCCCATCTTTTTCGTAGACTTCATAGAAATCTGCATCTTGGTTACCCGTAAATTGAACAACTGCTTCAGCTTCTTGAGCATTCTTAAGAGATTGCTTCACCACAGAGAGACCTGTAGGTGCTTGTGGCGCTTGGTGATTGTCCGTGATAGTTAATTGTCCTAGGTTGAACTGATAATCTTTTACAGCACCTTCATGTTCGAAGAAGAGTTTAACTGCATAGATGGTTTTACCTGCTAGTGAGCTAAGGTCAAATTCTTCATTCTTCCAGTCATTAGAGAGAGTCAGTTCTTTCCATGCCTCTGCATCCTCAAATTTGTAGTCTGGAGTCGTAGAGAAGGCCATATAAACTTTCGAGCCTTTTCCTCCCTTGTGGGCAACCCGAAGTTTGGTTTTCTCCGTTACTTCTAGTTTAGTAGAATACAAATTCACATCTTGGTCCGTCTTACCAGCTACATCACCTGAGAATTTAAGGGAGTTTCCGCCATTGTAGGCATCTGTAAAGTCATATTCTGCACGGAGTTTTTCACCTGTTGAAGTCTGCCACCAGCGCCACGTTGGCAAGACTCCTGAAACAGAACGGTAGTTCCATTCAGAATCCTTAGAAACTTTGCCATCTACAAACCACTTTCTACCATGACCTGTATTAAAAGAGGTAGTGAAGGTGCGTCCTACTGCTGGAGTGCGGTCCGCAACTAAATTGGCAATTCCATACCACTCTTTATCACCTGGTTTTTGAGCTGTTGGATCTCCTTGGTAACCTGTAAAGAAGATGTCCTCGTTCTTGTGGTAGTCTTCGCCTGTTTTTCCTAGACTGGTAATCGTATCTGGCGCAAAGAGTCCAAGTGATAAACGCAACTTGCCATTTTCATCTAAGAGAGCATCCCAGTTGACCTTGGTCTTATATGAACCACCTTGTTGCAATTCTAAGCCTGCAAAGACATCATACTGACTACGTTCTAGCCATTTTGCCATCTCTACAGAGTGGTCATTTTTTTCCTTGTTCCAGTTGAAGTTAGCAAAGAATTGATCTGCAGGGACCTTGTCACCTTCCTTTTGCATGAATTGGTAGTTGTAATCACCTAGACCATCTTCATGGTAACGACCGTATTTGTAGGTCATGGCATCGTACCAAGCATACTTGATTGGGTGGTTGACTTTGGCTGCGTATTCTTTGGTATAGAGCATGAATTGGCGCATTTTTTCACCAAGAGGTGCTACCAATTCCCCCGTTGTTTCTTGGTTGATGAAGTAGCCATCAAAGCCATAGTATTTAGCGAGATCAACAAGTTTACGTGCAATCGGGAAGGTGCCATCCTCATCTTGCTTCAAAGCCTCAGCAAACTTCTCTTGGTCGGCAATGCTGTTTGACCAGTTGAAGAAGAGGGTTCCATAAACAGGCACACCGTTACGGTGCCCGGCATCAATGACATCTGGAGTAGGGACTAGGCCTTCCCAGAAGACCATTGAATCCAAGTATTGCCAGTAATCGAAGGCGTAGGCCTTGAATTCTTCTCCACCAACAGAAGCGTGGTCTTTAGCCTTTGAGTTGGTATTTGCTAGCGCCTGAACTTTAGCTCTTCTGCTTGCTTTTTCGTTAACCAACTGACCTCTATGGCGCTTGGCGAGTTCAATTGAGGAACGATTGATGGGATCATCCTCACGCGCACCCGGTTCCCATTTCAACAAATCATCCCATGTATCAAATTTGATTTCTTTTGGTCGGAGACTCTTCTCTTCATTTTTAGGAACGTCTGCTAGACTTGGTTTGTCGGCTTTATTGTCAACCACTTGAGGAGCTTCCTCAGGCTTGACTCCTTCTTTGTCAGTTGCTGGGGCTAGCTCCTCAACTTTTTCTGTCGGAGCTGGCTTTGCCTCTTCTTTTTCATTGAGCAAATCAGCTATTGCTGGAGTGTTTTCTGAAATTGGTTGCTCAGCTACTTTGTTTTCAGTTTCCTCTAATTGCTTTTCGATGGCTGCGGTTTCTGGATTAGTCATTTCACTGGCACTTGTCGCTTGAGTGCTCGTACTAGCAGCTGTTTCAGGGGCAGCGACCTGTTCGGCAAGAGCTGGGCTCGCAAATAGAGCTGAACCAATCATCAAGGAACAAGCCCCGATTGACAGCTTACGAATACTGTAACGGCAACGTTTTTCAAAAAATAGATCTTTCATCTTATCCTCCTAATAAAATAAAAAGCAACTGTTCATAGTGGACACCACCCGAACAGGATCATTTTCATTTTATCTTATATGAAAGCGATGTCAATCTGTTTGACACAAAAACTATAACTAGGATAATAATCAGTAAAATTTGGACACAATCCTATCATTCGACTCTCTTACAGTAAATTTATCCTCTATTTTTAAAGAAAGTTACCTTTTTCTTATGAAAATTTCCATTAAACACTTGTTAGATTTCCTATTATCCTTTAAAATAGAATAGGAGAAATTCCGCGATTATTTTTCGGAGGAAAAAGAAATGTCCATTAATTGGCAGGAAATTTTATTTCACTTTTTAGGTGGTCTGGGACTATTTTTATATAGTATCAAGACCATGGGAGACGGTTTGCAACAAGCTGCTGGAGATCGCCTTCGTTTTTACATTGACAAATATACCAGCAATCCCTTCTTCGGTGTGCTGGTTGGTATCGGTATGACGGCGCTGATTCAATCAAGTTCTGGTGTTACTGTCATTACAGTGGGACTTGTCAGTGCAGGACTTTTGACCTTGCGTCAGGCTATCGGTATTGTCATGGGTGCCAATATTGGAACCACCGTTACATCCTTTATCATCGGTTTTAAGCTAGGAGATTACGCCTTACCTATGCTCTTTATCGGAGCGGTTTGTCTCTTCTTCACCAAGAATCGTTCCATCAATAACATCGGACGGATTATCTTTGGTGTTGGTGGTATCTTCTTCGCCCTCAATCTTATGAGCGGTGCAATGGAACCCCTAAAAGACCTTCAAGTCTTTAGAGACTACATGGTTGAACTAAGTAAGAGTCCTATTCTAGGTGTCTTTGTCGGAACTGGATTGACCCTACTCATTCAGGCTTCATCCGCCACTATCGGTATCTTACAGAATCTGTACGCAAGTGGTTTGATTGACCTACAAGGTGCCCTACCGGTCTTGTTTGGTGATAATATCGGAACGACCATTACAGCCATCATTGCTTCTCTTGGAGCCAATATCGCTGCCAAACGTGTTGCCGGTGCCCATGTCGCCTTTAACGTAATTGGTACGGTTATCTGTATTGTCTTCCTTGTACCTTTCACGGGCTTGATTCAATGGTTTGAATCGGCGCTCAATCTAGCTCCAGAAATGACCATTGCCTTTGCCCACGGGACCTTTAATATTACAAATACCATTATCCAGTTCCCATTCATCGGCGCCTTAGCTTACCTTGTAACCAAGCTCATTCCTGGTGAAGATGAAGTTGTTAAATACGAGGCTCTCTACTTGGACGAACAACTCATCAAACAGGCTCCTTCTATCGCTCTAGGAAATGCCAAAAAAGAACTGCTTCACTTGGGGAACTATGCTGCAAAAGCTTTTGACCTTTCCTACGACTACATCGTCAATCTAGATGAAAAACTAGCGGAGAAAGGCCACAAGACTGAAGAAGCAATTAACACAATTGACGAAAAACTCACTCGTTACCTGATTAGCCTTTCAAGCGAATCATTGAGTCAAAAGGAAAGTGAAATCCTAACCAACATCCTCGACTCGTCTCGTGATTTGGAACGGATTGGAGACCACGCAGAAGGGTTAATCAACCTAACAGACTATCTCCAACGCAAGAATGTTCAGTTTTCTGATGCTGCTTTAGAGGAATTAGCTGAGATTTATCAAGCAACAACTGCATTTATCAAGGATGCCCTCGATAGTGTGGAAAATAACGATATTGAAAAAGCTCAAAGTCTGATTGAACGCCATAAAGAAATCAACAATATGGAACGCATTCTCAGAAAGACCCATATCAAACGCCTTAACAAGGGTGAATGTTCTACACAAGCTGGAGTCAACTTTATCGACATCATTTCCCACTACACTCGTGTGTCTGACCATGCTATGAACCTAGCTGAAAAGGTCATTGCTGAACAAATTTAATTGGTAAGAAGCCACCTTAATTTAGGTGGTTTTTTTCGTCTCTTAATCAAGAAAATTTTTTCTAACGTAAAAAAAAATGCTTTGATTCACAATGGAATCAAAGCATTTTAAATAGCTCTCCAAACATAATAGCAGAAACCGCGGTTCCTCTGTACTTGGCTTCTTCTCTTTTGATAAAACGAGCCAAGTTTATCAATTCAGGTGCTGGGTGTTTGGGATTGGTGAGCAATTCACGGGTGACCAGTCCTGAGAGACGGACTGCTAGTAACTGCTCATTTGTAGTAGGCAGCTTCTTAGCAGTCTCTAGGAGAGCAGCAACTAAATCTTCACTCAAGCCCTGACGGGCATGATTGTAGAGGTCTTTTATAAGGCTTTCTAGATTTGCTTCTTCCATCCCGATCAACCTCCCTTATGTTTAATAATTTTTAATCAAATCAACCGTTGAACGATCCAATTTTTTCACCAAGGCTTGCAAGAAAGCTTGGGCTTCTAGGAAGTCATCCATAGCGTAGAGGGTTTGGTGAGAGTGGATATAACGTGCACAGACACCGATAGTTGTAGATGGGACACCACCATTTTTCAGATGAGCTGCTCCAGCGTCCGTTCCGCCTTTTCCACAGTAGTATTGGTACTTGATGCCAGCTTCTTCAGCCGTTGTCAAAAGGAAATCCTTCATACCTGGGAGAAGCAAGTGACCTGGATCGTAGAAGCGAATCAAGGTGCCATCCCCAATCTTGCCTTGGCCACCGTAGACATCACCAGCAGGTGAACAGTCAACTGCTAGGAAGACTTCTGGGTCAAACTTAGTTGTAGAAGTATGAGCCCCACGAAGACCAACTTCTTCTTGGACGTTAGAGCCAAGATAGAGTTCATTTCCGAGTTTTTGACCTGACAAGGCTTGAGCTAACTCGCTCACCATGAGAACACCGTAGCGATTGTCCCAAGCTTTGGAGATGATATTTTTTTCATTGGCTGTTAGGATGGCACTACTATCTGGAACGATAGTGTCTCCAGGACGGACTCCAAAACTTTCTGCTTCAGCCTTGTCCGCAAAACCGCCATCAAAAATGATATCCGAAATAGCTGGCATGGTTGGTCCACCTGTTCCACGTGTCAAATGTGGCGGAACAGAACCTGAAATCACAGGAATTTCACGACCGTCACGAGTAAAGAGTTTGAAACGTTGGCTGCTGACTACCATAGGGTTCCAGCCACCGATTTCAACGACACGGAAGGTACCATCTGGCTTAATCTCGCTGACCATAAAACCAACTTCGTCCATGTGAGAAGCGACCAAAACACGGGGCGCATCCGCAGCTTCTGAATGTTTAATTCCGAAAATACCACCCAAGCCATCTGTCACTACTTCATCCACGTGCGGGGTCAACTTTTCACGAAGATAGGTACGGACAGGCGCTTCATGACCTGAGATCGCAGCAAGCTCGGTCACTTCTTTGATTTTTGAAAATAATGTTGTCATATCAGTTCCTTCTTTCTGTCCTCCATTTTACCACTTTTTAGAGAAGAAGGGTAGTGGGAATCATCATTCCAACTTGAAACTGCTTATAAATAAAACGAATCACCATTGTAATTCGTTTTATTTATGATTTCGTTTGAGTGAAAAGTGATCTGGGACGGGATCCTTGCCTATTTTCGACCAGGGATGACAACGCAAAATCCGAGTCAAGCCCATCAGAACACCCTTGAAGCCATGTTTTTCAATAGCTTGAATCATGTAGTTGGAACAAGTAGGTTCAAAGCGACATGAGGGCGGAAAGGCTGGCGAGATAAAACGTTGGTAAAAGCGTACTGGCGCTATTAAGATTCGTTTCATTATTTCTTGGTTACCGCCATGGTGTGTAATTGGCTGATTTCTTTTTTGTTAAGGCGACGAGATTCTCCCGGACGGAGACCTGTCAAATCTAAGTGCCCAAAACGTGTCCGAGACAACTTATCCACTTGGAGGCCGACAGCTTCAAACATCTTTTTAACCTGGTGGTTACGCCCTTCATGGATAGTCAACTGTACCACAGAGCGATTTTTAACTGGATCCACTTTGAGAATTTCATAAACAGCTGGCTTGGTTTTCTTGCCATCAATCTCAAGACCACGAGTCAAGGGGCGGAGATTTTCCTTATTGGCTACGCCTTTAACACGCGCAACGTAGACCTTGTCAATCTCATTACGTGGGTGAATCATCTCGTCTGTAAAGTCCCCATCATTGGTCAAAATCAAGACACCTGATGTATCCCAGTCCAAACGTCCCACAGGGTAGATGCGCTCTTTGACATTGGGCAAGAGGTCAACAACCGTCTTGCGGCCCTTGTCATCTGTCACACTGGAAATCACACCGCGCGGTTTATTGAGAAGATAGTAGACCTTTTCTTCGTTGTAGATTGGTTGACCTTCCACTTCGACCTTGTCGCCTGACTTAATAGTCGTTGCGAGTTCACGCACCACTTGGCCATTGACCGTCACCAAGCCTTGCTTGATCAGCTCTTCTGCTTTTCTCCTACTGGCCACACCTGCGTGGGCAATATATTTATTGATTCTCATCTTCTTCTATCCTTTCACCAAATAATTGGCTTTCTTGGGCTTGAATCTCAAGCTCATCAATCACTGGCAATTCTTCTAAATGGTTTATCCCCATGTAATCTAGGAAATAATCCGTTGTTACATAGAGGTTTGGTCGCCCAAGAACTTCTTTTTTCCCATCTTCTCTTATCAATTCAAAAGCCTGCAACTTTGCCAAGGCCCCACTCGAGTTGACTCCACGGATAGCATCGATTTCTATCCGCGTAATCGGCTGCTTGTAGGCAATGATGGACAAGGTCTCAAGGGCTGCCCGAGATAAACTCTGATTGATGGGCGCCTTGGAGTATTCCTTCAAAATCGCTGCAAATTGAGGCTTGGTCACCAATCTGTAAGCGCCCCCTGTCTCGATCAGGGACAAGCTCGACTCTTGGTCTTTTTCATACTTTTGGGCTAATTTTTCTAAACTCTGCTGGATGCCTGTCGGGGGAAGTGAGAGGAGTTCAGCCAACTGACGGACTCGAATCCCATCTTCACCTGCTACAAACAAGAGCGCTTCTATTTCTGCTAAAGTACTCATCTTTCCTCTCTATCAAGTCTAGCTTTATGCCTCTTGACTTTCTTCCTTCTTTTCCATGAGATAGATATCTCCGAAACTCTCCTCTTGCACGAGGATCAGCTCCTGGGTTTTGATTAACTCTAGGGTTGCCAAAAAGAGGGTAATGACCTCTTGGACATTCTGGGCTTCCTTGAACAAATCCTGCAAACGCAACTGGTCTCGTCCAGTCAAGGACTCTTTTACAATGCCCATCATGTCCTCAATCTTATACTCATCCCGCAAGATGGTCGTGTGATTCTGAGCGAACTCCTCTTTTTTCTTGGCTAGGATATTTGAAAAAGCCAAAAAGAGGTCAATGGTCGTCCTATCATGCACAAGCTCCGCATCTTCGTAGATCAACTCTGTCGGCGCTTTGGAATAGTACTGGGCCCGATTTTGGTGCTTGGCCTCCAAGTGCTCACCCAGGAGCTTGAATTTGCGGTATTCTTCGATTTGAGAGAGAAGATCCTGCTCCAGGTCATCCTCCGAATCAGCCACTTCTGCTACCTTTGGCAGGAGCTTGCGGCTCTTGATCAGCATGAGCTGACTAGCCATGACCATGTACTCACCCGTCACTTCCAGACGCATGGCCTGCAGGGTTGAGACATAGGCTAGATACTGTTCGATGACTTCCGTAATGGGCACATCGTAAATATCCATCTGATACTTGGAAACCAGGTGCAAGAGCAAGTCCAGGGGCCCTTCAAAATCTTTTAATTTAATATCCATTATCTATATTTCTCTAAGGTCAGGACTGTTTTTAATCCTAGTTTTTTTGCAATTTCGTACAAATCGACCTTGTTTTCTATTTGTCTTAGAATGAACTGTTCCCGCAAGGCTTGGGCTGATAAGGCTGGGAAACCTTTCTCCTTGACAAAGGACTCCAGCTGACGAAAGGCCCACTGACGAGAATAGGCTTTCCCTCCCCTTTCAAAGAGATAGGTCTGCCCCATCAAGGGTTCTAGCTCTGGAATCAAGGTCGTGGGTATGGTGACAATCCTCTGTTGGGAAGCCTTGTTAATTCGCAACACCTGAAAATCCAGATTGATATCTGCAACCTTAAGGGCTAAAATCTCGCTTGGCAAGAGTCCCATTTCTAGGATTAAGAGCGCCAGCAAGCGCCCCTCTGGATAATCACTTTCCTGCCAAAAAGAGTCTAAGTCTAGAATCTCTGGCTTTTCGGTCTTCTTTTCAGCTTGTTTGGCTAATTCCAGACGGTAAAAACTGTCCACTTCACCTTTTTGATAGAGAAAGTAGAGAAATTGGTTGCAGGCCGAAAGTTTTCGCTTCTGGGCGCTGATTTTTAGATTGGCTAGCTGGCCTTGGTAAATCTTAAGACTGGTCTCAGAGATCCGCTCCCCTACCATATCTAAAAATTGCTCCAGATCATATCTATAGGATTGTTTGGAATTGGCAGACAAACCCTGCTTTCCCTCTAAAAAGTCTGAAATTCTATCTCTCATTTGCATCGAATCTCATATTCCTTACTAAAGTCATGCAAGAGGGCATTGACGGCCTTGAGGATGGACTTGCGCGTGATAATTCCTTGAAAAATCCCTTCATCATCTACGACTGGCAAGAAGGGTTCATCCACCAGTTTATGGAGGACCTCTGTGATGTTATAGTCTGGAGCGACGACTGCCACATCTGTCTTGGTCATATTGACGATATCTGTCGTTGCCATCTGTTCATCCGTCAAACCTTGCTCCATTTGATATGCTAAAATATCTCTCAGGCCAATGGTTCCGACAAAGCGTTTGTCAAAGGTCACAACAGGGATACGGGTATAGGTGATTTGACTCAATACCAAAATCGCATGTTCGGCGTTATGGGTATCAATCAAAGCTGCTAGATTGTCAGCAGGGGTGAGAAAGGTTCCTTCCTGCTCCAGTAAAAATGCTTCAAATTCCTTAGCAATCATCGAGCGAACTCCTTGGACAAGCCTGGATAAATCTCATGATCACGTGTCAAAAAGTCTACTTTGAAATAGCTGTCATCAATCTCCACACGGGCATAGAGACATTCTCTGATAGTCCCTCGTGGTTGACTGATGGAGCCTGGATTTAAAAAGAGTGTTTTGCCTTCCATCCAAGCGTTTGGCACATGCAAGTGACCATAGAGACAAATATCGGCATCTTCTTCCTGAGCCCAGTAGTCCAACTTTTGAAAGTTGAAATTGATATCAAACAAGTGTCCGTGAGTCTGGATGATCTTGGTTGGACCAAGTTGAGTCACCAAACGTTCTGGGTAGCCAGCATAAAAGTCCATGTTGCCTTTGACGACATGGATACCCTCCCAGAGCGGAGAATCGGGACGGAGTTCAGAGTCACCATCGTGAAAAATGGCATCGACTTTCCCCAGATAGCGATTACGAATTTCTTCCACAATCAAGCTATCGCCATGGGAATCACTCATTACAATGATGGTTTGCTTTGCCATGATGGAAATACCTCCAAAAGTTTCTTGACGGCTAAGGCACGGTGGGATTGGCTATTTTTTTCTTCCAGGGTTAATTCAGCTGCTGACTTGCCTGTCTCTCCCACAAGGAAGAGGGGATCATAACCAAAGCCATTCTCACCCTTGGGTTCAAAGTTAATGTAACCCGGCCAGTCAGCTTCAACAACCAAGCTTTCCTTGTTTGGACTGGCTACAACTAGGGTCGTATGGAACTGAGCCGAACGGTCCTTGAGATCAAAGACCATGGCCAATTCGTGCAAGAGCTTGGCATTATTTTCACGATCAGTCGCTCCCACACCTGCAAAACGAGCTGACCAGACTCCTGGCAAACCACCGAGAACATCGACTTTGAGACCTGAGTCATCTGCCAAAACCATCTTACCTGTTAATTGGGAAATGGTTTCTGCCTTAAGTCGAGCATTTTCTTCAAAAGTCATGCCTGTTTCTGCTACTTCAGGTAGGTCTGGATAATCATTAAGATTTTCCACATCATAGCCTAACTTATCAAAGATAGCTCGGAACTCCTTGGTCTTGCCCTCGTTACGAGTAGCAATCAACAAGGTTTCTCTAACCTTACTAGTTTCAAAGAAGTCTTGAACATCGACTCCTTCTTTAGGTAGTTCGACATGCAAAAGCTGCCCATTTTCAACCAAGAGCAGGGCTCCCTGACGTTGGATGACTTCCAAGTTACGTCCTGCTTCCGCATTTAAAATCTCAACGATAAAGGAGAGCAGACGGTAGTTAGAAGACCAGCGCATCACCGTTATCGTAATTGGAAAGCCATTTTCCTCATCACGAAAAATCCGCGCCAAATCCATAAAATCACGCTCAAGCGGATCTTTGATGAGACTGTAGATGCCTCCATAGACGTCCCAGACACCGACATACCAGTCCTGGTCGTCCTTGTATTCATAAATTTTATTTGTCATAATGTTACATGCTCCACATGAATCTCTTTTTCCAGCCATTCTGCTCCAATTTGAGCAAAACTTTGGCTGCTGGCTGTTGTGTAAAATCGGTGCTGAAGCGGGTTAGCATCTCGGCTACGATTGATTTCAAAATAGTTAAGCAAAACCGAGATATCCCGTACACACTCTGCTCCACTATCGATGAGTTTTACATCTGGTCCCATGACATTTTGGATGATAGGGCGAAGGAGCGGATAATGAGTACACCCCAAAATCAAGCTATCCACCTTGCCGACCAAGGGACGCAGGGTTTCATAAACCACTTTCTTGGTTACACTAGTCGAAAGTGCACCTGACTCTACCAGAGGAGCAAATTTGGGACAGGCCAAACTTTCCACCTGTAAGTCTGGATCCAAATCATGGATTTTCTGACGGTAGATATCTGATTGGACCGTCATGGGGGTTCCAATTACTCCGATTTTCCCACCTTGACTGGACTTGATGGCTGCCGAAGCTCCCGGCAAAATCACACCTAGGACAGGAATATCTAGTTGGGCCTTGATTTCTTCCCAGACGACCGCAGTCGCAGTGTTACAAGCAATGACAATCATTTTGACATCCTTGGTCAAGAGAAAGTTGACCAACTGCCAAGTATATTCACGGATTTGCTCAGCAGGACGGGGACCATAGGGCGCCCGTGCCGAATCTCCAATATAGACGATTTCTTCATGGGGAAGCTGGCGCATGAGCTCACGAACAACAGTCAAGCCCCCGACACCTGAATCCAAAAAACCAATTGGTCGATTATCCATACAGTCTTCTTTCTAGTCTTTTTTCTGATTGATAGTTCATTATGATTCCTTGTCCTAAATGAACGGATAGACGGGTTGATAGAATGGCAACTGCCTCTCTTTTAATCATAATCAAATATCAATAGAATGCAAGGAAAAAGTCTTATCCTTGAGAACTATTGAACATAGTGAGAAGTCTGGAACTTTCATCCCAGACTTTTCCTATTTATTTCTTTTTATTGTTAGCAAGAGCTGCTTTTTGTTGGCGGATAATTTGGTGGTAAACTTGTTGTACCTTGGCTTCGCTTGGTTTTTGACCATTTGCACTCAAAAGAGCACGAACTGCCTCAGCGTTCAAGCGTGGGTTGTCCGCAAATTCTTTTTCGATTTGCTTACGAACCAAGTACATCCCTCCAAGAGCTCCTCCTAGAAAAGCTAGCACAATCAAGATAATTGCTAAAAGTAAATCCATTCTTTTTCTCCTGTTTCTTTTTGGGTCTTCTATATTATACCATAAAGTGACTTTCCTGACTAGTTTGTTTTACGCTTTCAAGAGAGGGTTAAGCCAATTCTAAGCTAGTCTTACAATCAGATTGAACTATGAAATTACGAATAATTCCACCCTTTCCTCTCTTTCTTCTACTATTTTAAGAAAAAGCAATATCAAATATGTTTTTCACCAAAAAGCTCTTGACAAATGCTAAACGACCATTAGAATGGGAAGTGAGGAGATAAATAGAAACAAATTAAACGGGACTGCTTCATAAAATGTAAGCGGTTTCGAATAAACAAAGGAGGGTTTTATGAAAAAACACTTTTGGGAGAAATCCTGTCGCTATAGCATCCGCAAGCTGACGGTTGGGACTGCTTCTGTTTTGCTGGGGGCTATTTTTCTAGTCAACCATACTGTAGCTGCAGACAGTGTTGAGGTCAAGCAAACTGAACCAACCTCTGTCGAAGCTATCACTAAGCCTGATAGTGAACCCAAAGCAGCTGAAGCGACTGAAACTACAAATCCGTCTCTAGCCGAAAGTCCAGTAGTTTCCGAAAGCAAGCCAGCTAACGAGACTCAAAAGACAAATAGTCAAGCTAGTGAAGAAGCCATTGTTGAAGCCAAAGAAAATAAGGAACCTGAAAAAGCAGATCAGCCGGTGACAAAGCAAGAAAACTATCAACTCAACTACGATCAACCAACGGCTCCCTCCTATGATGGATGGGAAAAACAAGCCCTTCCTGTCGGAAATGGAGAAATGGGAGCCAAGGTTTTCGGACTCATTGGGGAAGAGAGAATCCAGTACAACGAAAAGACCCTCTGGTCAGGAGGACCACAACCCGATAGCACCGACTATAACGGAGGGAACTACAAGGATCGCTACAAGGTCTTGGCGGAGATTCGTAAAGCTCTCGAAGATGGAGATCGCCAAAAAGCCAAACAACTGGCTGAACAAAATCTAGTCGGACCAAACAATGCTCAGTATGGCCGTTACTTATCTTTTGGTGATATCTTTATGGTCTTCAATAACCAGAAAAAGGGTCTGGATACTGTAACAGATTATCACCGTGGTTTGGATATCACAGAGGCTACTACGACCACTTCTTACACCCAAGATAGGACGACCTTCAAACGCGAAACCTTCTCCAGCTATCCTGATGATGTCACTGTGACCCACTTGACTAAAAAAGGAAACAAGACGCTTGACTTTACCCTTTGGAACAGCTTGACAGAGGACTTGCTTGCTAATGGTGACTACTCTTGGGAATATTCCAACTATAAGAACGGACATGTTACTACAGATGAACATGGAATCCTTCTAAAGGGAACTGTCAAAGATAACGGTCTCAAATTTGCATCCTATCTAGGAATTAAAACGGACGGAAAGGTGACTGTTCAGGACGAAACTCTGACCGTTACAGGCGCAAGTTATGCAACCCTCTATCTCAGTGCCAAGACTAACTTTGCTCAAAATCCTAAAACCAACTATCGAAAAGACATTGACCTCGAAAAAACAGTTAAAGGTATTGTCGAAGCAGCTAAGGCCAAAGACTACGAAACACTTAAAAAGGCCCATATCAAGGACTATCAAAGTCTCTTTAACCGCGTTAAACTAAACCTAGGTGGAAGCAAGACTGCTCAAACGACAAAAGAGGCCCTTCAAAGCTATAACCCTAGCAAAGGACAAAAACTGGAAGAACTCTTCTTCCAATACGGACGTTATTTATTGATCAGTTCGTCTCGTGATCGGACAGATGCCCTTCCTGCCAACCTCCAAGGAGTCTGGAATGCTGTAGACAATCCACCTTGGAATGCTGACTACCACCTCAATGTCAATTTGCAAATGAACTATTGGCCAGCCTACATGAGCAACCTTGCTGAAACTGCCAAGCCAATGATCAATTACATTGATGACATGCGCTATTATGGTCGTATCGCTGCTAAGGAATACGCAGGTATCGAATCCAAAGACGGACAAGAAAATGGTTGGCTGGTCCACACTCAAGCAACTCCATTTGGCTGGACTACTCCTGGTTGGAATTACTATTGGGGTTGGTCGCCAGCTGCTAATTCTTGGATGATGCAGAACGTCTATGACTATTATAAATTTACCAAGGATGAGACCTATCTCAAAGAAAAGATTTATCCAATGTTGAAGGAAACAGCTAAGTTCTGGAACTCCTTCTTGCACTATGACAAGGCCAGTGACCGTTGGGTGTCTTCTCCATCCTACTCACCAGAACACGGGACCATTACCATCGGAAACACCTTTGACCAATCGCTAGTCTGGCAACTATTCCACGACTACATGGAAGTCGCCAATCATCTGAATGTCGACCAAGACTTAGTCACAGAGGTCAAGGCTAAATTTGACAAACTAAAACCACTTCATATCAACAATGAGGGACGTATCAAGGAATGGTACGAAGAAGACAGCCCACAATTCACCAACGAAGGGATTGAAAACAACCACCGTCACGTTTCCCATCTAGTTGGTCTCTTCCCAGGTACGCTCTTTAGCAAGGATCAGGCTGAATACCTAGAAGCTGCGCGTGCTACCCTCAACCACCGTGGAGATGGTGGTACTGGTTGGTCTAAGGCCAATAAAATCAACCTCTGGGCTCGTCTCTTGGACGGTAACCGTGCCCATCGCTTACTCGCTGAACAGCTAAAATACTCCACCCTAGAAAACCTTTGGGATACTCACGCGCCTTTCCAAATCGACGGAAACTTTGGAGCAACTAGTGGGATGGCAGAAATGCTCCTCCAATCTCATACTGGCTATATTGCGCCATTGCCAGCCCTTCCAGATGCTTGGAAAGACGGTCAAGTTTCTGGCTTGATTGCCCGTGGTAACTTTGAAGTCAGCATGAAGTGGAAAGATAAAAACCTTCAAAGCTTGTCCTTCCTGTCAAATGTCGGCGGAGACTTGGTTGTAGACTATCCAAATATCGAAGCCAGCCAAATCAAGGTCAATGGCAAAGCAGTCAAGGCAACTGTCCTAAAAGATGGCCGCATCCAACTGGCAACACAAAAAGGTGATGTCGTTTCCTTTGAACATTTCCCTGGTCGTGTAACCAGTCTGACAGCAGTTCGACAAAATGGAGTCACTGCCGAACTCACCTTCAACCAAGTAGAAGGTGCTACCCACTATGTCATCCAAAGACAAGTAAAAGATGAATCTGGACAAACCTCTGCAACTAGAGAATTTGTAACCAATCAAACCCACTTTGTCGACCGCTCACTAGATCCTCAACATGCCTACACCTATACTGTCAAGGCCATGCTGGGCGAAGTTCCTACCCAAGTATCTGAACAGGTCACTGTAGAAACTCCTAGTGAATTGATGGATGATCGGGACGGTCGTATCCAATACGGAGCCGCCTTTGGAAACTGGGCAGACTCAGAATTGTTTGGAGGAACAGAAAAATTTGCTGACCTTTCAAAAGGTGACTACACAGATGAAGATATCACTGCAACCATTCCTTTCAATGGTGTTGGTATCGAAATCTATGGACTAAAATCGTCTGAGCTAGGTCTTGCTACTGCTAAAATTGATGGCAAAGAGGTCGGCGAACTTGATTTCCACACTGCTGGGGCAACTGAAAAAGGTAGCCTCATCGGCCGCTTCACAGGATTGTCAGAAGGACCTCATACATTGACTCTTAGCGTTAAACGTGAGCACAAGGGACGTGGAAGTGAACGCTCGAAAATTTCCTTAGACTACTTCAAGGTCCTATCTGGAAAAGGAAGTACGATTGAAAAAATGGATGACCGCGATTCGCGCATCCAGTATGGTTCCCAGTTTAAGGACTGGTCTGACCCTGAACTCTACGGAGGTACGGAAAAATACGCTGATATCAACAACAGCGACTCTAGTGCAGCTTCAGAAGCTCAGGCAACTATTTCCTTTACTGGTACAGGTATTCGTATCTATGGCTTGAAAACTACCGAGTTAGGTAAAGCGCTTGTGACACTGGATGGAAAAGAAATGCCTGCTTTGGATTTCTATACGTCAGGCGCAACTGAAAAAAGAGCCTTTATTGGCGAATTTACAAATCTCACTGACGGTCCGCACACCCTGACATTACGTGTTGATCCAGATTCACCAGAAGGTCGCAAGAAAATTTCTCTGGACTCTTTTGACATCATCAAAGCCCCAGCTGTCGGTTTAGATAGCCCAAGTATCGCTCCTCTTAAGGAAAACGACAAAGAAATTTCCTTAACCCTACCATCTGGAGACTGGGAAGCCATCGCTGTAACCTTCCCAGGTGTCAAAGATCCTCTAGTATTGCACAAAGTGGACCAAACGCATCTGGTTACAAGTGGGGATCAGACCGTGCTATCTATCCAAGACAATCAAGTTCAAATTCCAATCCCTGAGGCTACTGATCGACAAACTGGAAAAGCGATCGAAGCTTATGCCATTCAAGGAACTACCACAAGTAGTCCTGTCGTAGCTGTCTTTACTAAAAAAGATGAGAAGAAGGTTGACGAGAAGCAGCCAACTACAAGCAAGGGGGACGAACCAGCTCCTACTGTTGACATTCCGGAATATACTGATCCTATCGGAACTGCAGGACAAGAAGAGCCACCTACAGTTGAAAAGCCTGAATATACTGATCCTATCGGAACTCCGGGAGAACAAGAAGCTCCAACAGTTGAAATTCCTGAATACACCGAGCCTATCGGAACTACGGGAGAACAAGAAGCTCCAACAGTTGAAATTCCTGAATACACCGAGCCTATCGGGACTGCAGGTCAAGAGGAACCGCCTACAGTGACAATTCCTGAATACACCGAGCCTATCGGAACTGCAGGTCAAGAGGAAGCTCCTACTGTTGAAAAACCTGAGTACACCGAGCCTATCGGAACTAGTGGGGAACAGGCTGCTCCAACCCTTACCCTTCCTGATTATCCAGTTCGAGTCTTAAAAGATAAAGAAACTGGAGTGGAAATTATTGGTGGAGTCAGTGACTTAGAAGGAATTTCTCACATCTCTAGCCGACGTGTCCTAGCTCAGGAACTCTTTGGCAAGACCTATGATGCTTACGACCTACAACTTAAAAATCCAACAGATCATAGCTTGCAACCAAAAGGCTCTGTCTTGGTTCGCTTGCCTATTTCAGCTAACGTAGAAAAGGTCTACTATATTACTCCGACCAAGGAATTGCAAGCCCTTGATTTCGACGTTCGAGAAGGAAAGGCAGAATTCATCACTAGTCATTTCAGTACCTATGCTATCGTCTATCAAGCTGCTGGAACAACCCCTAGTACAGATGAAAAGCCAAGTGCTTCAGATGCAGAAACTTTGGCACACGAGGCTGAACAGCTTTCAGCTAGTCCTAGTCTTGCGAAAGCTGGAAATCATTCTTCTAAAGAACAACTTCCAGAAACAGGAGAAGCGTCCAACCCACTCCTCTTCTTAGCAGGACTCAGCCTAGCCCTCACAGCCACTTTTATGTTAAAAGGGAGAAAGGATGACTCCAACTAACCTTTAAGCACAAAAACAGGATGAAGAACAACTTCATCCTGTTTTATTTTTGAATCAAAGATTATTATTACAGCAGGTATAAAACAGCTAAGGTCAAGAGACTTGCTAGAAGTCCAACTCCCCAAAAGAAGAAGTCAACTTTCCACTCGCTCCAAGGATTGCCCTTGCCTGAGAATCCTCCAAGTTCAAAATGGTGGTGGACAGGTGTCATACGGAAAATACGCTTCCCACCACTAAGTTTGAAGTAGGTGACCTGCATCATAACAGAGCTTGTCTCAAAGACATAGATAATCCCAATCAACAAAAGGGTCCATTCTTGGTGGAGAGCCATAGAAATTGCTGCCAGCATTCCACCAAGAGCCAAACTTCCCACATCTCCCATAAAGACCTTGGCAGGTTTGTGGTTAAAGACGAAGAAGCCTAGCAAACCACCAATCATGGCAAGAATCACAAGAAGAATATCCAGTTGATTTTGCATATAAGCAATCACACCGTAGGCCGATAAGCTAATCACCACGGAAATACTCGCTAAGCCGTCAATCCCATCCGTCAGATTCACCGCATTTGAAAAACCAACTAGCCAGAAAAGGGCAAAGAAGATATAGAAAATTCCCAAATGAACTTGGTAGCCAAAAACTGAAAGCATATCGCCACCACGCTCATAAAAGAGGTAGAAAATCACTCCTCCAAGGAGTTGGAGAGCAAGCTTTTGCTTAGGATTCAAACCTTCGTTGATCTTACGAAAGACCTTGAGGAAATCATCCAAAAAACCTACCAAACCATACAAAACCAAGATAAACAAAATCATGCCGACATTGTTGGTCAATTGTTGGGTAAAGAGAGCAACCAGAAAGCTCACGACTACTGCAACGATAAGGAAGACAAGACCTCCCATGGTTGGAGTCCCAGCTTTAGCTTGGTGTTGCTTGACATCCTCGTGCATCTGCTGTCCCGTAATCTGTGCTTTTCGATAAAATCGGATAAAGGCTGGAATACCTATCAAGGTCAATAGAAAGGCCAGAATTCCAGCACTAATGGAACTAATCATCTTAATCTCCTAATGTTACTTTCATTTTTTTAAGGTCTTTGAGGGCAGTATTGGCACGGACACTTTGTTTCTTGACCGTTTTACCGCTACCTTCCCACTCGACTTCTATATTCAGCCATTTGGCAAATGTTTGCACATTTTCATCTGTCCAGCCATACATATCAGGCATTTCTTCGACCTTATCAGACAGGATCAAGATCTGCTGATTGGCTTCCAAATTATCTCCTTCAGAAACAGAGAGATCCTTAATCTTGGTTCCTGTTCCGATAACAATTGGTTGGATCAGATTTCGGCGCAATTCTTCTGCTAAATCACCTGGGGTAAAGTCCTTGGTAGCTGGCATAGCATAGCTTGTCGTCTTGCTGACCTGATCCAAGCTTTTGGCAGTTGACTGAAGATTGAGGGATTCTTTCATAGCAGAAGCTCGCTCAAGGATTGGGTTGGCGAACTCTCCCAGCTGAACGCCTGAATAATGCTCTGGCTGTTGTACCGTCACATAGAGGATAAAGTCAGGATTTTCTGCAGGATGCATCGACACAACAGAGAAGATATAGTTAGTTTCACCTGTTAGGTAACCCCCATTCTTCTCATCGGCAATCTGAGCAGTCCCTGATTTCAGGGCGACATTCTGACCTGGAACATTGACAGTTGCTTTTCCTGTGCTATGGTTGTACATGATACCGTAGACAGGATCTGTTCCAACCATGACCATGTGGTCTCGAGTAGAAGATGCTGCCTCTTTTGACACAGGATTTCCGACGATTTCCTTTTGAGACTTACGGACAGACTGGTCATTTGGATCATAGAGGGCACTGATAAATTTCGGCTCCAACATAACCCCATCATTGGCAATGGCTGTAAAGGCACGAAGCATCTGGGTCTGGGTAACAGAGATCCCTTGTCCAAATGAGCTCATGGCAATATTGACAATGTTATCAGCAGGCAATTGACCTGTGTACTCATCTGTCAAACCAAAACGGGTCGGTACCCCAAACTTAAAACGGTTGAGGTAGTCCAGCCAGGTTGCATCTCCCATCTTTTGCTCAAGCAAGGTCATTCCGATATTACTTGAGTGGGCAAAACCTTGGGAGAAGGTCATGGTGCCACCACTAGTCAACCCTGCATTGACGTCCCAGTCTCGAATGGTCGCATCAGCTATTTTCAATTCACTACTGTTAAAGTATTCGCCACCAGAGAAGGTATTGTTATCAATAGCTGAAGCCAACATCATCACCTTCATAGTTGATCCTGGCTCGTAGTTACTTTGATAAAGAATATCTCGCCAGACAAAGTCTTTCGTAATACCATCCTTGGTATCGGCATTGAAGGTCGGACGTTGGGTCGTAGCCAGGATTTCCCCTGTTTTAGCGCTGACCAAGGTAGCCGTCATATACTTGCCTTTTACCTTTTCCTGAAAGGCATCCATCTGAGTTTCCATAAAGGATTGCAAGGGACTAGAAAGGGTTGTGTAAACATCCTTTCCATCTACGATTTGTTGGGAAGCTTGATCTGTACCCGGAACAATATTTCCCAAACGATCCTTCTCATAGGTGATAATCCCATCTGTACCTGCAAGAATGCTATTTAAGGAACTCTCCAATCCAGATGTCCCAATCAACCTTTTGGTCCCATCCTCATTTTCATGGAGCTGCGCTAAACCGATAAAGGAAGAAGCAAACTGTCCATTGGGATAACTGCGGTTAGGGCTAGTTGTAAAGTCAACCCCCTCAACGCCAGCTGTTTTAAGGTCATTTTTAATGGCCATCATATTGGCATAGGTGATCCCATTTCCCTTAGCTCCAAAAGATACCTGTTTCAGATCTGGTTGAGAAAGTTGTTCTTTGACATAAGACTCCTCCATATCCAGATACTTATGGAAAATTTCAGCTACCTTATTAAATTGAGAATCCTCTACATAGAGAACTTTGCCTGTTGCTGACTTGTAGGTCTTGTCAATAACGGCATATATATTATAAGAAGTCGCATCCTCTGCAATAGGTGTTCCATTTCGATCATAAATGGTTCCACGTTTTGCAGGAATCGTCTTGGTTGTTTGGTGAACCTTTTTGGCCTCTTGTACCAAATCCTTACCAAATTTACTACCCGTTCCGATAATAACCGCAAAGTTGACCAAAAAGACAGCGAAGAGTATGACTGCCAATAAACTCAGGCTTTTTCCTACTCTTCGGCGGTTTTCTTCTGGAGATTTGCGATTACGAACGGCATAACGGATGATTTTTTCTTTCCACTGTTTCATATCTTACTCCGCCGCTCGGATATTTTCATTATTCAGCTGCAAATCCTTGGAGTTTGCAATTTCTTTCAAACGCTCTGAACGAATCAATTCATTGACCTCTTGCTTGGCATCGTCTAGCTCGGTTTTCTTTTCTTCGATTTGAGCATTGACCTTGGTCAATTCATTCTGAACTTGTAATAGCTTGGTCTGCATAAACACAACGCTAATTGCCAGGATAATCATTGTTGCAGCAATCGAAACATAGAAGGCCTTTTCCACACGTGAAAAACCCTTAAACTTCGATTGCAATAACTGGCTTGTTTTTTCGATTCTTTCTGCCATGTTTTTCCTCTTACTTGTGAATTTTTCTGGCCACGCGCAACTTGGCTGAATGCGAACGGTTGTTGGCTTCTAGCTCTTCGGCACTTGGCAAGATTGGCTTACGGGATACCAATTCCATCTTAGGCTTAAGATCATCTGGAATGAAGGGCAAGCCTTTGGGAACTTCCACTGTTGAAGCCTCCTTAAACAACTGCTTGGTCAAGCGGTCTTCCAGCGAATGGAAGGTAATGACTGAGATTCTACCATCCAGAGCCAGCATGTCCATGGCCTGCTGGATGGATTCATCTGCCGCACCCAGCTCATCATTGACTTCGATTCGGATAGCCTGGAAAATCTGCTTGGCAGGGTGCCCCTTTTTCTTGAGTTCCTTGGCAGGTTTGGCAGACTTGATAATCTCTGCCAACTCAGTCGTCGTCTCGATTGGTTTCACCTCACGCGCCTGCTCAATCTTGCGGGCAATCTGTTTAGAAAATTTATCCTCACCATACTTGAAAAAGATCCGAACCAAGTCATGATAGTCATAATGATTGACAACTTCATAGGCCGTCAGACTAGCTTCCTGATTCATGCGCATATCCAGTGGGGCATCTTTTTTATAAGAAAAACCACGCTCACGCTGATCCAGCTGAGGACTGGACACTCCCAAGTCATAACAAATTCCATCAATTTCCTGGACACCAGCCTCCTGTAAACGTGCCTGCAAATGACGGAAGTTATCCTTGATAAAGGTTACCATCCCCTTTTCGATATAGGGTGCCAACCGTTTTTGCGCATTGTCAATAGCATTCTGGTCCTGGTCAAAGGCATAGAGATGCCCTTTTTCGCTCAATTTACTTAATAAATATTCGCTATGGCCTGCTCCACCCAAAGTCGCATCAACGTAGATACCGTCAGGTTTCACGTCCAGCATATCAATCGTTTCATGAAGCAAGACCGTTACATGATGAAATTCTTTTGTCATATCCTATCTATTTTACCACAAATCTGACCAGCTTGCACTTGTCAGACAAGGCTAAGTTTCTTCGAAAAAAATTCTCAAAAATATGTCATATATACTTGACATCCCATCTCCAAAAGAATATACTATAGTCAAATATATACGACATATCAGAAAGGAGACCCTATGAATCGTGTCAAAGAATTCCGCAAGGAACTGGGCATTTCCCAGCTCGAGCTCGCCAAAGATATCGGTGTCTCGAGACAGACCATCAACATGATTGAAAACGACAAGTACAATCCAACCCTGGAACTCTGTCTCAATCTCGCTCGCAGCCTCCAAACCGACCTTAACAGTCTCTTTTGGGAAGACGATTTTTAAAAAAGGAGCAAACAAATGAAAAAAGAAACTCTCACTGAAAAACTGATCAAACGCATATACGGTATTTCTGGTCCCCTTGACGAACACAAACGGCGCGAGGCTGACCGCATCGGAAATAAAATCTTTGTGATTCTCTTTTACCTCATGACTTTAGGCAATCTTATTCCCTTTGTCCTTGCTTACAAATACCCGCAAATTGTCGCTATTGGCTATCCTATTGTGATATTCGGCATTTCGATGATGGCTGCCCTCTATGTGGTCTCCCAAACCAAAAAAACAGGCATCACAGCTATTGATCTAGATATGCTAACTGAGAAAGAAAGTAAGCAACTACATTACCCTGGTCTAAAAGCCGGTCTGATCTATGGCATGGGCATGTTCTTTGGAATACCGCTTCTGAATGTCCTAACCGATGATAGCAAGGATTATCTTGGTTCTCTTTTAAATACAGGACATTTTGTATCAACTATCCTAGCTACCTTCTTCTTCGGATTGACCATACAAATTATCGTCTCTCTTCGCATTCGAAAAGCCAAGAAAGATCGAGAAGACGACTAGGAGGTGCCTTATGAAATCACTAGCTAGACTACTGATCAGTCATGTTTTTATCAGTATCTTTGTTACCTTTTTCCTACTTTCTGGACATATTGAGCATCCTTTCTTGATTATCTTTCTTTTATTCCTTCCTGTATTGAACAAGGGACAGAGATTCCAGAAAATCCAATCAAAAAAAATACGTCTTCTAAACGCATCTCTCTGTTTTATCCTCGTATCCTTTCCACAACTTTTAACAAATCCTATGGATTGGAGATACCTGGTATTTCTAATAATCTGTATCATTTTTAGTTTGGTTTACTTCTATACTCTCTATCAACTCTTTAAAGAAGTCAATCAAAAATCGCTCATTTAGGAGGTTACTCCCATGAAAAAAGAAGATTTCACCACTCGCTTACTCAAATTATTCTTTCACATACAAGGCCCCTTTGATGAATGCCGCCAAGAGATAATCTACAGAGCTTGTGCGCGTTCCTTGATCCAAATCGTTTACTCCTCCCTCCTACTCTTCTTGTTCTATCTCCTATTTGGACGCTTCATAGAGTTGGTGCGAGATGCCATGCCCTACCTCTATTTTGGATTCATCTTCGTCCTCTCATCTAGGGCGAGACTAGCAGTTCGCGACTTACATTTGGACAAGGATGACCCGTCCGAAATCCATCACAAAAGCTACAGCAAAAGCCAAATTAAAGTTCGTAGTTGGGGTGTATTTCTCAGCATTCAGCTTGGTCTCTTCCTCTTACTAGTCTTTCATAAACTCTTTGTTCAACATCTCCCCCTTGACACCTTTTGGGAAAATCTCTTCCAAATTGAAAGATTGCTACCTTTGCTAGTATGTGGCCTTGGGACTGGAGCAATCTTTGGAACCATGACCTACGCCTTTTTATCGGAACACGAGGTGAAACACTCTGAATCAGGAATGCATAAGGAGAATATAGAAAAATGACCAGTATATATGATTTTTCCGTTTTAAACCAAAATAACCAAGCAACTCCTCTGGAGAGCTATCGTGGCAAGGTTCTCTTGATTGTCAACACTGCTACTGGATGTGGGTTAACGCCCCAGTACCAGGGGCTTCAAGAACTCTATGACCGCTATCAAGATCAGGGCTTTGAAATCCTAGATTTCCCTTGCAATCAGTTCATGGGACAAGCGCCCGGTAGCGCAGAGGAGATTAATAGTTTCTGCAGCCTACACTATCAGACAACTTTTCCTCGCTTTGCCAAGATCAAGGTCAACGGCAAGGAAGCAGATCCTCTTTATGTTTGGCTAAAAGACCAGAAATCTGGCCCGCTAGGAAAACGAATCGAATGGAATTTTGCTAAGTTTCTCATTGGCCGAGATGGGCAAGTTTTTGAGCGCTTCTCTTCCAAAACAGACCCCAAAACCATCCAAGAATCCATCCAAAAATTACTCTAGTTTCTTTTTATAATGCATCCTTTCATTTAGTTTGAGCCCTGAAAGGATGCGTTTTTTCTTTAAAAAGTAACTGATTTTCTTTAATTTATATTTATTTTTTGCTTTTTTGCTATTGCATTTCTTTCATTAATTTAGTATATTTGTTATATTAAAAACTTTTAGTCATTTTAAGGGAGAAATGACCTTTTAAATTTTTTTATCTTAAAATGAAAGCGCTTTATAAATAGGGAGGTAAGAGGCTTACAAATTATCAGAGAATTGATTTATCGTAAAATATAGATGCAACCAAGTTAAGCTTGGGCTCGGGTAGTAGCTGACTGCCTTTCTAAAAACTAGGAGTATATTATGAATCGATACCTTTTTGAAAAAGGGCAAACTTTTAGCATTCGGAAGTTAACTGTGGGAGTAGCCTCTGTCATCGTCGGACTGGCATTTTTTGCTTCTGGAACCGTACGTGCAGACGAAACGTCTCCTACCGCAACATCCAATTTAGACCAGCAAATTGAACAAGTCGCAGATCTAGAGGAAAGCAAGACTGAACCAGCTAAAGAAGAAGGCCGAGTAGAGACCGAAAAACAAGAAACACCTGCTGCCGATACCAGCAGTGCTGATTTGCTCCCTGAAGAAATTCAAGACCGTGCCTATCCAGACACACCTGTCAAAGAACTCGACACGACAACTATCGTTGACAAGAAAGCTAGTCCAGAAGTAGAAACTAAGAGCATTCTAAAGGATAAGGAAGAAGCTCCAAAAGAAGCTGAGAATGGAAACCGTGCTATTATTAACGGAGGCCAAGACCTCAAACACATCAACTACGAGGGACAACCTGCTACTGCTGCAACTATGGTTTACAGCACTTACAATGCAGGAGAGCAACGCTACCTCGTTTCAGGATCTGGTATCTTTGTTGCACCTAATTTGATTCTTACCGTTGCACATAACTTCCTAGAGGCTAATAAAGAAACCGGCGAAGGTCACATTCGTGGTGGAAAATCTGCCCAGTTCTACTATAACGTTGGTTCAAACAGCGAAAAGAAAAACTCACTTCCATCTTCTGGAACTACGGTTTTATTTAGAGAAAAGGACATCCATTTCTGGAACAAGAAGGAGTTTGGAAAAGGCTATAAAAACGACCTTGCTCTTGTAGAAGCTCCTATTCCTCTTCCAATTGCTAGTCCAAACAAAGCAGCAACCTTTGCACCTTTAGCGGATCACAAGACGCATCAACCAGGAGAAGCCATTAGTACGATTGGCTACCCAACAGACTCGAGCTCAAAAGAGTTAAAACAGCCTATCCTAGCTGGCCAACTTTACAAGGCAGATGGGACTATTCGATCTGTTGAGTCCTATGATGATAAGGGAACGACCGGTATCACCTACCAAACCACTTCTGTATCTGGTTTGTCTGGTGGTGGGATTGTAGATAGCCAAGGAAAAGTCCTCGGTGTTCACCAACACGGAACCGTTGACAATGGTGTTCCTGAAAAGGATCGCTTTGGTGGCGGACTCGTCCTTTCACCTGAACAACTGAAATGGGTTAAGAACATGATTGCCAAATATGGTGTGAAAGGCTGGTACCAAGGAGATAACGGAAATCGTTACTATTTTACTGATGAGGGGCGTATGCTTCGGAACGAAACAGCTGTTATCGGAAGTAACGAATATTCCTTCGACCAAGATGGAATTGCTACCTTGACCAAGGGAGTTGAATACGGTCGTGTGGTTATCCAACACGAAGACGAAGAAGGAAATCCTGTCAAAGATAATGACACTTTTATCGAACAGACAGCTGTTGATTCGCCATTTGACTACAATTTCAAAAAAGAAATCGAGAAAACGGACTTCTATCAGAAGAATAAAGATAAATACGAAATTGTATCCATTGATGGCGTAGTGGTCAATAAACAACTAAAAGATACTTGGACTGAAGATTACAATGTTGTCAGCAAAGCGCCTGCCGGTACCCGTGTCATCAAAGTGGTCTATAAAGTCAACAAAGGCTCTTTCAAAGTTTACTACCGTCAAAAAGGAACCACTACTGAACTAGCTGAGGCGACAGTTGATAACAATGAAGGCCAAGAGTATGAGGTTTCCTTTGTCAACACCTTCCATGCAAAAGACATTGCTGGCTACCGTCCAGTAAAAGCTAGCTTGGAAGCAAGGATCCAGCAAAAAGGGGTGAATGAAGTCGTCTTTGAATACGAGCCAATCGCTGATACAGCCAATCCAACAACTCCGACTCCTCCAGCCGCTCATCCAGAAGATAAGGAAACTGAGATTGGCAACCACGGACCTCTTCCAAGCAAGGCTCAACTCGATTACCACAAGGAAGAATTGGCAGCCTTCATCCACTACGGAATGAATACTTATACCAATTCTGAATGGGGAAATGGGAAAGAAGACCCTCGATACTTCAATCCAACCAACTTGGATACTGACCAGTGGATTCGTACTCTGAAGGAAACGGGCTTCAAACGAACCATTATGGTTGTTAAACACCACGACGGTTTCGTTGCTTACCCTTCTAAGTATACGGATCATACCGTAGCTGCTAGTCCATGGAAAGATGGAAAGGGTGACCTTCTCGAAGAAGTTTCCAAGTCTGCTAGCAAGTACGACATGAATATGGGTGTTTACTTGTCACCATGGGATGCCAATCATCCAAAATACCATGTCGCAACCGAAAAGGAATACAACCAATACTATCTCAACCAACTGAAAGAAATCCTTGGAAATCCAAAATACGGAAATAAAGGGAAATTTATCGAGGTTTGGATGGACGGTGCGCGTGGTAGCGGTGCCCAAAAAGTGACCTATACCTTTGATGAATGGTTCAAATATATCAAAGAAGCTGAAGGAGATATCGCCATCTTCTCTGCTCAACCGACAAGCGTTCGCTGGATCGGAAATGAACGTGGTATCGCAGGTGACCCTGTCTGGCATAAAGTCAAGAGAGCCAACATCACAGATGATGTAAAAAATGAATACCTCAACCATGGTGACCCTGATGGTGACATGTACTCTGTAGGGGAAGCTGATGTTTCGATTCGTTCTGGCTGGTTCTACCATGACAATCAACAGCCGAAATCACTCAAAGAGTTGATGGATATCTACTTCAAATCTGTTGGTCGTGGAACCCCACTCCTTCTCAACATTCCACCAAACAAAGAAGGAAAATTCGCAGATGCGGATGTGGCTCGCTTGAAGGAATTCAAAGCAACCCTAGACCAAATGTATGCGACTGACTTTGCCAAAGGGGCCACTGTAACAGCAAGTTCTACTCGTCAGAACCACCTCTACAAAGAAAGTCACCTGACTGACGGTAAAGATGATACTAGCTGGGCGCTCTCAAATGATGCCACAACTGGTAGTTTCACAGTCGATTTAGGACAAAAGAGACGCTTTGACGTTGTCGAACTCAAAGAAGATATCGCCAAAGGTCAACGTATCTCTGGTTTCAAGATTGAAGTCGAAATCAACGGACGCTGGGTGACTTACGGGGAAGGTTCAACTGTTGGTTACCGTCGCTTGATTCAAGGTAAACCTGTAGAAGCACAAAAAATCCGTGTAACTATCACTGGTGCTCAAGCAACTCCAATCTTGACCAACTTCTCAGTTTACAAGACACCAAGTAGTATCGAAAAGACAGACGGCTACCCTCTTGGACTTGAATACCACTCAAATACAACAGCGGATACAGCCGGTACAACTTGGTACAATGAATCTGAAGGTGTTCGTGGCACTTCTATGTGGACCAATCAAAAAGATGCCAAAGTAAGCTATACCTTCACAGGAACCAAGGCCTATGTCGTCTCTACAGTCGACCCAGGTCATGGAGAAATGTCCGTCTACGTTGATGGCCAAAAAGTTGCGGATGTGCAAACTAAGAACACTAGCCGTAAACGTAGCCAAAAAGTCTTTGAGACAGGTGATTTAGCACCAGGCCAACACACAATTACCCTCGTGAACAAAACAGGCGAACCAATTGCTACAGAAGGGATCTACACCCTAAACAATGATAGCAAGGGAATGTTTGAACTCGAGTCTACTAACTACGAAGTCGAAAAAGGAAAACCAGTCACTGTTAAGATTAAACGTGTTGGTGGAAGCAAGGGAGCTGCTACTGTTCGCTTCATCACAGAACCTGGAACTGGGGTTCACGGTAAAGTTTACCAAGATACAACTCAAGATGTGACTTTTGAAGATGGAGAAACAGAAAAGACTGTTACCATCCCAACGATTGACTTTACAGAACAAGCCGACTCTATCTTTGACTTTAAAGCCAAGCTCACTTCTGTTTCTGATGGTGCCTTGCTCGGTTTTGCTACCGATGCAACCATCCAAGTGATGAAAGCCGAATTGCTGATCAAGGATCAAACAAGCTATGATGACCAAGCTAGTCAGTTGGATTACAGTCCTGGCTGGAACCATGAAACCAATTCCGCAGATAAATACCAAAAGACGGAGTCTTGGGCTTCCTTTGGCCGCTTAACTGATGAACAAAAGAAAAAGACAACCGTAACAGCTTACTTCTACGGTACTGGACTTGATATCAAGGGCTATGTTGATCCAAATCATGGTATCTACAAGGTATTCCTCGACGGCAAAGAAGTTCCTTACCAAGAGGGTATGGGAAATGCGTCGACTATTGATGGTAAGAAATACTTTAGCGGTCACGCTGCCCAACGCCAAGGCAATCAAACTCTGGTTAGCCTAAAAGGTCTGGACGAAAACTTGCACGCAGTCACCCTTCAACTCGATCCTGATCGAAACGATTTGTCTCGAAATATCGGTATCCAGGTAGACCAATTCATCACTCGTGGCGAAGGTAGTGAACTCTACAGCAAGGCAGATATCATCCAGTCTATCTCTAAATGGAAAGATGATCTGTCAAACTTTGATCCAGCAGGTTTGAAAAATACGGCTACTGCACGCCAAGCTTTCCAAGCAAATCTAGAAAAATTGAGAAACCAACTCAGTACCGAAGCTGTGGATGTTCAAGAAGTCATGTTGACAGTCAGTGCCTTACAAGATATCCTATCCAAGGACGAGAACTATCAAAGAGGGCAAGAGGAACCTAGTCCAGATCAACCTGAACAGCCTGAAGAACCTTCTAAACCTGACCAACCTGAACAACCAGCTGAACCAAAACAACCGGAAATTGAGTATGATAAAGCCATGGCTAGCTTGACTGAAGCTATCGAGAAGAAAGTCGGTGAGCTTGGTTCTAACAACGAAGCTAAGAAGAAATTAGTTGAAATTGCAGATCAAGCCATTGCTGCGATCCAAGAAGCTAAGACTCAGGAAGCAGTCAACAAAGCACTAGAAACTGCTCTCGAACAAATCAGCAAGCTCGAAGCAGCTCAGCCTGAAAAACCTGCTCGTCCGGAAACTCCTGCTCAACCGGAAAAACCAGCGCAACCGGAAAAACCGGCGCAACCGGAAACTCCGACTCAACCGGAAACTCCGACTCAACCGGAAACTCCAGCGCAACCGGAAAAACCAATTCAACCGGAAAAACCAGCTCAACCTGAGAAACCAGCGCAACCGGAAAAACCAACTCAACCGGAAACTCCGACTCAACCGGAAACTCCAGCGCAACCGGAAACTCCAGCTCAACCTGAGAAACCAATTCAACCGGAAAAACCAGCTCAACCTGAGAAACCGGCGCAACCGGAAAAACCAACTCAACCGGAAACTCCGACTCAACCGGAAACTCCAGCTCAACCAGAAAAACCAATTACTTCTTCAAGTCCTGAAGAAGGAGTTAAGGATCTTGTCTTTACACTTCCAAGTTTGGAAATTGTCAATAAACCAGTACCGTTCAAGACTATCCGTCGCGAAAATGCCCAATTAGACAAAGGAAAAGAGCAAGTTCTATCAGAAGGTAAGGACGGTATCCTAGTCGAGTATGTTGAAGTAGACGGTGACAATCGCAAGGTTGTCCAAACGGAAACGACTCCGGCTCAGGATCGAGTGATTGAGGTGGGTACTAAACAAAGCTCAGTAGGAACAGAGGCACCACCAGTTGTGACCCTTCCTGAGTATGTTGTCCCAAGAGAGACCGAAAAACCTGCTCCAGTCGTAACAGACAATTCACCAGCAAAAGATGAAAAAGCTCCTGTTGCAACTACAGTCAAACAAGAAAAGGAAAAACAACTCCCTGCAACTGGGGAACAAGAAGCGAATGCCTTCCTCTTCTTGGCAGCTATTACTTCTATCTTGTCTCTCCTCATTTTCCAAAAGAATTTCAAAGACTAATAAATATCTTTGATTGATTCTTTCCCATTATTTCAGTTCCCCCGTAGAGAAGACCATCTGGTCTTCTCTTTTTCTATCTCTAGAAAATAAAAAACATCCATAAATTTATATGTATGCTTTAGTATAAAATTCTAAAATAAGGTTATCATTGAGGATAGGTATTTTCAAAGTCAACTACGATTTCAAGCAAACGGTCATCTAAAAAAGGCAACGCTTCTTGTCTAATGTCTTCAGGAATGCCATAATAAGCTTCAGCGATCCCTCCACAGATAGCAGCGATAGTATCGCTATCTCCTCCGATGGAAATCGCATTTCGGATAGCATCCTCGAAATTTTCAGACTCAAAAAAGGCCTCTAAGGCCTGGGGAACAGAGCCCTGACAAGTCACATCAAAAGTGTAATCCTCTCTGATGTCGTCCAGAGTAAAGTCCATAGGATAGTAATTCTTATCAATATGGTCCCTGATTTCATCCATACTAGCACCATTTCGTGCCAAGAAAATTGCTACAGCCGTCGCTTCAGCTCCCTTTATGCCCTCAGGATGATTATGAGTCACTGCTGTAACTGCTTGTGACAAAGACTTGGCTTGCTCTATGCTATCTGCCGCAAAACCGACAGCACTAATGCGCATAGCGGCGCCATTACCATAACTACCATAGGATTGAGGATCCTCAGAAAAAATCCAATGGAAAAAGTGACCTCCATAACCACAATCGGGATAATGACGGCCGACTTCCTGCATGTACTGGACAGCATTTTTTGACAGTTGACTCCAGTCTTCCTTACTGGCCAATAAGGCTTTAGCAACCGCCAAAGTCATAATACTATCATCGGTCGGGCAAGAATTCTGGGTGAACAAATCAAACTCTTTGCTTTTATGATTATCCGCCTCAAATCGAGAACCAACAATATCTCCAATAACCGCTCCTAGCATGATTTACCTCCTGCAATATTCTCTACTCTTATGAAAATAGAGTCCATTAAATCCTTTTGAAATTTACTTTATTATAGCATATTTAGTCATTTTTCAGAGACTTGGACAGGCTCTATGCTTGCAGTCCCATATAGGTATAGTTTCGATTTCTAGGAGACTCTTTTTCCGTCACCACCCTAAAATAAAAGCGATGCTCTCTCCCATCCTTGGCATTTTCCTTGTTTAAGACGAAGTAGTTTTTCTGATTCATTGCCATGGTTCGTAAGATATCATCGATCAAAAAAGTCAAGGGAACATTCATGGCAGAGTATTTTTGGAAATCCTCTTCAAAGCGGATGTAACTATCTGAAAAATAATCCATCTGTAGTTTGTTTTCATACAGCTCTTTTCTAGTCATAAACTTCCTCCTCACACAGTCGAATTTCGAGAATATCTACAATCCCTACCAGCCTATATCCCTCATTTGTCCTAATAGATAGAGTTTGAGGTGATAATTCGCTCACCTCACCGATGATTGTCATTTTTCGCTTTCTTTCCTTGACAACAAAACATCCCTTCAATTGACCAGCATAAAGCTGAGAAAGCAAGCGTAGCTTCTCAACTGAATTCAAATTCGTCGAAAAAGCAACACGATTTTTTTCGTCACCAAGCGAGCTGGTATGCTCTGAGAGGAAAAAGCCCATCCACTTCTGCATGCCTGGATCTTGATAATCTCGCGCAGATTGAAAAGGTAAATAAGAACGATCAATCATTGTAATCCATCTAATCCTCCAGCAGAATGTCCACCAATCAGCTTGCTTCTAGCAAGACTCCTAGAGGCTTCTTCCAGTGCATTGGCCTTTAGGAGAGAAGTGAAACCAAATTGTTCCCGAATGGCATCAATAGCCGTCTGGAGCCTTTCTTCTTTTTCTAACTTGTCAACATCATCAAAGAGGGAAATCAAACCAAAGGACTCGTCTACAAATCCTGAATAGTTGACTCCAACACTTCTGACCGCTCCAGAAGTGTATTTATTATGAAATAGCTTCAAAACATAATCCGTTAAGATAGCTGTATTGTTGGTCGGTTCGACCTTCATTTGTGTGTGAATAGACGGTCTGACCTCCTCTTTAGAGAAACCGACATAGATAGAGACAAGGGTTGTTTTCTTGCCAGCCCTTCTCAGTCTAATAGCCACCTGCTCCGCCATTTCTCGGAGAATAATTTCAATATCCCGTAACTTCACGTAGTCTCTCGGCAAGATTTGAGAATTTCCCAAGCCTTGGGACTTGGCTTTATAGGGTTTATGAACATTACTCTCATCAATCCCGTTAGCATGAAACCACAAACGCAGGCCAGCCTGACCAAGTGTTTTCTGTAGCTGGTCTGGATTGCTGGTGGCCAATTCCTTGATAGAAAAAATCCCCAGAGCATGCAAGCGTTTCTCCATCCGCCTGCCAATCCCCCAAAAGTCCGTCATCTTGGGAATGGCCCAAACCTTCTCTTCCACGTCTTGGTAAGACCAGTTAGCCCTCATGGTTGGGGTGTGCTTGGCCTCATTATCCAGTGCCAACTTGGCCAGCAAGGGATTGGCATTGGACATACCTACTGTAGAGTAAATCCCTGTCTGCCTCCAAATATCCCTCTGGATACGAGCAGAAAGCATATCCAGCTTGTCTTTGCGAGAGAGATTCTTGTCTGGGATGAAATAGTTGAGCGAACTAGTCAGGTCAATAAAGCCCTCATCGATAGAGTAAGGATAAATATCCTCTGGACTACCATAGTTTTGAAAGATTCGTTGGATTTCCATATTGACTGCGATATACTCGTCCATCCGAGGAGGGACAATCAAGGTGACTTGAGCCCAATCTTCGATGTAACGCACATAGTCTGAATCTGTAGGCAACCCCTGCTTTCTGGCATTATAGTAGGAAAATTTGCGGGTCTTGATATCAAAAGGCAGATCATAGGCCCGGCCAACATTTGACTTGCCAAAAATCTTCTTAAACATGGGAGAGGAGGCTAGGATAAGACCAGTCGAATTATCCGCGCGACTCATGACACAAAGCGAGGTCTTCAGCGGATGCAAGCCCCTTTTCACACACTCGACACTGGCATAAAAGGATTTCATATCGACAAAGGCAATGTCACTTTTGGGCTCTCTGGAATAATCAAAGTAGCCCATAGGCTAGCCCTCCATTGGCACAAAATTCCCAACGATAATCCCCACAATCCGAGGATCTTCCTCATAGGAGATGAAAATATCCTTGTATTTAGGATTGATAGAGACCAGACGCAAGCCATCTTCCTCACGATAAACCCGTTTGATATAGGTCTGGTTGTTGCAAACCACTGCATAAACTGCCCCATCGTAATCAAATCCGGTCTCTCGAATCAAAGCCACGGAACCATTTTGATATTTAGGTTCCATAGAGTCCCCAGCCACCCAGGACGCAAAATCATGGGCCAGTTCCTCATTAAAGTAAACCGTATCAAAATTCCGATCATCATATACCGAAGCCCCGATCCCTGCTGACATGCGTTCATAGACACGGTATTCGTAAAGGCGCTCTGGCATGGTCGTCACCTTCTGAGTTTGTTCCTCTTGAGCTAGGTTGCGAGCATAAAGCACAACCTTGTCCTTCCCTTGCTTGGAGAGGCTATTGTAGAGACGGACAATCTCAATCTGGGTGAAATACCCTTTTGCGACCTTTAAAATCTTCTCTAGCTGAGCAACCTTCTCCTTGGATGGTTCCTTAATCCCGCGTTCCCAAGCGGAGTACGCCTGAAAACTAATCCCAAGTTGCTCTGCAATCTCTTTTTGTGTCAGTTTTAGCTCTTTTCTCCGAGCCTTGAGTTTTTCTGGTTGGTACACGATTCACCTCCTAGTGTGATGCTTTAATGGACATTATCTCCCTTAGAAAGACACATCGATGGTTGAGCTCACATTTCAAAACTCAACCAATTTGGTTTAGTTTTATTATATAAAAAAAGTAGACGATTGTCCACTGGGAAAAACAAGTTTAAACAGCACCACTTATCTATTCTGAATAAAAAAGACATCCAAGAGAAAAATCTTGAATATCTGGAAAGATTAGAACTCCATTAACCTTTTCAATAGACTGGAATTGATGATATTATGGTCTCCTTATCTCAAATACTGCTGTATGAATCCACTCATTATGAATTTGTAAGTCATTTTCTATCATTCTACTAAAGGTAAAACCATTTTTTAAAAGTACTCTCTGAGAGGCCAGATTATCCCTTGCCGTTCCTGCAATGATTCTATTGAAACCATAAGTCGTAAAGGCCTTGTCTAAAACGAGCTTAACCGCTTCGCTTGCATAGCCTAAGTTACTAACATTTTCCCCAATCCTATACCCAAGCTCTGCTGTTTTTCGATCATCCTCTAAAACACTTAAATTGATTCTTCCGACCATAACACCTTGCGAATCTCTGATAAGATGCATGTAGACATCCCGATTCCTTTGTTCCGTTAACAATTCCCTCGTGATTTCTTTAAAACCTTCTAAATCAAAATAGTTAGCTGGTCTAGGAGGTAAATTTCGCTCAAAATACTCTCGATTTTCTTTTTCAAAAGAATAAACGTCTAGACTATTTTCTTCAGACAACAGCTCTAAACTAATCATTACAAAACTCCCCTTCTCTTCTTAGTAAAAATATTGTGAGACTGACCTAGCCCTAGCGACTCCTATTCTAATTTTTGCAACATCTTTACAAGTTGACGATTTTCAATCCTCACATAGTATACACCACTATCATTGACAAGTTTATCCTCTCTATATTTCGCAATCTTTACAGCATAAAGACCTCTTGGCAAGGGTTGGTTGGCAAAAAATTCCTTCATGAGCGTCTCAAGCTCTTTAAGATAGTCATCATACAAGAGATCTCTTTTTTCTTTTGGAACGAAATACTGAAATTCAAATGTTGGTATAAAAATCTCTTTTTGGAAAAGATATTGAGCATCCATGGGATACATTCCTTGCAGTGCTTGACCCTTACTTTGATTTTCCTCTAATACTTCATTATAAAGATGGATATTGTCAGATTGGCTATTGAATTCAAAAACAATACCTTGATACTTCAAATCAGGCAGTTTAGGATCTTTGATTGAACTGTCCAGTATTTTTAAAAATTCGCTGGTGCCTGGACTAACCTCAATCCCTAAATAGGCTAATTCTGGGAAAACATTATAAATTTTTTTATCATTTTTGTAATCAACCTCTGCATCTGTCTTTCCATATGTTTTATTTTCCGAAAAGCGAGTATAGTATTTAAATCGAGTTTTAACCTGATAGGTTTTTCCGGCTATATTTTCACTATAGGTACCATGGATTATAAATCCTCCCACGCTTGTATAGTTTTTCTCGTATTTTTCTAACTCAAACTGTCCTGTAAGACCGTAATTTTGATAAGAACGATGCACAGCTTGCTCAATCTCAGTTCGACTGGGATGTGCAAATAGCCCCCACATATCCATTAGAGAAAGAATAGGACTAATCACAGTTAGGATTGCGATTGGAATAACTATGGATAAGCAACTTATTAATAGCCAATTTCTTTTCTTGGCGTTTCCTTCAGATTTTTTACCAGTTTTCTGTTTCCTTTTTAAGATTAGAATGAGCAAAACCAAAATCCCTAATACTAATAAAACCAATCTACAATCTCCTTTTATTTTGGATAGCTGTTAACAGGTGTATAGGAGACTGACAGAAATACTCTTCTCATCTACTAACTTATTCTAAATTCCAATTTTCCTGCCTAGCATACGAGACATTGCATTGAAATCACAATGTTCTCCCATACCAGATGATTTCTAAGTGATTAGAATTAAATGAACTCCGAGGGAACGCCCAACCCGAGCACTGGACACTTGCTCCATGACAATTCAGGTAGGTAGACCTTGAACACCATAAACTCGTCTGAAATGAGGAACAGTCCTTATCTCATTATACCATATGAGAGATATTGTTAGAAGATGAGAGAAGCAAACACTCCATGGCAGGAAGCATAAAAAGAACACCCCGAAAGGTGTTCTTTGCAAGTATAGTAATTCTCTCGAATTAACGTTTACTAAATTGTGATGCTTTACGAGCTTTTTTCAAGCCTGATTTGGAAAGTACGAGTTTCAGTTGGACTAAAAATAGCATAATATCAAGGATTTTCGGAACGATATCTACTAATTCATTTCATAAAATTTGAACCAATTTAATTGAAACAGGGGAATTGCAACTTTTGAGTTTGTTAGTAAGCATTAAATTAATAGGCAGAAACTAACTCTAACAACTCTTCATTCGAAGTAACTTCGTAAAGATTAATACCAAATTGTGTTTTTTGAAACTCTTCTAAGTCTCGTTCACTTAAACCTACATAAGTCGAAATAATATTGTTCCAAAAAATATATTGTTTTTTGGGATTGGTTTTTACCACCTTCATCCCAGCATCAAGTCTCTGCTTTAATATAAATCCAACATACTTTTCAACTGATATTTTCTCCATAAAGTACTTATCAACTTGTGCTGAAAAATTTCTCAAACTTGTCATCAATGATAGTGTCTCTTTGAACGATGGGACTTTATTAGTATCATAATGATTTATAAATTCATTAATATCTAACCCACTATACGATTCTTCAAAATCTTGAGCATATTTTCTTAAATTTGCCTTCATATCTGAATCAAATTTTTCTCTTGTACCATGAATTAAATCATTTCTCCAAAAAATTGCAGATTTCACAAGAAAATATTCCTTTGATTTCAAATCTGAAAAATGATCAATAAGTAATTCCAACTTTTTATATATTGATTTTTTTGTTCCATTTCCACATATCGTATCAAGAAAAGATAGTTCCTCTGGAATTAATTGATTAACTTCATTTAGAAAAAAATCATCAAAAAAACTTTCAAATGTCGATACAGAATAGGCAAGTGTGGCCTTTTGAATAAATAACTTAGATTCTCTTTTACTATTATCAATATCCTTAGGATGCCAAGTTGTGCTTAAGTTCTCTGGTCTTTCTTGATTTGGCTGGATTAAATCAATTCCAATATAAGAAGTGATAAAGAATTGATTTTCTCTCCCATGTCTCTTTAAATATTTTCGAAAAGTATTTGATTTTGTTTTCATTTTTTACACCATAGGTACTTCCGGAATCGAACCAGAGCTTCAGGACATAAGGGATTAATTAATTTAATCAATTAAAACCCACGTGCTACCAACTACACCAAGTACCTTAACATTAACTATTATACCATAAATATTAAACTTTATGTTGATGTAAGAGAAATAATCTTCCCGAAAGTTTATTATTTGCTGTTATAATAGACATTTCTTCATTTTTCTGTTATAACAGACACTGACATATTATTGTAATATTATTTTGGTATAATTAAGATTATAGAAGGAGGCAAAGATTATGAGAAAATTAATAGGAATACTACTTTCATTATCAATAATAACATTAATTGCTTGCTCTAAAAACAACTACCAATCTTTAGAGGGTGAGTATTATTAGAACTCAAGTGAAAGAAACGAGTTAGCGTTTACTATAAAATAAGAAAGCGCTTCTATTGGCCAAGGAGAGACTGACTGCTTTATCATTAACAAACAAAAGAATACGATCGAATTAACTGGATAAAATATTGCAAGTCGAACAGAAGAATATTCATTTAAAGATGGTGTCTTGTCCGTTGATATTAGCGGAGTTAAGCACGCTTACTATCTTAAAGGTAGCGAAGCATATAATAACGCACTAAAACAATATGGATATAAATAACATCATTCACACCTATTTTACCGAATAGGTGTTTTTTGTGCTAAATAGATTACTTCAAAAAAATTTTAAGCTTATTTTTAACTGATTAGCTTATATTTCATACAAATTAGCTTAATCAAAGAAATTGGATTATATTTTATTATACAATGGATTCATGAATAATTTAAAAGAAGCAAATATTAGAAAAGCCATTTGGCATATTAGACGTCACCTAAACGAACTATTAAACTCACAGGATGAAAAATATAGAAAACATGAAATGTTTCACCTAAGATCTAGTATTGAATGTTTAGAACGTGTAATGAACAACGAAAAACCCTATCCACCTATGGATAGGGAAGAAGTGTTTTAAAAGTAATTGTATCTATTATATAAAATTTAGTATTACAAAAAGTATGTTTTTTAAATTAAAAATATACTTTTTCAGATTGAAGACAAAGTTCTTAGAACCCAAGCTTCTGAGGGCTTTTCTTTTTGTAAAGTCATATAATAGAGATAAAGTTGGGCTTACTTTAGCATGCTTAAATATAAATAAAATTGGTGAAATGAATAGCAAATATCCCTTTTTATTACTATATTTTAAAGGAAAATAATTCTTCTAATTAACAACTATTGTAGAAAGAATTTCTTTAAATCAAAAAACTATGACTCAACTATTTTAATTAAATAATACTTTTATATATTTTAACTTTATGTTTAAAAGATTCTATTCCACCTTCAAGATAATCAACAATATATTTTTTTATTTTATCTTCACTTGGATATCCGGAGTTTTCAATCCACCCATGTTCACCATTAGATTTCATTAATATAACTAAATCTGACAATGCATTTGTCACAATTGTAGCATTATGTGTAGCAATAATAATTTGACGATTTGATTTTACATCTCGTAATATTTTGACCAAATTATTAAAAATATATCTGGAATCTAAGTTATCCTCTGGTTGATCAATTAGCAATGGACGATTATCATCAGTTAATTCAGAATATGCAAGAATAAAATCAAGCATTGCAACCACTTTTTGACCTAAACTTAAGTTAGTAACATCTTTAAAAATTGCTTTCTTATTTTTATCTGTAACCTTCGAGTTAATATTGAATTCTAAAGAGAGCTTTTCACAATTATTATATGTATCCTTCAAGTAGTCTTCTATGCTAAATAGATCTAGTTTGTCCCAAATGTTGAAAATTTCATCAAAAACATCATGTACATTTGAATTTTTAACCGTTATTAAAGACAAATCGGGATAAATTAAATTAGAGTTCCCCTGATTTGCAATTTGAATTAGTTGATTCTCATAAAAAATTTCCCTATCATTCATCATTTTTACAAAATTTGTAAATCCTATCTTATCAAAAACAAATGATAAGTAGTCAATAATATCTTCACAGGACAGCATGTACCCTTTGAAAGGCCTTTTTAAATTTTTTCCTGGTGGGAAAAACCATGTTTCAAAGTGGTCCGGTAAAAGATACTTAAGTTCCTGCTTATAAACAATTTGTAAATTCCCCGTTTGTTGGTTATTAAAATTATCAATAATTGAATTTATAAAATTATATTGTTTACTTAATTTCTCATCAGCAGATTCAATTGCTGGAATTATCTTTTCTATTTTATCAATTTTTTCGGAGAAGATATATTTTTTGTTCTTTCTATCCTTGAAAAGTGTACCACGTAGAAAATCATCTATTTTGCCACTACTCGCAGAATTAACTAATTCGTTAACAGAATATCTACTATCAAACATTTCATTAAGTAATGATTCTTTCTTTCTTTTTGGTACTTTAATAATTTTTTCATCATCTAGAATTTCATAAATTAATAAATGATTTTCTATTATCTTTGATTTTATTCTATCTTCATGAAACCAATATTTATCAGTACTTCTTGTTCTAACTTGATATAAATCATAGATGTCTTCATTCTCCTTTTGTTTAGGGAGATTCAACTCAATTATGTATTGTTTTTCAAGCATTTCATACCATAAATAGACTTTTGAATGTTTAGATAAAAATTCTAACTTCTGTTTTGAGTCAGCTTTTTGTGAAAGAACAAATTGAATTAATTCTAAAATAGTACTTTTCCCAGTCCCTCTTCCTCCTATAATGCTATTTAATGAGTCGGAAAACAAAATTTTAAATTTCTTATTACTTGACAAAAAAGCCTCTTTATTCGTAGGTAAATATATACCTCGTATAACTTTTTTTATTTTTTTATTTGGTTTGTCTAATTTTACTGTAACATCATACTCTGATAAAGATTCTTTCAATTGTTTATAACTTCTCTTACTGAATTTTATCCACATGGGATTAATAGAATGATTTTCAATATAATGTGAATCATTATCCAGAATAAAAAATGGATTCACGCCTTTATTTATTTTGGAAATGTAATTTCTTACATTTGAAATACTGTCTTTATTTGAAACTCCAATATACTTCAAATATTCTTTCGAAAATAATTTTTTCTTATAAGCATTAGTAAAGAGTTTTCCATCTTTAAATATATCCGAACTATTTATATGAGCAATATAAGTGATAAATTCTTCCTTATTAAAAGTGTCAATAACATCTAAACTAGCTTTATATGAACCCTCTTTAATACCCATAAGGTTTTCTTCTAGCCATTTTTTGATAATTTCACTTTTCTCATTTGGAAAAGCTACAAGAACATGTATTCTATCAGCACATGAAATTTCCACCCCATTTATTACTTCAATATATTCCTTACCTTTATTGATATTCAATTCAGATACAATTTTTATAGCTTTTTCCATTTTCTTAATTCCTGAAATTGTATTATGATCAGAAACCACTATTGTTGAAATATTTTCTCGATATAAACTCTGAGCAACTACCAAAAATGATATTTGCTCTTTTTCATCTTCAAAACCATTTTTTTGATAGTTATTATAAATAATGCTATCACCATCTTTTGTTTTAAAATATTCCTCTGGAAAAAGCTTATTTTTTTTAACTTCTAAAAGATAATCTTCTATAGCTAGTTTGTTCCATTCTTTCTCAGATAAATCGTTCCAAACTTTAAACAATCTGTAATCATGGGATACTGGGGTATGGATGTGAAACAATGTTTTACTATATTTCCCACATTTATTTTTAGTTTTCAGTAATTCATCATATGCCTTTTTTATTTCATTATTTTCTTTTCTCATTTTCAATCTCCATAAACAAAAAAATACACTATTATTATTTTACATTAATAATACTACTGTTCAACAGGTAAGAAATTCCCAACAATAATACCTACAATTCTAGGATCTTCATCATACGAAAGAAAAATATCTCGATATTTTGGATTGATAGAAACTAACCGTAAACCCTGTTCTTCCTGGTAAACTCTTTTAATGTATGTTTGATTATTACAGACTACTGCATATACTGCACCATCGTAATCAAACCCTGTTTCACGAATAAGAGCCACAGAACCATTTTGATATTTGGGTTCCATTGAGTCACCAGAAATCCATGAAGCGAAATCGTGGGCTAGTCCTTCATCAAAATAGACAGTATCATAGTTTTGATCGTTATACACCGATGAACCGATACCAGCAGACATTTGTTCGTAAACATGGTATTCGTATAGTTTTTCTGATATTGAAACAACGTTCTTACATTTTTCTTTTTGAACTAGGCCTCTGACATAACTAAGTGCATTATTCTTACCTTCATCCGATAAAGTATTATATAGTCGAACGATTTCGACCTCAGTAAAATAACCTTTTGGGACATTTAGAATCTGCTCTAACCGCTCTACTTTTTCCCTAGATGGTCTTTTTACTCCACGTTCCCATGCGGAATAGGCTTGATAACTAATATCTAATCGATCCGCAATATCTTTTTGAGTCATTTTTAGCTCTTTTCTACGAATCTTTAGTTTTTCTGGTTGATACATAGTTTTTCTCACATTAATAATAGTTTCAATTCGGCTTTTTGCTTTGCCTCTTTGTCTGTTAGTCTATTTTTATCCCAAACATAAGCTATAGATTTTCCTTTGTCATAAATGAGCCATACTTTTAGATTATCATGGCAAGTCTTTATTGCTTTCCAGTTCTCTAGTTTTAAAAGTTCGGGATATTCTTGACTAGTCACGAAGCCCCTTTTGCTCACAGATCGCTCTATCTTATTGATTAGAGAAGTCTGGTAGTTGTTGAGCTCCTTTATAATCTGTTCTTTGATGCCGTGAAACAAAAGGAGTAGAGAAGCATTTTGCCCATCAATATAAGCATCGATAGCTTGTTTAATGGTACTTTCTTGTTCGGGATAATACTCTCTAAGAAGATCTAAAAGGCGAAAGAACAATGCCTGCTTTGAAACATCCAGACTATTTTGAATGTGTTGAAAGGTGTCGCAACTATAATAGATCTTAGATAACAAAACAATGTCAGGCATTAATACTACAGCAGAAAAAATATTCGCTTCTCGCTCTAGTAGATTCTCCTGATTATCAATAGATTCAGCAAAATAAGTGCCTTCATGCTTAAGTATGAAATGCCCTAGTTCATGACACAGAGTAAAATTCTGCTTTACAATTGGATTATCCTTTTCATAAGAAAAACTAATACCTAATTCATCAATAACAGTCAATCCTTCAATCTTATGACTTGAGAAGTGGTGACTAATCACTTGAATTTGATATTTTTGAACATAATGTTGAAAGAAGTAATTGAAATTATAATTTAATAATGAAATATCGTTATCCTTCATGTACTAGTATAACACATGTTTTGTAGACTTACTTATTCTTGTATACAATTCATCCAAAGAATGCTACCTCCTCCTTTAAGTATAAATCGCAAACAAACTAAACCATAAAGGTTTAGTTTGTTGTATAAAAGTAAGTAGACAATTGTCTACTTAGAATATTTAAATATTATTTTTAAAAATATTGTTTAAAGAAATATCTCCTCGCCTTTGTCGTTATAAATCTTTAATTCGCCATTGTTCATTACTTCATACTCTTGGAGCATCATCTGAGTATACCTCTCAGGGTGAACATTCATTTTTTTGTTAGTCCATGTAAGACAATTCTTTGAAGAACATTCTTTATGTTCTATGCTAATGCTTAAACCATAATCATAAGTCAATTTTTGAAGTTCCGTAAATAAAAATTTTTCTGAACATCCGGGACATTGAAGAATGTATACCTCTTCCGGTTTTTTGTCATGTTCTATTAATTTTCTATCAAATAGTATTTTGTTAAAATAGTAAACTAGACTTAAATATAAATTAATTACTTTTTGTGAAAGTTCCTTGAATTTATCAAATTCACCTTTATCATAAATAGAGCCATTTGTAGAAAAACTTTTATTATACAAGCCATTACTATCAAACCTATAGCTTTGATTATATTTAGAAAAAATAGGCTGATAGTGAGTCTCATAATTCCTTAATATGCTCATAGATTGTATTTCATCTTCGTCTAGAATTTTTTCAATTGCTTCGAAGTATTCATTTGTTTGATACTTACTTTTTATTTTCTTGATAACTGTATTAAGACTTACTGATTTATATTTTTTATCAGAATCTTTAACACCATTTATTGCTTGAGTAACAATTCCTTCTGAAAATATAGTGGGTGCAATATACTTTCTGAGAGGATTTAATTCTAAATCATAAAAATTATTTAAAACTTGCGCATACAAGTCAAGAAATGAACCTAATAATCTGACTAGTGTATTTGCATAAAATGCCTGTTTATTTTCTGAGATACTAAATTCCATACAAAAATAACAATATAAAATATCTGAAACTAAGTAATTCTCTAGTATTATGTCTTTTCGATCAAATAAAGGCGACAAATTAAAATTAGAAAATTTTCTACTCTCCTCTAGATGTGTTTTTATTAGATATTTTCTTTTTTTGTGTGCTATTTTTATTCTGTATAGACTTATTATCTCTCGAATTATGTTATCGTGCTTCTTCAAAAGCCTTTTTCCTTTCTTCCATAAACTCAATCAACTCTTTCTTAAAAATTTCCTTTTCCTCATCAGTCAATCCTTTTGAGTTCATACGGAAAAGCAACTCAATGTTATCTAATTCATCTTCTGTATTATCTGAATTTCCAACTAAGTAATCCACCGATACATTCAAAACTTGAGCTATCTTAACTAAATTATCTTGTGTTGGTTTTTTTACTCCACGTTCCCAAGAAGCGTAAGCTGGTTGGGAAATTCCTAGTTTTTCAGCTACATCAACTTGAGTGAGTCCGGCTTCTTTCCGAAGGGTTTTTAAGCGTTCCGAAAATTCCATTTTTGACCTCTAAAAATATTTTTAACTTTTTAAAACAATCTCTTGATAAATATAACTAATGGTTATATAATATAAATATAGCTGATGGTTATATCGGATTTAAAAATAATAATACCTAGCTATCGGCATTATGATCATTGACAATTAAATAAAAAGCGCGTCTGACAACCAGAGGACTGACCATCAGAACTACACATAAACTTCGTACCTTTATTGTAAATGTTTTGGTAAGAAAAATCAAGTCTGTTTATGGATGAAGTGAAGATATAAAATATTTTATGGGCTTCCACGCATTTCGGACTTTCGCACTTTCCCGTATAGTAAAGTGAACTGGCTTCGCTAAAGGGCGTAATAGAATACCTTGGGTATGATTATGAATCCCTAAAGAGCTTGACTGGGAAAGCGATGGTAATTGACACAAAGCACCTTGCTAAACTTTGGCACTCTGAGAAGAGGGATCTTTCCAACAAAATAACTTTTCTTTACTTCTGTCTATCTAATTAGATAGACCTACTCTCAAGCTACTAAGTTCTTTCCTTTTTCACTTAATAGCTTTTTTACTTATTACCCAATTTATAAAATTAATATAAAAGCGTAAAATTATTCACAATCTTTATACTGTCAGTTATTTATTGATGTATGTATCTATTGTTGCTTTTCTCTTTTCCCAAAATTCAATAGCTATATCTAAATAATTGTTTACATTAATACTATCTATCTTTTTCCCACCATTGTTAATAAGTTTTTTTATAAAATCATAATCGTCAATTTGAAGCATTTCACAACAGTATTCTTCTAAACTAAAACTATTCAAATATTCTTTCAGACTCTCCTTATTGTTTTTAGAAGATGATTGTAGAATCTCATCATTTCCATTTTCATAAAATTCATTTAACAGGTAAACAAAAGTATCTCCTCTATCAAGTTTCTCATACTCAACATTAGAAAGTTTTAATCCTTGCTGCTTACTCTTCTGCATATTACCTACAGTTTGTAACAATACCATATTATATATTGAATAATGCATTTTACTACATTTTTCTAACTTTTTTTCATCAATTCCATCATATTTTTTAAACTTATATATTTTGTTACTATTAAAATTAAAAAAACAATCTCCTGATAATCTCTCTACTGCATCATATAATTCATATGGACTATCATTAATTAAAATAGTTTTTTTTGAAGATACAGTAACTGGCAATGCATATAATCTATTTTGATAATCTGCTTCCGGCATGTTAATATAGCGGGCTCTTTCTTTATCATATTTAAAAAATGTAGGGGAAGCTATACGATATTTTTTTTGTATATTTTTAGAATAAATCTTTTTATATAATTCAAACACTCGAGGCGATGAATCTATATCAAATGAATATGATTCACCATCATAGTTTTGTATCTCTTCAAACATGAGGAACTCTCCTTAAATTTTAATCTATTTTTCACAATTATACCATTTTCATAAAATACATTCTATTAATATCAAATGTGTTGCGAAATAAAATAGCTTGTTTCTTTTGAAATTGTTCGGTACTGTCAAAAGTTTTGTGTAAATACTCAAGTAAAATGGCATAGTGTAAATCTAGTGGGCTTTCATGTTATCATCTCAAGAATCAATGATAGAAATTTTGGGGTGAACTTTGATTTTTTGAAACAAAAAAAGACATCCAAGAGTAAATTCTTGAATGTCTGTAAACATTGATATAATCGTATTGATTAACGTTTTGAGAATTGTGATGCTTTACGAGCTTTCTTAAGACCTGGTTGGAAACATTTTTATTTGAATAAGTTTCAATATCCGCTTAAAATCAATGTTTTCCCACATTTACAGAAAACAGAATTTCATCTAATTTGAATCAATTTCAGTTGAATGGTGTGAATTTTACCCTAAAAATACACAAATTGAGCTAGATTTTACCAAAAAGTTCACACCATTGGTTCAATTATCTTTTGTTACGTACGTTTTTCTTAGATGATAGACTTCCTAATGTATTTCTTATAGCATTTGAGCAAACCTCCGTTAAAGGTTCTCCTATTGCCTCCTTGTAATTAAATCCTAATAGTTGCATAGTCTTTAAAGTATCCTTATTAAGTAGAGCAACCAATTGTTTCATTGAATCTTCTTTCCCATCTTCAACATTAGTAAATGAAGATAGAAGAGAAATAACCCGTTCTAAAGTGTTGTGCAAATACTCAATATCTTTATCATCAATATGTACTTTTTCATATTCTTCTTTATATGCCTGAGCAATTCTGATTGCCTGTTCTCGTTCCGAAAGTAACTCATTTACAATTTCATCATAAGTATTTCGTAATTTATCGGCGTTACGTTCTTCCTTTAATGATTGAATTTTACTATTCACTAGTGTTGTTGTTCCCTTAAATGTTAGAGTTCCCAATTCAATCCCTGCTTTTACTAAAGCTTCTGTAATATATGGCTCCATGCTATACCTCTGTTATTTCTTTTTATAATAAAACTATTTTATCATAAATCTACATTAAACATAATACATCTTATAGTCTCTATCCCTTTAGGTAAAAATACCGATTTTATGGTATAATAAAGGTAACATTATATAAGGAGATGTGACATGACTCTTGATGTAAATAAAGAAGAATTAACAATTTTAGGGATTCCTTTTGATAATTTTTCAGATTTCGATACCGTCTGGTATGCTATTGGATCATCAATGATTGAAAATTATGAACCTACTGTTCAAGATGTGATTGATTTAAAAACTTATGTTGTCAATAGACGAAAGGAATTGAATATTGGTTAAAAATCAATACGAAGGATATAAGTACATTGACCCTAATCACCAATATACCTATCCAAATTCCACAGTCTTAATCAACAAACAAAATGTTACAAATATTGAAGAAGCCTATCGAAATGAACACTTATTCGTTACTAAAAGACTTGCAGACTTGCGCTTGAAAGCCATTGAAGTCTATTCCATGAGTAATATTTTAGCCATTCATAACTATTTGTTTCAAGATGTTTATGCCTGGTCAGGACAATATCGTAAGGTGAATATCTCTAAAAGTGGTAATCCTTTTATGTCGATACAGTCGTTTAATGTTGCAGAAACTTATATAAATCATCTCATTCATTCCTATCATCAAACTGCCAACTCAAAAGATGAAATCATTAAACATTTAGCAAAAATTCTTGATAATCTTAATTATTTCCATCCCTTTCGAGAAGGAAATGGACGAACTCAACGAGAAGTTATCCGTTCCTTAGCACTATTAAAAGGGTATTCTGCACAAATACGAGTAGAACAAGATGATGAAGTTTACAACCTTTATATGGACGGAACTGTCTATGGAGACTTAGGGAAGTTAGAAGAATTATTTGCTAAAATATTAAAAGTAATATAGGTTGTAATACTTGATAATTACAGAAGTGACGTAAGCATTCAATACGAATCAATACATAAGAAAAACGCTGATTTCAAGCGTTTTTTCTTTTTTCAATTTTAATACATTTCACTATATTTCAGTCCAATCTCTACCTTTTTCTCTACCTTTTTTAGATAAATATATCATCTGGATATTGAAGTTAAGCCCTGCTATCATTTCGATGGCAGGGCTTTTTAATGTTTGGTACACTACCTTCTTATCTATATTTTGATGGAGCTGAAGTTGACATCTACAAAGTTTAATGTTAAAATACATTCAAAAATATATTTGAATGAGGTGTTTTATGGTTCAAAATGTTGTTACTTCAATAATCCTGTATTCTGGGACAGCCGTAGACTTACTTATTATCCTAATGTTATTTTTTGCCAAAAGAAAAAGCAGAAAAGACATCATTAACATCTATTTAGGACAATTTCTAGGCTCTGTTAGTCTAATATTGCTAAGTTTACTTTTTGCATTTGTCTTAAATTATATTCCTAGTAAAGAGATTTTAGGTTTGCTCGGTTTGATTCCAATTTTCCTAGGACTCAAAGTTTTGCTTTTAGGAGATTCTGATGGAGAAGCTATTGCAAAAGATGGTTTGCGCAAAGATGATAAAAACCTGATTTTTCTAGTAGCTATGATTACTTTTGCTAGTTGTGGTGCTGACAATATTGGTGTTTTTGTCCCATATTTTATTACCTTAAATTTAGCGAATTTGATAGTGGCTTTACTTACTTTTCTAGTCATGATTTATCTCTTGGTTTTTTCTGCCCAAAAATTGGCACAAGTCCCTTCTGTTGGAGAAACTTTGGAAAAATATAGCAGATGGTTTATTGCCGTTGTTTATTTAGGATTGGGGATGTATATCCTGATTGAAAACAACAGCTTTGACATGCTAAGGACTGTGTTCGGCTAGGAGAAAAAATTATGAAAAAAGATAGTATCTGTCAAGTGGATGTTATAAATCAACAAAATGTTACAACCGCAACGAACTACCTTGAAAAGGAAAAAGTCCAAAAATCACTTCGCATTTTATCAAAATTTACCGATAATAAACAGATAAATATCATCTTTTATCTCCTTGCCGTCGAAGAACTCTGTGTCTGCGATATAGCCTGTTTATTAAATCTCAGTATGGCATCTGCCTCCCACCATCTTCGTAAACTAGCCAATCAAAACATCTTGGACACTAGAAGAGAGGGGAAAATTATATATTATTTTATAAAAGATGAGGAAATCAGAGATTTTTTTAATCAACTAGGATAACAACTATTTTTACTACTCTACCATTCACTCTACCTTTTATTATGTAGCATTCTAAAAACATTGATGTACCAACGTTTCTAACAGCTAAAATAGAAATTATTTATTTTTTTTATAGAAGTGAAGTGATTAGATATATAAAAAGCCTATGAAATCAGCATTTCAAAGGCTTTTTTCTTTTAATTTTAGCAAAATAACTGAATTTTAACTGATTATATCACTTTAGGAGTGCAATAACAGATATAATGGTAGCAATGATAGAACTTATGGTATTTGTCTTTGTGTAATTTATCTCAGTAAGCATATTCAAATAGGAATAATTTTCTTTAATTACATTTCGATAATATGACAAATTTTTATGAAATAAATTTTCTAGCTGAACTTCGTCATTTGATACAAATATAGTCCAAGAATCTTCAAAGTCTTTTTTAAAATTAGAAATATCTATTCTGTTTTCTGACTCCGATAGGCTTTGTATCTTTTTCAAAAGGTTTAAAAAATTCTTATTAAACATTATGTTCTTTCTTCCTGATACATATTTCGAAAAATCTCTTTCAAAAATGTGAAGCTCTCGCTCTCCAAATAATAAGTAATAGAGCTCGTTCCCATATTGTGATATAGACCCTAAAATACTAAATCTAGGAATGAAATTATTTCCTGAGTATAGAACATAATCACTATCATTAAAACTATTTGAAATATAGTAATTGCCTTTTTTATTATATAGACTATAACTAATATCCCCGAAGTATATTTTATCTATATCAACTTTGTCTTTTCAAAAAGCAACTGTTAGATTAATTAATTTGTTCATTTTCCCATTTTCGCTATATAAAAACGTAGTTATGTAATGTTGACATATCAAAGAAGGAAGTTCATTTGTCATCTGATCAATAGATAGATAATTAAGCTTATCGTCCTCATCATCCAGAATATACCAATTAATGTAATCTTTTTTACTCAAGTTTTTGATATTATCAGAAATAAATAATTGAAGATTAGACTCTGTCAATACTTGTTTTAAATGAAATCTATATTGAAAAATAGCATAATAATTATTTACCGTCGCCCAACTTATTTCAATACTGCTGAAAAAATTATCTCCAATTATCTCAATTTCAGCAAAAATTCCGACTCCATGCCTTAAATATTCTAAATGGACATAGTCGTATTTTTTAAATATAGTAGGTTTTTTATAATAATTTTTCACTTTAAATTTCGACTTTGGCAACGAATATAAACGCTTCGTTAATTTATTAACACCCTCATTTGAAAGTGTATCTAAAATAATAAACTCACCAATTGAGAATTCATCAAAATAGTCTGTCCGTGTCCTCCATTCGGGATGTTTTTCTTCAATGCACTTTTTATGAAATTCTAATCCTTCCTGCTCATGTCTTTGATAATAAGATTGATATTCTTCTGTTGCAACTATTTTTAAATAATAATCAAAAAACTTCTTAGCTTGTCTATTTATCATACCTACACCTAATTGATACTTTATATCACTATCATATCATTTTTTTAATGAAACTGAATCAATAACCACAACTATTACTCATTTTATGATTTTAGCTAAATCTATCATGGCTTGTTCAATTTTATGTTTTCCTTTTTGCATGACATGAAGATAGATTTTTTCTATATCTCTACTATCTTCTGAATGTCCTTCAAACTCTCTAATAACGTTTAGGCTTACAATCTTATCAGCCATGACTGAAACAAAACTATGTCGGAACATATGGGGAACTATGTGAACAGGTCTATCAAAATCGACTAGATCGTCAATATCCTTATAGGATTTTCTACTTTTCTTATTATACTTAGCGGACTGACTAGTTCCACCTCTTAAGAACATTGAAATTTCTATATGATATAATGCTCTGCCCTGTTTGTTATTTATAGAAGTAAAATAGGGATTCACTACACGTCACTAGACGGTATAGACCTTGATTCAAAGCGATTTTTGAAATTCTAAATTTCACTACATTGCAATATAAATCAACCGAATCACTACCTTATTTGAAATAAAAATGATGATTCGGATTTTTAAAGGAAGAGGGACTGAACTACACCCCAAAAGTTAGTTTTTTTCTGTCTAACTTTTGGGGTGCAGTTTGCTTGGTCCCAGTATGTTTATTTCATTTTGGATAACTTCATTAATAAACTTAAGCGTTCATCATTTTTGAGCTCTGATAACAAGCAAATCAACCGCTCATATCCAAGTTCTTTCTTCTGCTTGATTAATGAATTCATCACAGCCACCAAATCTTCTGGCGTAAAATTCCTTAAGTAAAGTGTAATATAACTTCCACTATTAGAAAATAGGCTAACATGAATTGCATTATGTTCTTTTTGTCTAATTTTCATTCCTCCTGTAGACTCCCTGATATGGAACTCATACACTGTCTTTTTGGGGTAGCAATCAAATGAGTTTTCGAATTCTCTACGATTTTTATAGAGAATATAGCTAATAAGTGAATAGTTTTTGAGAAACATAGTGGTTTCCTCCGTAAGTATTATTATAATTTTAGTATGCCATAAATTCCAAAATAAAAAAAAATAATTAAGAAAAAACGATACATAAGTTGTTTCTCTTATTAATTTTTTTTGTAGTTTTTCCTCTTTCTCTCATCCCTCAATTTTTTTACAATTCTGATTTTTCTGTGTGTTTAGCGTTGACAGGAACGTATGTGTAAGTCACGCTAAACACACAGTACTAGGTAAAAGTGAATAACGTAAAAAAATCTTATCCTAATTTTTTTATTTTATGATTTATGGCATACTAATAATATCTAGATAATTGATTGAGTAGAGACGTAACTAATATAGCTACGTTTTTTATATTTGAAAGGAGGTAGCTATCTTGGAAACAGTAGGTTTAAGCTGGGTTAGGAAAGAACCAGTTTTGTATTTCATTAACTAAAAAAAATAAATGTATAGATAATAAAAGAGATGTCAATAGCAGTTTAAAAAAAATTTTTTGATCGTAACAAAGTAAAGAATAAAAGTAAAAAACGAAAGTAAATAACAGGAACCAATTTTTGTATTTCATTTACCAATAAAAAATAAATGTATAGATAATAAAAGTAATGTCAACAGCAGTTAAAAAAATTTTTTGATCATAACAAAGTAAAAAATCAAAGTATAAAAACTAAAGTAAATAACAAAAGTCTAAAAATCAAATACAAAAACTAGCTTAGCTCAGTCGCTAAATTCAGAGCATTTAAACCTGAAAAAAGACTAACAAGAAAAAACAACAGATTTTTATCTGCAAGATGGAACTCTACATCTTATTTAAATTGAGTCAACTTGTCATGTTGTAAAATGACTTGGTTATCTTCTTAGCCATCAATTAAGAAGCGCCCTCAGCAAAGGGAAGATACTACATCAGTGAATATAAGCTTAAGTCACTGCACTACTTCAACTTGAATTAAAAAAGACCTTAAGAATTTTCTTAAGATCTTCTTTAAAAGTAAACAATCTACAATAGAAAGGAAAGAACTATGGCAAAGAAGAGACGTAGTCGTGCTGAACGACGAGAAGCTAAAGAGAAAGCTAAGAAACAACAGATGGATTCTCTAACTACTTTCGAAGGCCGTAAACAATTCGTCCAATCAAAAGGACTAACTAATCTAGTCACGCGCTTTAAAAAAGGAAAGGGTATCAAACGAAATGAATCCAAAAAAACGGGAGAGGACATTCATTTAATCCATACCGACCGAACTCTTCATAACTACGCTGGTTCCTGGAGCAGATTCGCTTCCTTTGTTGCCACAACAGCTACTGCCGAAGAGTTAGAAGCTCTTGATAAATCTAACGATATTGAGGGATGGATTGACTTAGTGAATCAATACTTAGAACATTGTAAGAAATCAGGGCTTTCTGCTCCAACCCAGTCAACCTATAAAGCAGCATTAGCCAAAGTTTTAGGTGTATCTTCCACTACTTTTATTGCAACGGATATTCGATATCGAGCCGACAAAAAGAATAATCGTTTGAAGTCTAATGACGACAGGATGTCTGAAGAAACAAATAATCGCTGGTTCTTAATCGTATCTGCTACTGGGTTACGTAAAAATGAATTAAAAGCTATTACTGGAGACTCCCTCTACCAACGTGAGGATGGCCAATATTATCTTAAAATTATTGGTAAAAAACATAAATCAAAAGGAGCACGAGATCGTTGGGTTCCGATTATTACGCGAGACAAAGAAGAATTAGAAAGGCTTGTTGAAGAATTTAAACTAGCTGGTAAAAAGCGTGTATTTCAAGTTCCAACTGCTTTAAAACCTCATAAATATCGTGCAGAATACGCAAAACGTCTTTATCTTCTTGTCGCGCGAGATCCCAAAGATATCAAAGATAAAAAAGAAAAAATTTATCTACGAGGGGAATTAAAAGGCGTTGTCCTTGATAGGAAGGCTTGTTTAATTGTATCGCGGGCGCTTGGACACAATCGACCTGAAGAGTTTCAAAAATCCTATGCATATAAATTAATTGCACAAGCGAACTAAAAATTTTCAAACATCATTATATTTTTATCATAAAAAATAGTTCTATAACTTCTACAATTGATAAAATAAATGTAGGAATTATAGAACTTTTTATTTCAACAAATGGCCTCATAGAAACAAGTATAAAACCACGATTCTATCCATTAAGAACTTCTTGTGAGACCTATTTAAAAAAATACTTAAATTTTTTTATTCTTTTTTAAAAATGTAATGATAATAAAAACTGCAGATAGCAATACGATTGAAACTATAAAAATAATGAGTTGCATTTCATTTGATAGCATTTTGCTACTATAATCGCGTCCATCAGTTTTATCAACTTCTTCTATGTTTTCGTTACTATCTTTTAGCTCCGTTTCTTTACTTGTTGTATTTTCTGTAGATTCTTTCTCTGTAGTAGACTTATGTTCTTTGTTGGAACCGAACATACCAGTCTGAGTTCCTATAGCTTCCTGATATAACTTGTCCAGTTCATCATTAGTATAATTTCCCTTTAAGTAGCTTCCATCTTTTCTCTGAAAATCAACTAGACCATAGTAAGTAGATATAAATTTTTTATCTCCCTCTATAACAACAAAACAAGGTTTCTCACGTACTGAAGGATTCTTTATAACTTTTTTAACCATATATGTTGCCTTAAGTTGTGTTATCGATCTAGCAACTAAGCCTTCACCGTATACTCTCATTTTATATTCACCTAGTGGAATATTAGTCTCTTGAACCCAATTATTATTTTTATTGATTTTTAGAGTTTTTACGACTTCTTCTGTATCTGGTTTTACTAAAAGTACTGTAATCTCTTGTGTGTAATTTTCTTGAACAATTGCTTGCACTACCACAGGGCCAGTTTCGTCCGCATATATATTAGAAATATTGATAGCAAAGAATATACTTAAAAAGGTTATGAACATCTTCCAAAAAAATTTCATTCTGTTAATCTTTCTCTTTATTCGAAATCTCTCAATTGTTCTATAGAAATATCAATTTTATGTATTTCTTCAATTAGTTCTGCAAAAGGATCATCCAACCTAGTTTCCCTACTATTGTAATATGCATTGCCTAATACCAAGAGAAGTTTTTCACGTTTCTTATTCTCTGTATAAATCTGTGTATTTACTTGTAACGATTTAGTTAATTCCTTGGTCTTTTTCCCAGCTATAGAACTAACTGTGAAGAACTTTTCTGAAATATCTGATATAAAAGAATTCATCGTGCTAGAATTATTAACTCTAGAACCACAAGAAACACAGTAATCGCTTGTTCTAAAATTTGATTTACCACATTTAACACAAAAAATCTTATCTTCTTCTATTTCTTTTTTATGTTCTTGCACATTTTCCTCGTTAACAGTAATATTTTCAGAATTAGTTTTCTCTAAATCTTTTCTATCAAGATAAGTTTCGGCTAACTTTATCTCACTATCAAGTGTATCCATTGATATGGAAGAAACTTCGGCATTATTATACTCTATATCTTTACTATTTTCTACATTAAACTCATTATTCTTCTTTGCTGCAATAAACTCTGCCGGACTTGGCTTTCTATTGTATTTCTCTTCAAACTGAGATAGCCATTCTTCTTTATTCATAACCTTACACCCCTGTATATCTTACATTATAATTCTCTTGCAAAATACTAATTCGCTTATCTTTATTCGGATAACCTAAAGAGCATATACGTTTAGCTATTGAATCATCAATCTCTGATAAAGTATCTAAATATAGACAATGAGTCTCACCAAGGCCTATAGAAGCCATATATTGATCTGAAAGAAGTACATCACGTTTTACAATCGATTTCACAAACATGTAAAAGAAACTTATTAAAGTCATTATTAGTAGTATAGAACCGTAAAATATAATGGCTCCCTCTTTCGCTTCCGAGCTTCCTGTCCAAAATGAGTTTCTACTGTCTCCATAATTTTTTCTAAAACCTCCGAATAAGGTTGTTACTAGTAAAATTAGTAAAACAAAAATTAATAAGAAATTTGAACCAACAACTACAGATAATAGATTTGGACCCATGTTATGGATTCGATGGAGCTCAAACATAATCTTTGGTTCTAAGTAATATGGGTTTTCCAATAAGCTATCAGTAACAATAATTGTGTTCATACCTATTGCATAAGCTCCTGGAATCTGATTGTGAATTATACGAATTTCAATATCTTCAGGCAAGTTTAATCCCATCTGTCTCGCTTTTTTAATAATCTCGTTTATAGGTTGTTGAACTATTTCCTTATAGTCTGTTCGTTCTATTTTTTTCGCTCCTGCTATCCAACAAATTAATGACTGACCTTTCTTAGATAGTAAAAATACTGTAAATAATATAGCGAAGATAGATATATAGTTTTGAATAAACATAGCTAGACTAAAATAAATTAAAATACCCCATCTTTGAGTATCATAACAATATTTTAGATATTTAAATAAACTATTATTTTTAAGTGTAGAGTAAAAAACATTCTCGTTGGTCTGTTTTAAAACTTTTTCACAATTCGTGCATCGTTCATCATTAACAGAATTCTTTGTTCCGCATGAACTACAAAAAGTATAATCATTACTGAACTCTTGTTTATCTTGTACGTCTTCAACTTCTTGAGATAAATCTTCATCATTTCTCGTTTGAGAGTCAGTTTGTGTAGATTCTAAAGAATTATCTATTATTCCTGATTCAGTAATTTCTCCAGCCTGAATCCCAGCTTGAATTTCTTCGTCAGTTGGTATACGATCATTAATTTCTGTAAATATCTCTACCCATTTCTCTTCATTCATCAATTACTCCTTTTTAAGATCAAAAGACTGAAGTTTAAATACCATTTAATATTTTGCCTCCAGCCTTATTATCTGTTTATAGTTTATTACTACGTTTACTCACTTTTTCTACGTAATTTTGTTGTAAACAATCCCATAATCATGGTTCCTAAACCAATTAAGAAAGTACTATCCTCTGAACCTGTATTTGGTAAAGTCGTATTGACACCATATCTAGGTTTATTGCCAACATAGGTATAAGCTGGATTACTTAGAGCAGTTCTAGGTTTATCTGTTACCAGTTTATGTTCTATATTCTCTACCTTAGAATCATGTCTATGGTTCAATGATTCTTGAGGTTTATTATATGCTTTCTGATATGCAAGTAGAACAGCCTCGTACTGAGCTTTGGCATCCAATTGGTTTTGGAGAAGAGTTTTTAGTTTGGCTTGTTCTGCTTCAAGAGTTTGAAGAGCTAGGCGGTGAGCCTCAAGAGCTTTTTCGTACTCTTCTTTTGCAACTTCGTAGTTCTCAGAAGCATGAATGAGACTATCAAGGAGAGTTTCCAACTCTTTGATGCTTGCTTCGATTTTAGTAATCTCTGCACGAACAGCTTCTTCTTGAGCTTTCAAGTCGTCAAGTTGAGCTTGAATCATTGCAAGAACTTCTTCCTCTTGGGCTTGTTTTGCTTTGAGTCCTTCAAGGACAAATTCTTCTTGTGCAAGTTCAGCTTGTGCTTGTTCCAAAGCTTCTTGTTTAGTCTTGACATCAGCAGTTAGGTTGGCAACGGCTACTTTAGCATCTGACAAGCGTTTTTCTGCAAGTTTTTCAGCTTCAAGAACCTCTTCGTATGCTTTTTGAGCATCAGGAGTTAAGTTCTTGGTTGCTTCTAGTTTCGCAATCACTTTACGAGTAGCTGTAATCTCATCATCAGCTTTCTTATAAGTAGCTTGTGCCACTTTCAGTTCAGCTTGTGTTGTTTTAACAAGACCTTCAGCATCTTTAAGTGCTTGAACGGCATCTGACAAGGCTTGGCGTTTTTCTTGCAAACTTGCATTTAGGTTATTGACGGCTGTTTCTGCATTTTCCAAACGAGTTTTAGCTGTATTGTAGGCTAGTTCTGCTTGGTCAAATGTAGCTTGAGCTTCAGGAGTCAACTCTTTAATAGCATTTGCTTTATAAAGAGCATCTTTTGCGGCATCAAGTGCTTTAGAAGCATTGTTCTTAACAGAAGTTGCTTCTTTGAGAGTAGCTTGTGCATCCTTGTCAGTTTGTTCCGCTTGGCGCAATTCTGACTTAGCTAAGTTGAGAGCATCACTATTTGCAGTGATCTCGTCGTTGAGGTTAGTCAAAGCTTTCTCAGCATTTTTAAGTCGTGTTTCAGCGGTTTGATGTTCTGCTTTAGCAGTATCAAACTTGGCTTGAGCATCAGGAGTTAAATCCTTAATCGCTGTTGTACGTTTGATAGCATTTTTAATGCTATTTAGTTTATCAAGAGCATTATCATGTGCAGTAGTTGCTTTTTCAAGAGTTTCTTGTGCAACTTTATTTGCGACAGTTGCTTTATATAAAGCTTTTTCTGCTTCTTTGTGAGTAGCACGCTTAGTTTCAATTTCTTTTGTAAGATTTTTATAAGCAGTGCTTGCGTTTGTATTGCGCAATTCAGCTTGGCTTAATTCTGACTTAGCAGTATTAAGAACACGCTCTGCATTAGGAGTCAAGTCTTGTATATTTAACAAGGTATTGAGACGAGTCGTGGTAGTTACGAGTTCAGATTTTGCAGTTTCATCTGCACGTTTAGCCGCACTTAAACGACGTTGGGCGTTGTTGTGAGTGGTAAGGGCAGAAACTTGCGTTTTCTTAGCTTGTGCCAAGTCTTTTTCCATCTTGCTGGTGTCAAATGGAGTTGGGAGTGGTTTTGCGATACCTTTATCGTAGTAGTCGTCAATGTAGACAGAAGTGCTTTCCCCAGTTGCAGGATTAAGAGTTGTTTCTGTATGGGCATTTTGTCCTGCAAACTGAACAAAGTGCATACGCCCAACATTATTTTTAGTATAACTGATATTTCCACCAACTGCACTTGGATAAGTTGGTGTGACACGCCCAACCATTCCCTTCATGTGACCGAAATTGGCATGAATATCTCGAATCATAAATGCTAGAACTGCGTCGTAAACTTCACGGTAAAGTTGAGACATAGTTGCTTTACGAGTTTTTTCAGTACTGATAGCTTTTTCTAAAGGTGAAGTGTTACTTAATGTGTTTGTATAATTAAGAACTTCTCCGTTCCATTTTACGCTATCCACTCCGTCATTTTCCAAAGCTGTGTTGCTATGCCCACTATTGTAAGGTTTATTTTCATCAGCATAATTCTTAGTGATTGCTCGAATACCTTGAATAGATTCTTTTGTCACAATAAAGTTATGCTTGCCCCAAACTTGGTCTTGGAGGCTGTTTGCTAGAAGAACGTAGTAATGACTCAAAGCCTTAATTTGCTCATCTGTTGGATTATCAAGATTTACAACTGTGTGGTCGATTGGTAGGACAATATTTTTATTTGTCCAACCTTTAAAGATATGTTGTTGCAACTCTTGAGACCATTCAAATTGACGGCTTCCAAAATCATACTTGCCCCCCTTGTACCATGCTTGAATAGCGTTATTCAAAGCGTGTTTGTTCGCTTCACTAGCATCATTCAAGTAGGTCTTATAAGCCGCAATGACATTTTGTGGCAATTGAGGAATGGTCAGGTTCTTAATGGCAGAAATTTGTTTTTCAAGAGTATCAACAGCTTTATCTGCTTCATTTTTGGCATTTTCGACATTTTTAGCGACAGATGTTGCATCAGTTAGTTCTTGAGTTGTTTCACGAACAGTATCTTCTTGTTGACCTTTTAAAATCTTCAAATCTTGGATGTCAGAGCGTTTTTGAGCATCTACCTTTTTTGCATCCCCAAATTTACGTTCGACATCATCTTTTTTATCTTGCTTAGTTGCCAAGTCAGCTTCGGCATTGTCACGTTCACTTGTAACGCCTTCTAAATGACTTTCAGATGAAGCAAGACTGTCTTTTGCATTTTTTTCATCTGTAGTAGCTTTTTGAAGTTTGGTTGAAGCAAGTTCTGCGCCACCTTGAGCTTTGGTCAAAGTATTTGCAGTCTTAGATTCTTCCACTTCAGCTTGAGTTTTGGCTTCATTCAACAAATCAAGTTGTTCTGCTTTTTTAGCATCTGCACGTCTAGCATCATCCAAGTCTGTAGTAGCATCTGCAAGAGTTGCTTCTTTAACTTTTAAATCAGATGTTGCATTGTTACGTTCATTTGTAACACCAGCAACTTTCGCTTTAGAAGCATCCAAAGTTTCTTGAGCTGTTTTTTCAGCTTTTTGCTTATTCTTCAAGTCATCAGAAACTTGGTTTGCGGCAGTTTGAGCATCAGCCAAAACACCTTTTGCTTGATTCAATGTTGTAGTAACTTGATCTAAGTTAGTTGTCGCTTGAGCAACTTGTTCAGCTTTCTTAGCATCTGCACGTTTGGCATCATCCAAAGCTTTAGTAGCACCTGCAAGAGTGGCTTCTTTAGTAGCTAAATCATCCTTGGCGTTTTTGCGCTCATCTAGGATAGCGGTTGTGCCAGTTCCGTCAAGAACAGCTTGTGCATTGTCCTTATTTTGTTTAGCGACATTAAGTTTAGATGTAGCTTCGTTGTGAACTTGCATTGCGTTTGAAAGAGCATCAGTCGCTTGATCAAAAGTATTCTTTTGTTCGGCTTCAAGCTCTTTTGCATCGTTCAATTTACGAGTTTTTGTCGCATCCGTAGCTTGTGCTTTTTCAAGAGCTTGTTTAGCATCTTTAACGATAGCTTGTTTAGCTTTTAAGTCCTTCTTAGCATCTTTTTCTTCTTTGATGACTTTATCAGCGCCAGTTCCATTTAGAACATCTTGAGCGTTCTGAACTTTCTTCCTAGCACCAGCTACTTTTTCAGCTTGTTTGTCCGTAGCACCCGTAGCATCTTTAACAACAACTTCTTGCGCATTTTTCTTTTCTTGCACTTGATTTTGTTGTACTTTCAAAGGATCAATTTTTTCTGTTTGCGTAGCTGCTTCCTTCTTAGAAGCGTCAATCGCATTTTTTGTCCCTTCAATTGCTTCAGGAGTTGCAGCAGTTTTCTTTTGTTCAGCTTTTTCAAGCGCTTGTTTAGCACTATCTTCTGCCCCAGCAGTTGCAGTTTCTTGTTTCTTAGCTTCTTGAACAACAGGAGTTTGAACTTCAACAGCTTGGTCAGCTTGGTCTTTAATTACTTTCGCTCCTTCGACAACTACTTCAGTTGGAGTTTTGGTCACAAGAGCAGTTCCATTTGAAACTTCAACGCCCTCAACTTGAGTGATAGATGTTGTAGGCGAAGTTTGTACATGTTTTTCTTCAGCTACTGAATTGTCCGTTGCTTTTACATCAACTTGTTCATCTGCTTGTACAGATAGTGTTGAAAAACTTGTTAAAGCAACTCCTGCCGCTAGAGCAAGGGGTATTTTTTTCTTATTATTTTTACTTGTTTTTGAATTCATTTTTACCCACATAAAATTTGAAGCGTATCTGCCCCAAATCCAAGCCCTTCATATAATATTATAAACGCCCTTATTATACCATTTTTGTTAACTATTGTAAATAAATCTACAACATTAAAATACTATTGTTTATATAAAAATCAACAAAAAATATATACAATTATTAAAAGGAGAGTTTTAGAATGAAAATTGGAGAATTAGTCAGAGAATATCGACTAAGTAAAAAGCTAACTCAGCAAGAGCTTGCCGAAAAAAGTGATCTTAGCTTGCCTTTTATTAATTTAATTGAAAACAATAGAAGAAACTTATCTGTCGATACTCTACTAAAAATTTTATCTGCTATGGATATAGATCCTTCTGATTTTTTTAGACCACTTTCTGAAACTTCAGATGATAATCTTCAACTTTTAATCGAAAAAATTCAACTAAATAAAAATCGTACTGAAATTATTGATCTTTTTCTCAACATCCTAAATTTAAATGAAAAATAAATAAAATAGATAAAAACTTACTTTTTCCTCCAAAACCTTGTTACAACGCGTTTTTAAAGCACTCAAAATTGAGTGTTTTTTTTTGTTTTAAAAAAATTTCCATTTTTTTTTTTTTCAGGCGTTTTTGGCAAGATTTATGGCATACTAACCAATATAAGAAAGAAGGAGGTTTATATCGAAAGAAAGTTACATCTCAAAAGTACATCTTCATTACAGATTTAACAACAAGGAGGAATATACATGGTAAGAAGATATAAAAAAAGTAAACAAGAAAAAGAAGTAGCCAAGAAACGTCATTTAACCCCTGCGGAAAGAAGAAAAAAGGAAAAGCATAAGAAAAAAAGAGAACTCAGACAGAGAAAATTACTAGAACTACAGCAAAATAACGAAAATAATATAAAATCTTGTTTCTCAGTTACCCCAGCTTATTGGGGTATTGATAACTGTACAGTCTCAATTCTTAGCCCTGAAGTAACTTATGACCCTATTGTTTTTGATAATCGAATCTTTAAAGAGACTGCTTCTTTAGAATTCAATTCCAAAGGAAAACTAGATAAAATCATCATTCAATCAGTAGATTTAGGAAAAGTAACAATTAGTCTTAAAGAAGAAGATTACAAAAAGAAATTTGCAGCAATCCAACTTAACGGTCCTTCTCCTAATTTTCAAACTACAGGCATTAATGGGATTAAATTAAGATTACTAGAGGTATTACATATTACATAAGTTAGAAACAGATTATAGGATTAAAATCAAATTTAATCTGGATTATGTTAAGTTTAAGAAGATTGAATTAGCATTCACAATTGCTTTTGATAAATTACCGTCTTTACCAACTCGTCAATTATTAATAAGATCATTTGTAAAAGAAAAGAAAGCAGATTTAAAAAACCATAGAAAAAGTAAAAATGCAGACGGTTTTTCAATGATAACGAGTGAAATTAATCAAAAAGAAATACACACTTTTTATAATAAAATTGAGAAAGCAAAAAAGAACAAACAAATCCGTAAAATAAATTCATCATTAAATAATCTAGAAATCTTCAGATATGAAATCGAATTAACGGATAGTAATATAGCTAATAAATTAGGTTCCCATTTCTTAACAGAATTAACTGATGAAAAGATTATTCAATATTTGGAATCTGTCTTGTCTTTAGCTATCTTTGAATATGTAGAAATCCTCGAGGAATCAATTAGTTCGTGCAATAGGAAGTTAAAGAAGATTTATAGGGAATGTAAGCCTCAAGATTATATGACGGTATTTTTACTCTATGTTATTGATCAGTTATCAAATACTACAGTATCTGATTTAATTGATGAAGAAATCATTACATTTCTTCCATTAGAATTTTTAAAAACAAATAGGGGTACAACTAAAAGAAGAATCTTAGAAAGGTTCCAATCCCACGAAGTAAATACGGAAACAAAACATACATTAGGAAAAATGACTAGTTGGCATGTTTTAGAAATAATAAGAGTAATGTTTCATTCACTGGAAGAAGCAAAAAAATATGGTTTAGGTGCTCGTATAAACCCTTCCACAACTTCTTATAAAACTTTTCCACTAAAAACATACTCTTTAGAAGAACGAAATAAGATCTTCAATAACACAATTACAAAAAATACAAGAAAAAATGTTCAAGATAAAAGGTTAAAACTCACCTTAAAAAGATTAAGAGACGGAATATTAATTTAGCAGTTATTTTAATAGCAAATATATTTTTCAATGTTAAAAAACGTTGATATGTCAAGGGACATGTATAAATATGTACCTCAACTACTATTCGAATGTTTTCAAAAAGGATAAGAATATGAAAGTTATTTTAAGTAAAAATAAAAAAGAGCTTGTTTCTAAACTTTGGTCGGTATCAGAAACAAACTCAACATATACTAGTAATAATATCTATTACCATTTCTATTATCGCAATAAAATTTAGAAAATTCAAGAGGATTATATACCAGTTTTTATAGTAGGGAAGCAATCTATACATTCTATAAACAGAAAACAGAGAATGTCCTTGATAATAGTTACTTACTAATGCTCCTATAAAAATATTAATAGAAAGAAATAAACGGGACTATTTATGAATTTATTTATTCCAGACGAAGTGATTCGGCAATTTCAATTACTAATATCAGATACTGTTAAGAAAGAACTGGATAAATTTTTGGATATTAACGAAAATACCAATCAATTTTTAAATAAAAAGCAGACTTGTGAATATTTGAATATATCCAACAATACTTTAGACAACTGGATTAAGCAAGGCTTACCTTGCATTAAGATTGGAAAAATTGTTCGCTTTAGCAAAACAGAAATCAATCGCTGGTTACAAAAGCAGTAGAAATTCTATGGTGGTTTGTTATAATGTAACCATGGTATTTTCTAGCTCAATTCAAAAGGAGAATACTATGTCTATTACAAAAACTAAAAACGGAACCTATCGCTTACGTGTTTATATTCCTGAGGAGGTTAAATCTTCGCTAGGTATTGATAAGAAAGTGATTGAAAAACGGTTCAAATCAAGGAGTGAAGCAAAAAGATACGAACTAGAACTTCAAAAAAAGATTGATAAAATTCTTAGTGGCGGATCTGCTTCATTAGAGAATAGCGGTTCTATTCTCTTTTCAGATTTCTATCAAAACATTTGGTGGGAATCTTACAAAGCAGGTCAGACTACTTCTACTGCTAAACCACCATCTCAAGCAACTATAGTTGGAACAGAAATTGCTTTTAGAAAACACATCTTACCCTTACTTGGGAATTATTCAATAGACTTTCTTAATCAAAATAAACAAGTTGTACTAAATCTATTGACTCAAAAGGCTGATCAATATGCAAATTTCAAAGTTATCAGGAGCTACGTTAACTCTATCTTTGACTGGGCAGAAGAATTAGAGTATATCGAAACTAATCGCCTATCAAAAACGATAAGCCGTATCAAAGCCACTAAGAAAATCAAGCTACAGGAATCTAAAAAAGATGAAGATTTATATCTATCTCAAGAAGAACTTCAAGCATGGTTTACAGCTTTTGAAAAAGATTTAGAGACTGAAAAAATTCTATTCAAAGACTATGTTTTGTTCTATACTACCTTCTTTTTGGGAGATAGAAAATCAGAGAGTTACGCTTTGCAATGGAAGCATATCAATACAAGTGAACAGGAGATTCAGTTAGTACAAGCTTTAGATAAATACAAAAATCCAAAGTCTACCAAAGGAAATAAGAAGACAACTTTTCGAATTCCTAGTGAGTTAACTGACTTACTTCAGGAATGGAAAAAACAACAAAAAATTGAACTGGCTAAATTCAATATTATCCAGACTCCAGAACAGTATGTGTTTACGTACATTGATACAAAGGGAAACGTAAACAGTTGTCTCCATGCTGATTATCTTAACAACAAGATGAAATCTGTTAAGCGTCGTCATCCAGAACTTGCACATGCATCTCCTCACAAATTAAGACACACCGGAGCAACTCTGGCAAGACAGGCTGGAACATCATTAAATGCTATTTCAGAAGCACTTACTCATAGTGACATCCAAATAACGAAGACTTATGTCAATACTACTGAAACAGTAAATCAAACAGCAGGAGAAATAGCCTTTAGAAGTCTCAAAAAGTAATAGTGTGAACTTGGGGTGAATTTTGGGGTGAACTTTAGTTTTTTGAACAAAAAAAGACATCCAAGAAATAATTCTTGAATGTCTGTAAACGTTGATATAATCGTATTGATTAACGTTTTGAGAATTGTGATGCTTTACGAGCTTTCTTAAGACCTGGTTTCTTACGCTCAACCTTACGTGAGTCACGTGTAAGAAGCCCTGCGCGTTTCAATGAATCGCGGAAGTCTGGGTCTACTTGAAGAAGGGCACGAGCGATACCGTGACGGATAGCTCCTGATTGACCAGCGTATCCACCACCTACAACGTTAACGAAAACGTCGTATGAACCTACAGTTGAAGTAACTGCGAATGGTTGGTTGATTACAAGACGAAGGTCAGCGTGTGGGATGTACTCTTCAACATCTTTTTTGTTAACAGTGATTTTACCAGTTCCTGGAACAAGGCGAACGCGTGCAACAGCGTTTTTACGACGTCCAGTACCTGCATATTGTGCTTGTGACATACTTTATTGTTCCTTTCCTTAGATAAGTCCTGAAATATCAAGAACTTCTGGTTGTTGTGCAGCGTGAGTGTGCTCAGCTCCAACGAATACTTTCAATTTCATACCTTGAGCGCGTCCAAGAGTATTGTGTGGAAGCATACCTTTAACTGATTTCTCGATTAAACGAACTGCGTTTTTAGAACGAAGTTCACCAGCAGAGATTTGTTTCAATCCACCTGGGTGGTTTGAGTGAGTGTAGTAGATCTTATCAGTTGCTTTTTTACCAGTCAATTTAACTTTTTCAGCATTGATAACGATTACGAAGTCACCTGTATCAGTGTGTGGTGTGAATGTTGGTTTGTTTTTTCCGCGAAGTACGCTAGCAACAACAGCTGAAAGGCGTCCAAGAGGTACATCAGTTGCGTCAACAACGTACCATTTGCGTTCTACTTGGCCTGGTTTAGCCATGAATGTAGTTTTGTTCATGATTTCTCCTATATGAATATCGTTTTTGTTTACTGGGCGGATGTTCCGGTCCGCGGGGTATTTGAAAGGTTCCGGGGCCTTACAAATGGGGTAAACAATACCGTCTACTATCATACCAAATTTTACTACTAAAAGTCAATAGATATGAAAAATAATTTTCCTGATTTGACTTTTAAAATATCACAAAAACCTCGTGAAAACGAGGTTTCTATTGCTATTTGTAAGCCAAGGCACGTTTAAAGCTTTTCCATAGACCTAAGTCATCTGTCTGAAGGACTAGGCTGGCATACATACGCCCGATAAAGGCTGTTGCAGTGACTGCAAAAACGACTGTAATCGCTAGTGAAATCCAAGCTTCTAAATCACTTGCATAACCATTGATGGCTCTAAATGGCATAAAGAAAGTCGAGATGAAAGGAATATAGGAACCAATTTTCAGAACTAAATTGTCCCCTGCAGCACCTAGAGAGGTCACACCGACAAATCCTGCTATAATCAAGATCATCAATGGTGACAAGGCCTTTCCTGAATCCTCAGGGCGAGAAACCATAGATCCTAGGAAGGCTGCTAAAACAACGTACATAAAGAGGCTAACCAAGACAAACAATAAGGTATTGAGCGAGAAGGCCTCTCCTATATGGTTTAAAATTCCAGATTGTGCCAAGATTGGTAGGTCTTTAAAGAGCAGAATGGCAGCCAAACCACCCACGACGTAAATGCCAATATGGGTCAAAATCACAAGAAGTAGAGCCAGCATGCGAGCGTAGAAATAATGACTTGCTCGGATACTAGAGAAGACCACCTCCATGATTTTGGTTCCTTTCTCGCTAGCTACTTCCTGAGCAGTGACACTAGCATAGGTAATCAAAATCATATAAAGGAAGAAACCAAGCCCCGCAGCCGCAATGGTTTGGACCATCTTTTTGTTTTCCTTAGATTCGTCAATCTTCTCAGTAAAGTCAACAGTTTGAGCCAGCCGTTTTTCCTGCTCTTGGGATAAATTAGCCGCTGAGCGATTGAGTTGGTATTGCAGTTCGTTTAGTTTATTGGTTACTGCTAGCTTGATGCCTGTTTCAAGAGAAGTTTCACCATGATAGACGGCCTTGAGGACACTGTCCTCTTGGTCAATGGTTAGGTAACCCTTGATTTTTTCATCCTTGATAGCAGCTTGGGCACTGGCTTCATCCTTATAATCAAAGTTGATACCATTGGTACCCTTGAGCCCTTCTTCCACAGATGATACAGTTGTTACTACTGCTATCTTACTATTCTTGGCCATAGAAGACCCTTGGAGAAAACCGATTCCTACAGATAAGGCTAAAAAGAGGAACGGCGAAATCACCATAAAGAAGAAACTCCATGACTTAACATGTCGAAGATAGGTTTCCTTCATTACAACCCACATATTTCTCATACTTCCACCCCTGATTCTAGTTTAAAGATTTCATCGATTGTTGGAGCTTGTTGGTCAAAGGTCGCGATGTATTGACCTTGAGTGAGGATTGGGAAGAGTTCTCTTCCAGCGCTCTCATCATCTAGGATCAATTTCCAACTACCTTGCTTGGTTAAGCTCACCTGTTTGACATGAGGAAGTTTTTCCAGTTCTTCCTTGCTTCGTTCACTTGAAACAAAAAGACGTGTTTTTCCGTATTGATTGCGAACTTCTTGGACCGGTCCATGCAAGACTACACGCCCATCTCGAATCATCAGAATATCATCGCAAAGCTCCTCGACATTGGTCATGACATGGTCTGAAAAGATAATGGTCGCACCACGCTCTTTCTCTTTCAAGATGACCTGCTTGAGCAGTTCAGTATTGACTGGATCCAGTCCACTAAAAGGCTCATCCAGAATAATCAAGTCTGGTTCATGGATTAGAGTAATAATCAGTTGGATTTTCTGCTGATTCCCTTTTGAGAGACTCTTGATTTTGTCGGTCAACTTGCCCTTCACTTCCAATTTTTCCATCCATTGAGGGAGTTTTTCCTTGACCTCCTTGGCATCCATGCCCTTTAGAGTCGCCAAGTAGCGAACTTGTTCAAGGACCGTCAGCTTGGGCATGAGGCTGCGTTCCTCAGGCAGATAGCCAATCCGAGCATAGGTTTCCTGACGAATCTCCTGCCCATCCAGACTGATCTCTCCTTGATACTCTAAAAATTTCAACATACTGTGGAAAATCGTTGTTTTCCCAGCACCATTTTTCCCGACCAAGCCCAGAATCCTTCCTGGACTTGCCTGAAAATCGACACCAAACAAGACTTGCTTGGAACCGAAACTTTTCTCTAGATTTCTTACTTCTAACATTTTCCACCTCCGAGATATGTTGCACTTATTATACTCCTTTTTGACAGCCTTTACAACGATTTATGTCTATTTTCAACATGATAATTTATAGTAAATAATATCGTCTCTAAGGGTTTTAGGTACTTCAGTGATAGCTTTAGTATAACCCATTAAAGACTATCTGGGAGGACTTTTTCCTCAACTGTCGCTTTTTATTCCTGAACGGGCATTTTAAGAATTTAAAAATCCACCCCGAAGGATGGATTGATGAGTTAACGTACTTCTGCATTCACTTTTTCTTCAAGTGATGCTTGGATTTTTTCCATATAGCGTGCGACTTCTTCGTCCGTTAAGCTGTCTTCTGGATTTTGGAAGGTTAAGCTATAGGCCATTGACTTCATGCCAACTCCCAGTTTTTCGCCTGAGAAGACGTCAAAGAGTTTGATATCTGTCAAACGTTTCACGCCTGTAGCTTGGATAGCGTCTACAACTTCTTGGTGAGTGACTTCTGCCTTGAGGAGTAGAGCCACGTCACGGCTGACTGCTGGGAATTTGGTGATTTCCACAAATGGAGCAGCTGGCTGAAGCGCTGCTTCGATGGCTGAAAGGTTGAGCTCCGCTACATAAGTTTCTGGGATATCGTAAGCCTTGGCAGTAACTGGATGCACTTGGCCAAGGAAACCAAGAACTTGGTCACCGAGTGAAATCACGGCTGTACGTCCTGGGTGAAGGCTAGCAATCTCAGCTGTTGCTGTATAAGTTACTTGGAGTCCCAAACGAGCAAAGAGGGATTCAAGGATTCCCTTAGCATAGAAGAAATCAACTGGAACCGCTGCTGTTTGGAAGTCTTTTTCAGCAACCAAGCCTGTCAAGGCAAAGGCAAAGCTGTTGATCTCGTTTGGTAGGTCTTCTTTGGGATTGCCTGTTTGTTCAAAGACTTTTCCAATCTCATAAAGAGCCAAGTTTTTGTTCTTACGCGCTACGTTGTAGGAAACTGTATCAAGGATACCAGAAACCATATTTTGACGGAGAACTGAACGATCCACGGTCATTGGCCACATGAGCTCTGTAAGGTTACTTGGTTGAACCGTAAACTCAACTGCTTTTTCAGGAGTTGTCAGAGCGTAGGTGATGATTTCTGTCAAACCTGCCCCTTCAGCGATGGTACGAACTTGACGGCGCAATTTTTGTGTAGCTGTTAATTCACCTGCTGTACCATCGTCTTTTGGAAGACTGGTTGGCAAACGGTCATATCCATAGATACGAGCGATTTCTTCAAAGAGGTCTGCTTCGATAGTAATATCCCAACGACGACGTGGAACGCTGACAGTGAAAGCTTCCGCATTTCCAGAAAGCCCAAAGCCAAGACGACGGAAAACGTCTTCTACATCTGCGTATGAAAGCTCTGTACCAAGGACACGGTTAACGTCTGCAAGGGTTGAAGAAACTTCTACATCAGAAGTATCAAGCTCACCTGCTGAAACAATACCCTTACGCACCGTCGCACCTGCAAGTTCTGCAATCATACTAGCTGCCGCATCAAGGGCTTCGTTAACAGTTGCCACATTGATCCCTTTTTCAAAGCGAGAAGATGACTCAGAACGAAGATTCAAGCGACCGCTAGTCTTGCGGATAGATTTGCCATTAAAGACTGCAGCTTCAAGGACAACGCGACTAGATTTTTCAGAGATTTCTGTTGCTTGACCTCCCATGACACCTGCAAGGGCTACTGGCTTGTCTGCAACAGTGATGACTAAGTCATTTGTTTCCAAGTCACGTTCTTCACCGTCCAAGGTCACCAATCTTTCACCCGAACGCGCTTCACGTACGCGGATATCAGTCCCTTCAAAGGTATCCAAGTCAAAGGCATGCATCGGTTGCCCAAAGTAAAGCAGGATGTAGTTTGTCACGTCCACTACGTTATTGATTGGACGGATGCCTTCGTTCATAAGAATGTTTTGCAACCATTGTGGACTTGGTACGATGGTCACATTGTCCAAGATACGGGCAGCATAGTAAGGCGCCTTGTCTGTCTCAATGCCTACAGAAAGGGCATCTGCTGCAACTTCATTGGTTTCTGTTAAACTGAATTCTTTAAAGTTGACTGCCTTGTCATAGATGGCTGCTACTTCGTGAGCTACGCCACGCATAGATAGAGCGTCTGCACGGTTTGGCGTGATAGAAAGTTCGATGATTTCATCATCCAAGTCTAGATATGAGAAGACTTCCTCACCTGGTACTGCATCTTGAGGCAAGATTTGAATACCATCTGCGAATTCCTTCGGTACAACCGAGTCAGAAATACCTAATTCACCAAGCGAACAGATCATTCCAAGTGACTCCAAGCCACGGATTTTCCCTTTTTTAATCTTGTAATTATCAGCAATACGAGCTCCCGGAAGTGCCACCATGACCTTGATACCAGCACGCACATTTGGGGCACCACAAACGATTTGACGGGCTTCTTCTTCGCCAACGTTAACCTGACAGACATGCAAGTGAGTTTCTGGCACATCTTCGCAAGACAAAACCTCACCGACGACAATTTTTGAGAGACCGGCAGCCAGTGATTCGACACCTTCGACCTCAATCCCTGTAGTTGACATTTTTTCAGCCAACTCTTGTGATGGCACATCAATGTCCACCAATTCTTTTAACCATTTATAAGATACAAGCATAATTCTGATTGTAAGATCCCACCAAGTGGGACCTTTTCAATTCCTTTCTTTTTCTTCGAGTCAGTCCTCACCATTCTCATCGAGAGAAAATGACTAGGACTGTATTTCAGGTTCCAATCTTATTTAAACTGTTCTGAGAAGCGGACATCTCCTTGGTAGAATCCACGGATATCGTTAATTCCGTAACGGAGCATGGCTACACGCTCTTGACCAAGACCAAAGGCAAAGCCAGAGTAAATAGTCGCATCGATTCCACTCATTTCAAGGACACGTGGGTGAACCATACCGGCACCCATAATCTCGATCCAACCTGTTTTCTTACATACGTTACATCCTTCTCCACCACACTTGAAGCAAGAAACATCCACCTCAACAGATGGCTCTGTGAATGGGAAATAAGATGGACGCAAACGAATTTGACGCTCTTCACCGAACATCTTTTGCACAATCAACTGAAGCGTTCCTTGAAGGTCTGCCATAGAGATGTTTTTCCCAACAACCAAACCTTCGATTTGGTGGAATTGGTGACTGTGGGTCGCATCGTCTGTGTCACGACGGAACACACGCCCTGGTGAGATCATTTTCAAAGGACCTTTAGAAAAATCATGAGCATCCATAGCACGCGCCTGAACTGGAGACGTGTGAGTACGAAGCAAGATTTCTTCTGTGATGTAGAAAGTATCCTGCATATCGCGAGCTGGGTGATCTTTTGGAAGATTCATACGCTCAAAGTTGTAGTAGTCTTGCTCCACTTCAAAACCATCCACGACTTGGTAACCCATCCCGATGAAAATATCTTCGATTTCTTCACTGGTTTGTGTAAGAACGTGACGATGACCAACCGCAACTGGACGACCTGGAAGAGTCACATCGATGCTCTCACTTGCTAGTTGAGCTTCTACTTTCTTTTCTTCCAAGAGCTTAGCTGTTTCTTCAAAGGCTGCCGTCAAGACATCACGAGCTTCATTGACGTGTTTCCCGATGATTGGGCGCATCTCAGCAGAGACATCTTTCATCCCTTTGAGGATTTCCGTAAGCGACCCTTTTTTACCAAGGACAGAGACACGCAAATCTTGCATCTCTTTTTCATTTTCAGCAGTAATCTGCTGCAAGCTAGCCAGCGTTTCTTCGCGAAGCGCTTTTAATTGTTCTTCAATAGTTGACATAATTCCTCCATCAGTCACTTAACAGATAAAAAGAAAACCACATGCCAAAAACTCCACTCGGAGCGTTGACACGCGGTACCATCCGTTTTCATCTGACAAGTCAGACCTTCATTTCTAAATCCATGCGCAAGTGAATCCACCCAGCTTTCGTATAGAGAGCTTGCAGTCACGGCTCTCCTCCCTAATATACTTCCCTTGAGTTACTAGTCTTGCGGATTTCTATTCAATTACTACTTAGTTTATCAGATTTTTACCATTCTTGCAAGACCTATCTCACTTCTGCTTGCCTTTAAATCGCCATTGGAAGCGGAGCTTGTCATAGAAGGGAAATTCAATAAACAGGACTCCCAAACCCACACAGAGACTGGCAAGAACATCTGATGGGTAGTGAACTCCCAGATAGACCCGAGATAGCAGCACACTGACTAGGTAGAGACCTAGCACGATTTGTACGATTTTTCTCCAAACCGGATCTTTCATCCGTTGACTGAGAATGACAATCAAAGTCCCTACCATCAGCGTTACTGCAAGAGAATGCCCACTTGGAAAAGAAAATCCTTTTTCCTCTACCAGATGTAAGATAGCTGGTCGTGGGCGCTGGTAAATGTTTTTAAAGGTCACGATTAAAAGACCGGCTAAGGCCAGATTGCCCGCCATAAAGTAGCTTTCTATCTTCCACTGCTTACGATAAAAGATAACGGCTGCAATGGCAACCCAGGTGATAATCACCGGGATATCAATCAAATGCGTAAGGGCTCGGAACAGAACTGTCAAATAATCTGGCAAGTCCCCACGAATAGCTGTCTGAAGCGGTTGGTCAAAACCGACCAGCATTTCGGGGTAAAATTTGACCATATAGCCAAGAAGAACGAAAAGTAAAAGGGCAAAACTGCCCTTCATTAAAAATGTTTGTTTATCTCTCATAATGTTTTAAGGTTGGTTTCAAGAGGACGTATAACAACCAGAATGAAACGGCAAAGATTACACCCTCAATCAAGTTAAAAGGTAATACCATAGTCATTAGGTAGTTGGAAAGTCCCAAAATTTTTCCAATATCAAAGTTGGCAAACTGCGCGTAAAAAGGAACAGCATAGACATAGTTAAGAACCAACATAGCCGCAGTCAATCCAATAGTTCCCGCTAGAGATGCTAGTAGAAAACGAAGGGTGCTGCGTTCCTTTTTCCAAATCAAACCAAAAGCGATCACAAAAACTCCCAAGGCTACGATATTCATTGGCAAGCCAATGTAAGTATTCACTCCCTGGCTATTGAGAAGCAACTTCAAGAGTGATCGCAGCAAGAGAATCCCGAGAGCAGCAGGCAAATCCATGACCACCAAGCCCACAAGGACTGGCAAGATACTAAACTCGATCTTGAGGAAGGTCGCCGCTGGCAAGAGCGGAAAGTCAAAGTACATCAGCACAAATGAAATGGCTGATAAAATCGCAATGGTCGAAAGTCGACGTGTGTTTGTCATAACAGGTTCCTCCAATTTTCTATAAAATCAGAAGAAGTTGGAAAGGATTCCTCTATCTATTCTCACTTTTTATATCCCAAAAGTCCCCCCTCACTCTTTTGAGCAAGCGGTTGCAATTTATCTATAAACTCATCAGAACAGACAAAGCTATTCTTTCGTCTTCTCCCATCCAGACTATACTGTCGGTTGTGGAATCGCACCACATCAGCTTGCGCTCGCGGACTTATTTGGCTAAGATATTTTAGATTTACCTAGGCGTCGCAGTCGAAGATAATACTTAAAGTATATCGAGACAAGACAACGACGAGAAAGCTAAAATAGCTAGTCAAATTTACCGCCGGTCGGGAATCTCACCCTGCCCTGAAGACCCTTTAATCATAACAAAAAACGCTTGCAAGTGCAAGCATTTTGTTTATTTCAATTTATCCGCTTCATAGGTGTGAACGAGCTCTAAACCAGCAAAATGTTGCTGACGGAGGGCTTCATAAACAATCATACAGACCGTATTGGAAACATTGAGACTGCGGACATGTTCATCGTTCATAGGAATACGGAGAGCTTTCTCAGGATGTTCACGCATAAAATCCTCTGGTAAACCCTTGTCTTCACGTCCGAAGAGAAAATACTGATCTTCACCACTTGCCAAATTTGCCTCAGAATAGACCTTTTCTGCAAATTTCGAAATCAGATAGACTTGCCCTTTCATCTGAGACATAAAGTCTGCCAAGTTATCATAAAAATGAATCTCTAACTTATCCCAATAATCCAAACCAGCCCGCTTCATCTTGCGATCATCAATGGGAAAACCCATTGGTTTGATGATGTGGAGGGGAGAATTGGTCGCAGCGCAAGTACGCGCGATGTTGCCAGTATTTTGTGGAATCTGAGGTTCAAATAAAACAATGTGATTTGTCATAATTGGCTTCCTTTTATCATTGCAAAAAAATAGCCACACTGCCCGGAGTCAAGCTCAGCAAACAGCGTGGTTAAGGCGTCGTTAACTTACCTCACAACAGGTTTGAAGTAAATCAGCGAAACTACTTTCTTAGTATAACACTTTCAGAACCAATGTCAATAGAAACGACTTGAATTTTTTACTTTTTTTAATGATATTTTCATACTCGGACATTCACTTTCAGAATAGTCTTATCAAGAGAGGTTAATCACTTCATCCGAGAGACATTTTTATAGAAGATAAGCATATTTATCTTCAAAAACGTGAAAAAGTTCTTTCTTCCTGCAAAAATCGGTTTGGCAAGTGCATTTTTTGTTAAAAAAGGGTATGATAGTTACATCATGAAAAAGTAGGTTTTTATATGAAAATTGTCCTTGTTGGTGGAGGGAAAGTTGGTTTTGCCCTCTGTCGTTCACTAGTTGCGGAAAACCATGATGTTGTCCTCATCGAGCAAAATGAAGCTGTACTGAACCATATTGTCAGTCGCTTTGACATCATGGGCCTCCTTGGAAATGGTGCCGACTTTACTATCTTAGAGCAAGCCGGTGTTCAAGAGTGTGATATCTTTATCGCACTAACCGAACACGATGAAGTGAACATGATTTCAGCAGTTCTTGCCAAAAAAATGGGAGCTAAAGAAACCATCGTTCGGGTTCGAAATCCAGAGTACTCCAACTCCTATTTTAAGGAAAAAAATATTCTTGGATTTTCCCTCATTGTCAACCCTGAGCTTCTGGCTGCCCGTGCAATTGGAAATATTATCGATTTCCCAAGTGCCCTTTCAGTCGAACGTTTTGCTGGAGGTCGAGTTAGCTTGATGGAGTTTGTTGTCAAAGATGCTAGTGGTCTTTGCCAGATGCCCATTTCTGAATTTCGGAAAAAGTTTGATGTGATTGTGTGTGCTTTGGAGCGCAACCATGAGTTGATCATTCCAGGTGGTGAGATGACCCTTCAAGATAAGGATCGCATCTTTGTTACAGGAAATCGGGTCGATATGATGCGCCTGCACAATCATTTTAAAGCTCGGACTGTTAAGAGCTTTCTGATTATCGGAGCAGGAAAAATTGCCTACTATCTCGTCGGTATCTTGAAAGACAGCCGGATTGACACCAAGGTTATCGAAATCAATCCTGAAAGAGCCCGTTTCTTTAGTGAAAAATTCCCAAATCTCTATATCGTTCAGGGAGATGGGACAGCCAAAGATATCTTACTAGAAGAAAGTGCTCCTCACTACGATGCGGTCGCAACCTTGACTGGAGTTGATGAGGAAAATATCATCACCTCCATGTTCCTTGACCGTGTTGGCGTCCAGAAAAACATCACCAAGGTCAACCGGACCAGTCTCCTAGAAATTATCCATGCACCTGATTTTTCAAGTATCATCACGCCAAAAATCATCGCAGTGGATACCATTATGCACTTTATCCGAGGACGGGTTAACGCCCAATACTCAGACCTTCAAGCCATGCACCATCTTGCAAACGGCCAGATTGAAACCCTACAATTCCATATCAAGGAAGCTAATAAAATGACTGCCAAGCCTCTTTCTCATCTGAAATTGAAGAAGGGTATTCTCATCGCAGCCATTATTCGAAAAGGAAAAACAATCTTCCCGACCGGAGAGGATACGCTAGAGGTCGGAGACCAATTACTGGTAACCACCCTGCTACCAAATATCACCAAAATTTATGATTTGATTGAGAGGTAAGAAATGAATAAAAGTATGATTCGTTACCTCCTCTCCAAACTGCTCTTAATTGAGGCTGTTCTCCTCCTAGTTCCTGTCAGCGTAGCGACCTATTACCGAGAATCTAGCCAAGTATTTACAGCTCTTTTTACTACGATTGGAATTTTAGTCCTTCTCGGTGGGTTGGGAGTCCTACGAAAACCAAAGAATCAACGGATTTATGCCAAGGAGGGTGTCTTAATCGTTGCCCTCTGTTGGATACTCTGGTCTTTCTTTGGTGGCTTACCCTTTGTCTTTTCAGGACAAATTCCCAGCATCATCGATGCATTTTTCGAGATCAGCTCTGGTTTTACAACGACTGGTGCTACTATCCTAACAGATGTTTCCGTTCTCAGTCGTTCCCTCCTCTTCTGGCGAAGTTTCACCCACTTGATAGGAGGGATGGGGGTGCTTGTTTTCGCACTTGCTATTATGGACAATGCTAAGAATAGTCACTTAGAGGTGATGAAAGCAGAGGTCCCTGGTCCTGTCTTTGGTAAAGTTGTATCCAAACTGAAAAATACTGCCCAGATCCTCTATCTCCTTTACCTAGGACTCTTCTCCCTCTTTGTTGTCATCTACTATCTAGCAGGTATGCCCTTGTTTGATAGCTTTGTCATCGCTATGGGAACAGCAGGAACGGGGGGATTCACCGTCTACAATGATGGAATCGCCCACTACGGCAGTTCCCTGATTACCTATCTTGTCAGTTTTGGCGTTCTGGTTTTCGGTGTCAATTTTAACCTCTATTACTTTCTCATGCTCCGTCGGGTCAAGGCCTTCTTTGGAGATGAGGAACTGCGGGCTTATGTCATTATTGTTCTGGTGTCTACCGGTTTGATCACCCTCAACACCCTCCACCTTTACCAAGATGTCTCTAAAAGTTTTGAGATGGCTCTCTTCCAAGTATCCAATATCATTACGACAACGGGATTTGGTTACGGAGATATTACCAACTGGCCCCTCTTCTCCCAGTTTATCCTCCTCTTCCTCATGGCAATCGGTGGCTCAGCTGGGTCAACAGCAGGTGGTCTCAAAATTATCCGTGGACTGATCCTCACAAAAATTGCTAAAAATCAAATTTTGTCCATCTTATCCCCTCACCGTGTCTTGACTCTCCATGTCAATAAAACGGTGATTGATAAGGATACTCAACACAAGATTCTCAAGTATTTTGTGATCTATGCTATGATTTTATTGTCACTCATCTTTATCATCAGCCTAGACAGCAATGATTTTCTAGTCGTGACCAGTGCGGTCTTCAGCTGTTTTAACAATATCGGACCAATTCTAGGTACAACATCGAGCTTTGCCATCTTCAGTCCCATCTCTAAAATCCTGCTCTCTTTTGCAATGATTGCAGGTCGCTTAGAGATTTACCCAATTTTGCTACTCTTTATGAAACGTACCTGGTCTAAACGTTAATTACAATACAAACCCCCTTTTACTTGCTTGTAAAAGGGGATTTTTTCTATTAAAAATGAGAAGACCTTTTGGTCCTCTCCGAATCTAATTATTTTTTAAGAGCTTCCTTGTAACGAGCAAGTTCTGCTTGATTTGCCCAAACATAGTGACCTGGACGAATTTCTACCATAGATGGCTTATCTGTCTCATAGTCATGTTGGTCAGGATCGTAAACTTTCAAGACCTTCTTGCGTTCCAAGATTGGATCTGGAATCGGTACAGCAGATAGAAGCGCTTGAGTGTATGGGTGGACAGGATTGTTAAACAACTCCTCTGTCTCAGCCACCTCGACGATAACTCCCTTATAGATAACCGCGATACGATCTGAGATAAAGCGAACAACTGACAAGTCATGCGCGATAAAGAGATAGGTCAAGCCCAACTCTTTTTGGAACTTCTTGAGCAAGTTCAAGACTTGCGCACGCACTGATACGTCCAAGGCTGAAATTGGCTCATCCGCAATAACGAAATCAGGTTCCATCACAAGGGCACGGGCAATCCCGATACGCTGACGTTGCCCACCAGAAAACTCGTGTGGGTAACGGGTCAAGTGTTCTTTCAAAAGTCCAACTTCATGGATCATCTTTTGAACTTTTTCTTTTCGATCCTCTTCATCTTTAAACAAATGGTAGTTGTAAAGACCTTCAGAGATGATATAGTCAACTGTCGCACGCTCATTCAAGCTGGCTGCAGGGTCCTGAAAAATCATCTGGATACGACGGATCAAGTCTGAGGATTCCTTATGAGATTTTTTTCCATTGATCTTATGACCATCAAAGATGATCTCACCTTTACTGGTATTATTTAGACCAATAATAGCACGACCAATCGTTGTTTTCCCACTACCAGACTCTCCTACAAGAGAGAAAGTTTCTCCCTTGTTGATAAAGAAGTTGGCGTTTTTAACCGCGACAAACTTCTTACTTCCTTCACCGAAGGAAATTTCTAAATCTTTAATTTCTACTAATTTTTCAGACATTTCCTTCCTCCTAGTCTTCTAGATGAGCAAAGCCCATTTTATCACGAATCTTGTCATGCAAATCTGCGATGACCCCAGGTTTTTCAACTTTAGGAGCATTCTCATGAAGCAACCAAGTCTTAGCCCAGTGGGTATCACTAACTGAAAACTGAGGTGCTTTTTGTTCAAAGTCAATTTGCATAGCATAATCTGAACGAAGGGCAAAGGCATCACCTTTCAACTCAGTATAAAGAGACGGTGGAGTTCCTGGGATAGAGTACAATTCCCCTTTATCATCAGCAAGCTGAGGCAAGCTAGACAAGAGACTCCAAGTATATGGATGACGTGGATCGTAGAAAACTTCCTCAACAGTACCGTATTCTACAATTTCACCAGCATACATAACCGCTACCTTATCGGCAATACTTGCTACCACACCAAGGTCATGGGTGATAAAGATAATGGTAAAGTGGTACTCATTTTGCAAGGTTTTAAGCAAATCAATGATTTGGGCTTGAATGGTAACGTCAAGGGCCGTTGTTGGCTCGTCACAGATCAAGATATCTGGACGACAGGCAAGGGCAATTGCAATAACGATACGTTGGCGCATCCCTCCAGAATATTGGAAAGGATACTCGTCAAAACGTTTTTCAGCGTCTGGAATTCCGACCTTGTTCATATAGTCGATTGCCATCTCTTTGGCTTCCTTGGCTGTTTTTCCTTGGTGTTTAACGATAACTTCAGTAATTTGGCTACCAATTGTATTGATTGGGTCCAAACTTGTCATAGGATCTTGGAAGATGGTCGCAATTTTAGCACCACGAATCTTCTCCCATTCCTTGTTAGAAGTAAGAGCTGTCAAGTCTTGTCCACGATAGTCAATACTTCCTTGAGCAATACGTCCATTGTCTTCTAACATCCCTGTAAAGGTTTTTGTTAATACAGATTTACCAGAACCTGACTCACCTACCAGGGCAAGAACTTCCCCTTCAATCAGGTCTAAAGAAACTCCTCGGATAGCTGTCAGAACTTTGTCACGAACGTCAAATTCCACGACAATATCACGAGCAGTCAAAATTACATTACTTTCTTTTGTCATGTCTACTCCTATCTATGTGTACGTGGATCACTAGCATCCGCTAGGTTTTGACCAACAACGAAGAGAGAGAGGGACACCAAGATCAGGGTTGTCAACGGAATCCAGAACAAGTAAGCGTTGGTCGTAACGTTTTGTGAGTAATCTGAGATCAAACGTCCCAGACTTGGCACTGTTACAGGCAATCCCAATCCAAAGAAGGAAAGGAAGGCTTCATAAGAGATGAAGCTTGGCAACATCAAGGTCATCGTAGAAACAATAACAGATACCAATTGTGGCATGATGTTTTTAACGATGATTTTAAAGGTTGGTGTTCCAAGTGTTTGAGAGGCAAGGTTGTATTCCAAGTCACGGTAACGCATGATTTGGATACGAATCATATAAGCAATCCCAATCCAAGTTGTCACACTCATGGCAAAAATCAAATTCCAGAAACCAGCACCAATTGAGTAAGTCAAGACAATGACAATCAAGAGAGATGGAATGTTTGAAATAATGTTATAAACTTCCATCATGACACGGTCAACAGATTTTGAAATTCCCCAGATTCCACCAACAATAACCCCAATTACAAGGTTGATAAAAGTTGCAATGACAGAGATGAGGATAGAGTTACGCGCACCAAACCAAACCCCGTCAAACAAGGATTTACCATTACTATCTGTACCAAACCAATGTTCAGCATTGGGTTTGATAAAACGAGCAGAAAAGTCATTGACCTTACTTACATCGTTGAAGTCAAAATCTGAGAACATTGGGTAAATAAAGCTCATCAAGATAATGGCAACCAAAATCCCCAACATAACGACTGTTGATTTTTTCTTTAGAAATTGTCTAAATACAGAACCCCAGTATGAATAGGCAGGGGCGTCAATTGTTTCAGAGGCAAAATCGTCACGTTTTACGAACTGAAATTTTTCTTTTCCGATTGTTGACATTATTTGCCTCCTTTCTCTGTCAATTTAATACGTGGGTCAAGCATGGTCATCCAGATATCTCCTACAAAGAGTGAGAAGATAGAAATACATGTGAAGATGAAGACGAGACCAACTACCATTGAGTTGTTGGATGCCTTAACAGAGTCGATCAACATTTTACCCATACCTGGGAAGGCAAAGACTGTTTCTGTCAATGTTGCACCACCAATAACTCCGATTACGGCACCAGGAATACCTGAAACCAAAGGAACCATGGCATTTTTAAAGATGTGTTTATTTGAAATTTCTTTTTCAGACAAACCTTTGGCGCGAGCAAAACGTACGAAGTCTTGAGATTGCAAGTCGATCATGTAACGACGAATCCAGATAGCTGTACTTGGCGCACCCAACAAACCTAGAATAACTGCTGGTAAGACATAAGAACGCCAATCTCCAGCTCCCAAGATAGGGAATGAATCAGGCAGACCGATAGATGATCCAATCAAGCGCACAATATATACCAAGGCAATCGTTGGAAGGGCAAGCAAGAAGGTCAGAGCACCTGTCGAGAAGCTGTCAATCCAAGTATTCTTGTGGCGAGCCATAGCAGATCCAAGTGGAATAGCGATAGCATACGAGATAATCAAACCAATCAAACCAGCAACAGCTGAACTTGCAATCATTGATGGGTATTGGTAATTGCTTTCTGTAGCTGTATATGGATCGTCCTTACCATAGTTGGCTACCTCACGCGCGTCTGCTTGACTTGGTGATTTGTAGGTACGAGAGTAGATATCTACAGATGAAGTCTTTTTACCTGTAGGGAATTGAACTTCTGATGTCTTAGTTTGTCCTTGACCCTGTGTGATAACTTGAAGCACTGGTGTGTTTGCATAAGTTGGGTAAGAATCACCTAAGTTAACGTTCACAAAGTTTTGGTGTACAAATGGGAATTGGTTGTTGAAATACAAAAGATACTTATGTTTTGTACCTGAACCAACCAATGACCAACCGATAGCAGGGTCATTTTCAAAACGAAGATAGCGTTGCAAGTTTGGATTTTCAGGGTCTTGAATCTTGTTTGTATGATCAATATCAATCAAGTTGGCATAGAATTTGAAAACACGTTCAAAAATCGGAATTTCACGCGTAGCATAGAATTGACCACTTTCTGAGAATACACCTAGTGTCCAACCATTGCCTAGTTGGTTGATGTATTTTTCGTAGATTGCCTTGTTGGTATCATTTGCATCTACTGTTACAGATGAGTCCATCGTGCTCGCTTTTTCTTGCAACTCCTTGGTATCGTAGTACTCGATATAGCCCATCCGCTCATAAACGGTATTTTCATAATTGTCTCGTTTATCTGGCGTCGTTGCAATCTTGTTATAGTTGGTATCCTGCTTGAAAATCAATTTCCGAGGAACCATCGTATAGATAATTGTGTAGGTCAAGGTTGTCACCAAGAAAATAGACAACAATGAACGCAATACACGCATAAAAATATATTTCTTCATATCGTTTCCTTTTAAAATCCCAAAAGAACCTTCTCCTCATGGAGAGAAAGTTCTCTTGAGAGTTATTTATTTAACGTGATTAGCCAATTCTTTTTGAACTTTTTCGTTTGATTCTTTTTTCTCTTTGAGCCATTTTTCACGAGCTTGTTCATAGTCAGCTTTAGTTACAACCTTGTCTTGTAACTGAATATGCTTGAAGTATACGTCTGATCCCTTATCTCCAGATTGGCTGTATGATGCAGAGAATGGTACAACACGAGAAATGATTGGTGCAGCACCACTTGATGCCATAGCTGGCAAGAAGAGTGAGCTGTCTGTCAACCAAGCTTGAGCTGCTGCGTATTTTTCATAACGAACATTCAAGTCATTGGTTTCTTTTGCAGCTTCATCAACTAGCTTATCGTATTCTTTCAAACCAACTTGAGCTGCTGCAGCATTATCTGCACCTTCGTAACCCATGTATGTTTTTGTTTGTTCAGCATTCGTTGTCTTCAAGATATCAAGATAAGTTGATGGATCTTCGTAGTCAGGGTTCCATCCAACTGCTCCTGAGAGGTCCCAATCTTCTGCCGCAGCGTTTGCAGCATAGTAAGTGATATTGTTCAACTCATCTTTAGAAATTTGTTGGATATCGATAACCACATTATCTTCACCAAGTACTGTTTCAACAGATTGTTTGAAGGATTGGATACGTGCAATATAGGCTTTAGAAGTTTGGTCTACTGGGATATCCAAGTGGATAGGGAATTTCACACCTTCTGCTTCCAATGCAGTTTTAGCTTTGGCAAATTCTGCTTTAGCTTTATCGGCGTTGAAGAGTCCATCTTGACCATCCGCAAAGTTTACGTTCTTCCATTCATCACCATAAGCAGCCATCTTATCAGTCACCAAGTCACCGAAAGTTTTTTCGCCTGCTGAGACAAAGGTAGGTTTCACAAAGAGGTTACGAACTGCAAGAGGAGCGCCTTCTTTACCATTAATTTGTGCTGAGTAAGAAGTACGGTCAAAGGCAAAGTTCAAAGCCTGACGGAAATCTTTGTTAAGAAGGGCTTTCTTAGTAGAAGTCTTCTCTTCATCAGTTGTCTTAGAAGTGTATTTGTATCCTTGACGGTCAATATTCACACCCAAACCACCAATACCAGGTCCTGATGGATTGTAGTAGATATTTTCCTTGTAGCTTTCTGCTACCTTAGAGTAGTTTGAACTTGTAGGGAAGAGACGGGCATAGCTATAAGCTCCGCTTGTAAAGTTACGCTCAAGCGACTCTTGGTCTGATCCATCATAGAAAGCAAGAGTAACTTTATCGAGATGAACATTGTCTTTATCCCAGTATTGTTCATTTTTAGCGAACTCGATAGAAGACTTAGCAGTCAACCCTTTCAGCAAGAATGGACCATTGTAAAGCAAGGATGTAGGGTCTGTTGCTTTAGCAAAGTCAGCTCCTTTTGATTTTTCAAAATCTTCGTTCAATGGCCAGAAGATTGAATAAGCCATCTTAGAGTTCCAGTATGGTTCTGGCTGATTCAAGGTATACTCAAGCGTATAATCATCAACTGCTTTCACACCTACTGAAGAAAAGTCTTTTGAATTGCCTGATAAATAATCAGACAAACCTTTAACAGAAGATTCTGCTAGGTAAAGAGCTTCTGACTTGTTATCAGCTGCGTGTTTCAAACCATTTACAAAGTCTTTGGCAGTAACTTCTGCGTACTCTTCTCCGTCAGATGTAAACCATTTGACTCCTTTACGAATCTTGTAAGTATAAGTCAAACCATCTTTTGAAACTGACCAGTCTTCTGCAACTGCAGGAACTAGGTTCCCATACTTGTCGTTTGTGAAAAGACCATCGATACCATTTGAAGTGGCAACCTTAGTACTTTGTTTCCCTGAAATGAGGTAATCCAACGTTTCTGGATCAGCTGTATAAACATAACCATAATTTTTTGGCGCTGTTGAATCAGATGATTTTGAAGAACCACAAGCAGCTAAAACGCCAGTTGCTAATAGGGCAATTCCTGCTGCGACAAATACTCTACTTTTTTTCATATTGTTAACTCCTCTTTGAAAAATTTAGGCTTATTGTCAATTATATCATATATTATCTAAAAAGTAAACGAATTTTCAGAATATTTAGGCGTATACCCTCAAAAAACTTTCATTTGTCAAATTTCTACACTCTTTGTTTGCTATCTAGGTGATTAGATGGCAATTTTACAGCCTGTGAAGACTGATTCCCAGACTTTCTCTCTCGGTTTTTAAGCCTGCCAAAATAAAGGGAAAGTTTCCTAAATTGGATTTTCGGTTAAGAAACTATTGACGTAGAATCATTTTCAAGGTATAATAATAAACGTTGAGGCGGTATAGCCAAGTGGTAAGGCACGGCTCTGCAAAAGCTTGATCGTCGGTTCAAATCCGTCTACCGCCTTATAGTAAACCAAAAGACTCCTCGTGAGTCTTTTTTCTTATAAATGGGAGCTTGAGCACCTGATGGTGACTCAAGCTCCTTTATTCTGTTTCTTCTTCATTTTCTATTTCAGTGATTTGAACTTTTACCTTGGTAACACGTCCGTTTTTCACCTTGTCGTTGGTCAGGACGACTTGCTTGTTTTGACTGACCAGTTGGTAACTGATTTTCTCAGTGGTTGGAATCGTTCCAACACCCGTCAAATAATAACCAGCGATGGTATCCACATCATCGCTTTCTAGTTCGACACCAAAGTAGTTATTGAAGTCGTTAAGATTCATGGTTCCCTGTGCAATATAGGTGTCCTCACCGATTTGATGGACTTCAATTTCTGCTCGGTCTGTCTCGTCGTCGATTTCTCCGACAATCTCCTCCAGCAGGTCCTCCAGTGTGACCAGACCAGCCATACCACCATATTCATCGAGCAAAATGGCCATCTGTCTCTGGGTATTTCGCAGTTCTTTTAGCAAGTCATCCACAAAAATGGTTTCCGGGACAAAGAGTGGATCTTGTAAAATCCTCTTCCAGACAATATTGTCAAAACCATCCACAAAGGCCGCATTAAGAAGACTCTTGGTGTGAATAATCCCAATCACATTGTCCTTATCCCCATCATAAACTGGGATACGGGAAAAGTTTTGTTTTAAAATACTTTGGATAATGGTTTGACTATCATCCTGAATATCCACCATAAAGGCATCTGTCCGAGGAACCATAACCTCTCTCGCCATCAGTTCATCTAGAGAGAAAATCCCTTGTAACATCTCGATTTCGTCTGCATCCAAAGTTTCCTCACTCTTGGTCAACATGTACTCAATTTCATCTCGAGTCATTTTTTCATCCGCATCATCAAAGGTCATTGGTGTTAAACGACTCAAGAGATTGGTTGAAGCAGATAACAACCAGACAAAGGGACTGACAATCTTCCCAAGTCCAATAATTATCGGAACAGAGCGAATGGCTAAGGCATCTTTGAGATTGAGGGCAATCCGTTTAGGATAGAGTTCACCAAAAACAATAGAGATGTAGGTCAAGAATGCCAAAGAGAGGAAACTTGCAATGGCATAAGCTGTTTCTCCATTCCCCATCCAAGAGGCAATTACTTGTCCAAGTGTATCTGCCAATTTTGCCCCTGACAAGATCGTGATCAAGGTGATACCGACTTGAATGGTTGATAAAAAGTGATTAGGGTTTTCAAGCACCTTTAGCAAACGGATATAGCGTTTATCGCCTTCTTCTGCTTTTTGCTCTACTCGGGCACGATTTAGTGACACCATAGCCATTTCTGTAGCTGAGAAAAAGGCATTTAAAAAGGTCAATACAACTAAAAGTACAAATTGCAGTAACAAATCCTGACTGCTCGGGTCTTCCATGGTCTTTCTCCTAAAATAGTATCTTGTGTTCCATTATATCATAAATCGGCCTAGGAATCACATTATTTTCTAATTTATACAATCGCTCCCTTATCAATGACGGACAAGGGAGCAATTTTTATTCCTTTAATAGATTGGCTCTAGTTTGTCACCGTGACCTGACCTGTTCGGTAATCAAGCTGGATACCCTTTTGAACATTTGGAATCAGGACGTTAAATTCCAATTCCCCATCCGAAGACTTGGCTTCAATTTGTGAAGCGGATGGAACCAAATCCTCATTCGTAGCATAGTGGAGAGTTACCCGATAACGGACTCTCTTATTCTGGTCTAAAGCTTTCCTAACCAGACTCTCATAGTAGTTCTGGCCTGTCGAATCTTCCGCCTGAGCCTGGTTGGCCCAAGCCGTCTGAACTGCAATATTCTTGGGATTACTAGTAGAAGCATCAAAGCCATCTAATCCACCTATCAAGGCATAACCCAACAAGTGCCCCCTATCTACTGCGTGCGTATAGGTTCCCTTTAGATTTTTAACCTGATGCCATCCCGGCGGTGTCCAAGAGGTTGAGCCGTTGCCTGTTTCTTCACGATTTTTATACTGCCGAGTCGCTTTGGATAAGATGGCATTGGCAACCGTTGGGACGGTCTCTTTCCCGACTGGTTTTGTTTTATTATCCGCGTAGGGTTTGCTAGAAACTTTGGCATCTAGATTGGTTTTATTGCCATTGACGACAAAGGCACCTGCCCCATTCCATTCTAGACCACCTTTTATTTGGTTCTTGATCGACTCGGTTAAGACACTTTCTGCCAACTCCTGACTAGGAGCTTCTGAAGCTTGTCTTTTCTGGCTAACCTTAGTTTTAGGGGTGTTTGGCGCTGACTGCATCTGCTTGATGTAATAACTACCAGCAGATAATAGTAAGAATATGAGTAGCCCTATCAGAGCCTGTCTTGTTTTCTTGTCCATATCTCTCCTTATATCTCTAGAAAAAGACTGGTCTCCCAGCCTAATTTCCTGTAAATTTACTAATCAATTCTTGCCATTTCGCTGGAGACAAAATCGCCCATGGATCCTGTCCCTTTCCTAGAATCCCGTAGCCAATCATCAAGCCGATTCCTAAGGCAAGGAATCCCAGCAAGAGTACAATAAAAATCAACAGTAAGCGACGGAGTACATAACGTATATTTTTATTCTTCTTCATCATTTGCCTCAATCCGTTGAATCTTCGCTCCTAGCTGAGCCAACTTCTCATGGAAGCGGTAGTAACCTCTGTCAAGGTGGACTAATTTACCAACAACTGTCTCCCCTTGCGCTACCAAACCTGTCAGAATCAAGGCCGCACTAGCACGAAGGTCTGTTGATAGAACTTCTGCTCCCTGCAAGACTTGTCCTCCTACGATACGGGCTGTATCACGGATAATCTCCGAATGCAAGCCCATCCGACGCATTTCCTCCAGATGTTGGAACCGATTCTCAAATACAGTTTCTACCATGGTGGATTCCCCTTTTGCGACAGTCATTAAGGCTGTAAATTGAGCCTGCATATCTGTCGGAAATCCCGGATGTGGCAAGGTTTTTACATGAACAGCTTTGAGATTTTCCAGTTGAGAACGGACACGAATGCCTTCCGACTCCTCCGTCACCTCAACTCCCATTTCAAGGAGTTTAGCAATCAAGGGACGATTATGCTCCCAGACTGCATCTCGAATCAGGACATCACCGCCAGTCATGGCTGCCGCCACCATAAAGGTTCCAGCTTCAATACGGTCCTGTACCACATTATGAGTTGTTCCATGGAGTTCCTCGACACCAGTCACTGTGATTGTTTCAGTACCAGCTCCCTTGACCTTGGCTCCCATTTCATTAAGAAGGATAGCAAGATCAACAATTTCCGGCTCACGCGCAGCATTTTCAATAACAGTCACACCATCAGCTAACGTCGCTGCCATCATCAGGTTTTGTGTCGCGCCGACACTAGGGAAGTCCATATAGATATGAGCGCCATGCAAGCGTTCTGCCTTGGCTTCGATGTAACCAGCTGTCTGGCTAATCTTAGCTCCCATAGCTTCCAAGCCCTTAAGGTGGAGATCGATTGGACGACTCCCAATGGTGCAACCACCTGGCATGGATACCTTGGCATGTCCTACACGAGCAAGGATTGGTCCCAAGACAACGATCGATGCACGCATCTTGCTGACATACTTGTAAGGAGCCTCCTCTGTGATGTCACCAGTCGCATCGACTTCGACAAGATGAGCTTCCTCATTAAAGTCAACCTTGGCATTCAGACCACGAACTACTTGATTCATGGTGAAAACATCTGACAAGATCGGGACATTCTGCAAGACTGTCTTACCCTTGCTTGCTAGAATAGTCGCTGCCAACAAGGGCAAGACGGCATTCTTTGCCCCCTCGATGGTCACACTCCCGACCAGACGATTATCACCGCCTTGAACCACAATTTTTTCCATAGTTGTTTCCTTTACTTTTGATTTTATAATAATCCTCTAAGTGCTTCTTGCCACAATTGATATAAACTGATAAAGAATGAACTCAATATGTAGCCCATTACAATACTAAAGAAGCCTACCAACAAACGAACCTTTTTTGTGTTCGTAGCGGTCACTTTTAAAACCTTTTCCCATCTCACAAGATCCTTCAAAAGGTAAAAACTCAAATAAATAAAGAGTATATGACTACTTAGAGTGAATAATAATTGAACCATTTGACTATTATACCATCTTATCCGCTTGCGCGCTAGTTTTCGATTTTTCTACGAATTAGGGGTTGTTTTTAAGGTAATCAATCGCATCCTGCAAGGTTTTAACGGGAACGATTTTCATCTCTGTCTTGATCGTTTTGGCAGCTTCTAGGGCTGTTTCATAGTTGCTTTTCGCATTGGGATCTGCTTTTTTTGCTTCCTCGGTGACTGGATTGTCAGGAGCAAAAAAGACGTTGGCTCCCTGACGAGAGGCTGCAACTACTTTTTTGTCAATTCCACCAATGTCGCCAACATTTCCGTCCCGATCAATGGTTCCCGTTCCCGCAACGATGCGGCCATTACGAAGACCTGGATCTGCTATCTGGGTGTAGATAGCTAGACTAAACATGAGACCTGCACTTGGACCGCCGATACCAGCTGTGGAGAAGCGAATGGGAACATCACTGGTCACTTCCGTACGGTCAATCAAACCAATCCCAATCCCGTTTTTCCCGTTTTCAAGAGTGATAATTTTACCTTCAGCAGTCTTAACTCTTCCGTCTTCTTCATAGGTCACCTTGACTAGATCTCCTAGTTTTTGAGAGTTGACATAATCAACCAAGTCCTTAGAACTATCAAAGGTCTTATCATTAACAGCCGTCACAGTATCTGCAATGTTCAGAATACCCTTAAAAGTTGAATTATCCGTCACAGTTAAGACATAAACTCCCAGATACTTGAGTTCGATATCCTTACCAGCCGTCTTCAAACCTTGATATTTGGCCATATTTTGAGAAGTTTGCATGTAGAACTGATTGATCCGCATAAACTCTGCATCAGTAGAGCCACCCGTAGTCTCCTTGGCACTTCTAATATCTGTGAAAGGTGTTAACCAAGCATAGACAAGATGCGACAGGGTTGCGTGTCGAATGCCGACTGTTACAAACTGGTAAGCTCCTGCTTCTGTGTCTTCTGTTTCATTGACTTTCAAAACGCGACGAATATCTTCCGCTCCACCTGGAACTTCTATGTAGTAGGGCAAAGGTACTACAAAGGCTAAAAAAGTCAATACTAGTGCTAGGATGACATATAAGGGCCATCTAGTTTTTTTCTTCATGTTCTAATTCCTCCACAACACTGTTTGGGACATATTGCTGAATCTCCTGACCAAACTTCAGAAGTTCTCTCACGGCCGAAGAGCTAATATAAAGATGCTCTGGGCGACTATATAGGTAAATGGTTTCGATTTCTGGAGCCAGTTGATGATTGTAGTAGTCAAAACTAGCCTCGTATTGCAAGTCTGTAGCATTCCGCAAGCCACGGACAAGAGTTTTAGCTCCCAGTCTTCTTGCAACATCAACAACTAATTGGTCGTGAGAAGCCAGCACCTCTACATTATCTAAATGCGCCACCGCTTTTTCGACTGCCCGTTTGCGGTTTTCAACAGGGAGAAAGCCTTGTTTGTGGGGATTGTAGAACACCCCGACATAGAGCTTATCAAAGAGTTTGCTTGCACGTTCAATCATATCCAGATGTCCATTTGTCATCGGATCAAATGAACCTGTAAATAATCCAATTTTATCTGACATAGACTGTCACCTTACTAATCCCATATATTTTTTCCTTCCAGATACCTAAGCAGGCGATTTCTTCTGGTAGTTCTACAGACTTATCGGTTTCACAGACAACCATGACCTCTTCGGAGAAAAGGTTTCTTTCTGCCATTTTTTCGATATCTGCAACGATTTGTTCCTTGGCATAGGGAGGGTCTAAAAAGACCAGGTCAAAGGGACCTTTAACTTGCTCCAAGGCTCGGTCAGCCTCCATCTTTAAGAGCTGAAATTTGGAAGCTTCCTTGGTCATTTGGATATTTTCAGCGATGACAGCTTGTGCCTTTCGATCCCGTTCCACTAAGACTGCATGGGACATCCCACGCGAGACTGCCTCGATGGATAAACCGCCACTGCCAGCATAGAGATCCAAGACACGACCACCCTCAAAATAGGGACCTATCATGTTAAAGATGGCTCCACGCACCTTATCCGATGTCGGCCTCGTCGTCTTGCCTTCTAGCGTCTTGAGGGGACGCCCTCCGTAGATTCCTGATACGATTTTCATACCGTTTATTATACCAAATTATGGGCAAAAAGAGAAAGAAAACCGAACCTTACGGTTCGATTTCCTACAAGATATTTTCATAAGTGTCGCGGACTTCTTGCGGCCAAACACTAGTCTGAACCTCTCCGATGTGTTTCTTACGAAGAAGGAACATGGCCATCCGAGACTGTCCAATCCCCCCACCGATTGTCAATGGGAAAAGACCGTTAAGCAAGGCTTTATGCCATTCCAACTCCAGACGATCTTCGTCTCCTGTAAGGGCAACTTGGCGACGAAGGGTATCTTCATCTACCCGAATCCCCATTGAGGAAAGCTCAAAGGCACAGCCAAGAGATTCGTTCCATACTAGGATATCTCCATTTAGTCCCTTGTAGCCATTCTCAGACTCTGTAGTCCAGTCATCGTAGTCAGGCGCACGTCCGTCATGCGGTTTCCCGTCAGGCAATTCCCCACCAATACCAATCAAGAAAACTGCTCCAAACTCTTTACAGATTGCATTTTCACGCTCTTTTGGTGTCAAGTCTGGGTAACGTTCTACCAACTCTTCTGTATGGATAAAGGTAATTTGTTTTGGCAAGATCGATTCGATATCATATCGAGCTTCTACGGCTAGCTCTGTTAGACGAATAGCCTTGTAAATCTTCTCAACGGTTTCTTTGAGATAAGCGATATTGCGTTGACCATTTGGAATCACTTTTTCCCAGTCCCACTGGTCGACATAAACTGAGTGGGTCGCATCTAGCGAATCTTCATCTGGGCGCAGAGCCTTCATGTGGACAAACAAGCCTTCCCCATCACCGAAACCAAAACGAGCCAAGGTGTGGCGTTTCCATTTAGCAAGTGAATGAACGACCTCATAGGTTTCATTCGGGATTTGCAAGACCTTCACAGATACTGGATTTTCAACACCTGAAAGGTTGTCCTGCATCCCATCGCCGACCTTGCTCAAGATAGGACCTTGAACCTCAACAACTTCTAACTTATCTTTCAAATACTGGGTAAAAGTGTTTTTGACAAAGGAAATTTCTTCTTGTTGATGAATAAAACTTTTCTTCATAAACAGCTCCTCAAAAATTAGTTAAAAGCATTATACACCTATTTCCAAGAAAAGAAAAGAGTAAATAAGAAAAAGTCAGTGCTCTTTTGAACACTGACTCTGTCATTCATTAATCGTTTCGACCAAAGATTCGTAAGATGCTAAGGAAGAGGTTGATAAAGTCTAGATAGATGCTAAGCGCCATTGAGATGACCCATCCTGTCGCTACTTGCCCTCGTGACTGCTCATAAACATAGCGAATCTTTTGGTTGTCCCAAGCAATCAAACCTGAGAAGACCAAGACCATGGCAATACTAATCATGTAGTCAAAGAAGCTATTGGCTAAAAATAGATTCACAACCATAGCAATGATGAGACCAACAAGCGCCGCCATCAAAGCTCGTCCCATTCCACTCAAATCTTTCTTAGTGAAAATTCCGATTGCCGCCATGACAAAGAAGAGAAGGGCACTGGATACAAAGGCTGATAAGACGGTCCCAGGTGTATAGAAGGCTACGACAAAGCTGAGCGTAAAGCCATTTAAAACAGAATAAACTAAAAATACTGGGAGAGCTGCTGGGCTATTTTTGGCAGCCATGCTACTTGCAACAAAGACTAGAGCAAGTTCTGCAAAAGTTGCAATCATCAACCAGAGACGGCCATGCATTAAAAAGTAGACCAATTGGGACTGAAAGACTGTCAACATCAAAGCTGACACGAGAGCTGATAGACCAATCCCCAGTCCCACAAAGGCGTATACCTTAGCGTAAAATTGATTGAGACCTGAACGTTCTTGAATAATCGTTTGATTCATTCTGATTCTCCTTTTTCTATAAATATGTCTTGATTATAACAAAGATTTTATAAATTAGCTAAAATAAAACATCAATATACCTGCTGCAACTGCCACGTTGAGACTTTCTGCTCGACCTTTCATACCAATATGAACCAGCTGATCAGCACTCTCAGCCATGACAGAACTAATCCCCTGTCCTTCATTTCCCATGACTAAAACAAAGTTCTCTAGTAAAGAAAGTTCACGATAATCCTTTGAATCTCTCGATAATGTCGTTGCTAGAATAGGCAAATTGCTCTTCTTTGCCTCTTCTACAAAGCTGGCAAGAGGCAGACGATAGATGGGCAAGTGAAAATGACTTCCTTGCATGGAACGCAGGGTCTTGAGACTGTAGATATCTGCTGACTTGTCTGAAACAATGACCCCTGTAAAACCTGCAGCGTCCGCAGTCCGAATCATGGTACCCACATTACCAGGATCTTGAACGTCTTCTAAAAATAGAAACTTACCCTGACTAAAATCAGGCAGTCCCACTTCTTCTTTTTGAATCACTGCAACAATGCCTTGAGGAGTTTGCGTATCTGCTAAATCCCGCAAAATATCCTCTGAAACCCAGACCGTTTGAGGAAAAGCAGCTAACTGATCTCGGTAACTTTCCAGAGCAAAAATCTTCTCAATCCTCACTCCAGCTTGAACAGCTTCTTCAAATAAGTGCCAACCTTCAATCAAATAGGCAGATTTTCGATATTTTTTTTGATGCAATTTCTTGGCATTTTTTACCACTGAATTGGCTTTTGAGGTTATAATAGTCATAGAAATATTATAACACAATCAAAGGGGTTTAGTATGCAAAAGGTTAGAATGATTGCCCAAGGCAGGGTACAGGGTGTTGGTTTTCGTTGGGGTGTTGTTACTCTAGCGCTTGAAATCGGTGGCATCACCGGTCGTGTCTGGAATAACGACGACGGCACAGTGGAAATTCTTGCTCAAGCAGACTCCTCTGCCACCATGGCAAAATTTATCCAAGAAATCCGAAAAGGTCCGACACCCTTTTCAAAAGTTACCTATCTAGATGTACAAATGAGCAACTTTTCATCCTATTCGGACTTCAAAGTCGCAAATTAGGTCTCTAGAACTATTGTATAATTTACAAAAAAACAGTAGAATAGAAAGGTACAATTTTTAAAGAAGGAATGAAAACATTGAAATCTATTAAACGTTTTGCCCTCTCTGCTATGGGAGTGGCTATGCTACTCGTCTTGACAGGCTGTGTCCAAGTAGACAAAGCAACAGGTAAGCCAGTTGGTCCCGTTTGGGATTTCTTGGGTGCTCCGATGGGAGAAGCTATCAAGTACTTCGCTACTGATAAAGGACTAGGCTTCGGGGTCGCTATCATCATCGTAACCATTATCGTACGTTTGATTATCCTGCCACTCGGTATCTACCAATCATGGAAAGCAACACTTCACTCAGAAAAGATGAACGCCCTCAAACACGTGCTTGAACCACATCAAACACGTCTTAAAGAAGCAACAACTCAGGAAGAAAAACTTGAGGCTCAACAAGCTCTCTTTGCTGCTCAGAAAGAACACGGTATTAGCATGTTAGGTGGTGTAGGTTGCTTCCCTATCCTCATTCAAATGCCATTCTTCTCTGCTATCTACTTTGCAGCCCAGCTCACTGAAGGGGTAGCTAGCTCTACCTTCTTGGGTATCGATCTTGGTTCACCAAGTATGATCCTCGTAGCCTTTGCTGGTGTCCTCTACTACCTCCAATCACTCCTCTCACTTCATGGCGTAGAAGATGAGATGCAAAGAGAACAGCTCAAGAAAATGATTTACATGAGCCCACTTATGATTGTCGTCTTCTCCTTCTTCTCACCAGCCAGTGTGACGCTTTACTGGGTTGTCGGTGGTTTCATGATGATTCTCCAACAGTTCATCGTTAACTATGTTGTTCGTCCAAAACTTCGCAAAAAAGTTCGTGAAGAATTTGCCAAAAATCCACCAAAAGCAAGCTCATTTTCAACTGGAGGCGGACGCAAAGATGTCACTCCAAACCAAGCAACTGCGATCATGACTAACAAGAAACATAAAAAACGCAATTCTGGAAAACAACATTCTAGAAAATAAGAAAAAGGCTTAGCTGAGAGGCTAAGTCTTTTTGCATCACAAAAGCCCGATGTCGCCATCAGGCTTCTTTTTTATCCATGAACACGTTTCATGTAGTCTTGGTAGCTTTCTGTATCCATCAATTCCTTGGCATTCTTGACACGGTCTGCTGTTGGAGGTTTGACCCCTTCGAGCGAATAAGGAATTCCAAGTTCACGCCACTTGAACTCACCCATCGTGTGATAAGGCAAGATTTCAAACTTGTCAACGTTTTTGAGGGTCTTGACAAACTTACCGAGTTCGATCAAGTCCTCATCTCTGTCCGTCAAACCTGGAACCAGCACGTGGCGAATCCAAACAGGCTTCCCAATATCTGATAGGTACTGGGCACAGGCCAAGATGTTTTTATTGGTTTGGCTGGTTACAATCTTATGCTGTTCTTCGTTGATTTCCTTGATATCCAGAAGAACCAAGTCTGTCACCGCCATGAGTTTATTAAACTTTTCGAGATAACGTGGCTTGTTACGGAATGGAAGGGCACAGGTGTCCAAGGTACAGTGGATTCCTTTTTCCTTGGCCTTGGTAAAGAGTGCAATTAGGAAATCAATCTGTAAGAGGGCTTCTCCTCCACTAACAGTGATTCCTCCCTTGTCTCCCCAGAAACCACGGTAGCGAAGGGCTTCTGTCAAGACATCGTCTACTGTCCGTTCGCGTGATTTATTGGTCTCCATAGCCCATGTGTCGGGGTTATGACAGTACTGGCAACGCATGTGACAACCCTGCAAAAAGACAATGAAACGAATCCCAGGGCCATCTACCGCCCCAAAACTCTCTGTCGAATGCACCATTCCTGTCACTTGTCCATAGTCAATTGTTTCTTCAGACATATCGTCACCTTCCTTGAAACCGTTTTATAGTTTTATTATATCACGAGTAAGGTGAAAAACAAGGTTTTTTGTCTATTTTTTAGAAAGCAATCTGTTTTTCACTTTCATTTTCAACTTCTTTTAATGATCTGGTTCAAAATCAAAACCATACAAGGTTGCGAAATAGTCCTCAGGGCGCTCTGCACGGCGGATTTGGCGGGCTTTGCCTTCTTCAGTATAGAGGATTTCTGCCGAGCGTAGTTTGGCATTGTACTGATAACCCATGGAGAATCCATGTGCACCTGTATCATGAATCACCAGCAAATCACCGATTTCTGTATGAGATAATTCGCGATTCACTGCAAATTTATCATTGTTTTCGCAGAGTGAACCGACCACATCTACCACCTCAACTGGTCCATCTGGATGGGTCAGATTGGTGACATGGTGGTAAGCTCCATACATGGCTGGGCGCATGAGGTTGACTGCTGAGGCATCCACACCTAGATAGGTACGGTAAGTTTTTTTCTTATGAGTGACTTTTGTGACGAGAACTCCGTGGGGTGCCAGCATAAAACGTCCCAATTCGGTAAAAATCTTAACCTGACCAAGACCTGCTGGCGTAAGGACTTCCTCATAAACCTTACGCACCCCCTCACCAATCATCGCAATATCATTTGGCTCCTGTTCTGGGCGATAGTTGACACCGATTCCGCCAGAAAGGTTAATAAAGTCCAGTGAAATGTCCAATTTTTCTTTGATTTCCACAGCTAATTCAAAGAGCTGGCGGGCTAACTCTGGATAGTAGAGATGGGTCACGGTATTGGATGCTAGGAAGGAATGAATCCCAAAAGTCTTAACTCCTTTTTCCTTCAAAACAGCAAAGGCTTCAAAGAGTTGATCCTTGGTCATGCCAAACTTGGCCTCCCCAGGATTGTCCATGATGTCTGTTCCTAATTCAAAGACTCCTCCTGGATTGTAACGACAAGAGATAGTTTTGGGAATGCCTACAGCTCGCTCCAGATGTTCAATGTCTTCAAAGGCATCCAAGTTAATGGTCGCACCTAATTCATGGGCATAAGCGTACTCTTGGTCTGGGGTATTGTTTGAAGAGAACATGATCTCAGAACCGGGAAAATCCAGTTTATGGCTCATCAAGAGCTCTACATAACTAGAACAGTCCACACCACAGCCTTCCTCTTTGAGGATTTTCAAGATGGCTGGTGTTGGGGTGGCCTTGACTGCAAAATATTCCTTAAAGCCCTCGTTCCAGGAAAAAGCTTTGTTGACCGCTCTTGCTTTTTCGCGAATTCCCTTCTCGTCATATAAGTGAAAGGGAGTCGGGAACTCTGCAACAATCGTTTCCAAATCTTCTCGGCTGATAAATGGTGTTTTCATAAGCATCCTTCTATTCTGTTTGCAAAGAAAGGCTGGGACAATCGTTCCAACCTTTAGTGCTATCTCTTATTTGTCTTCGTCAAAGATATTGCCAATCTCGACATCGATGGATTGGTTCTTGACATCAATATTGGTTACTTTCAAGAGTGACTTGTAATCAAACTGCTTTTCACGTTCTTCTTGGGCATTGTCTGCAAAGACTGCGACACCAGCCAACTCTGAATCAAACTCACGCAAGAGACTAATCATCCCGTTGACAGTTCCGCCACCTTTCAAGAAGTCATCCACGATCAAGACACGACTGCCTGCCTTGAGACTGCGTTTTGAAAGGAACATTTTCTCAATGCGGTCGCCACTTGATCCTGATACATAGTTGACGCTGACTGTTGAACCTTCAGTAATTTTCAAATCACGACGCACGATAACAAAAGGAACGTTGAGGACATTGGCAACTGCATTTGCAAGCGGAACACCCTTAGTCGCTACTGTCATAACCGCATCGATTTTTTGGTCCATAAAACTCTTGGCAATGATACGACCAATATTTTTCAAAATGGCAGGTGTACTGAGCAAATCAGATAGGTAGATGTAGCCACCTGGCAAGATACGGTCGCTTTCTGAAAGCTTATCACGCAAGTCTGCGATCATTTCTTTAGCTTCATGGCTAGAGATGGATGGTGTAAAGATAACGCCACCACCTGCTCCAGTCACTGTCTGGATATGGCCGATTTCGATTTCTTCAAAAGCACGCTTGATAATCACGATGTCCTCTGAGATAGATGATTTAGCTGATTCGTACTTTTCCGCAAAGGTATTGAGACTGGTTAGTTTGTATGGATTATTAATCAAATAGTTGGAAATGACAACCATTCGATCACTTCTTCTTAATTTCATTTTTATTTACCATTCCATTTAATTTTGATATTTTATCCATTATACCACATTCACATAAAAAAACGAACATTATTGTGTAAAAAATGCTCGTTTTTCTTAATTTATTAATCTAAATCTGGTTTATAGAAGGAACGATTGTCCATGGCGAAGATTTTGTTGGTCATTTCTCCTTTATCCACCAAAGCAAGAGCTGTTGTCATCATCATCATGCTGGCATCGAGATTATCGATCATATGAATGATTTCAGCTTCCATCACACGAGGACGAACAGGACTACCATACTCGAGTAATCCATGGTGACTGAGGATGACATGGCGTAGTAACACCACTTCTTCTCGAGTGTCATCGATGCCAAGCTCCATGACTGCCTTAGTGATTTCACTATCAATGAGGGAGATATGGCCGATAAGATTGCCTCGCACTGTGTACTCCGTCTGATCAGGACCGCTGAGTTCTAGAACCTTGGCCAAGTCGTGCAACATAATCCCGGCATAGAGCAAGCTCTTATTGAGCTGAGGATAGATATCGCTAATGGCATCTGCCAAGCGCACCATGGTTGCCGTGTGAAAAGCCAAACCCGTTTCAAAGGCATGGTGGTTGGTCTTTGCAGCTGGATAGGAGTAGAATTCCTTATCATACTTGGTGTAGAGACTGCGAACGATACGTTGCCAGACAGGATTTTCAATTTTGAAAATCATTTGCGACATGTAGTCACGGATTTCCTTGATATCGACTGGTGACTTGACCTTGAAATCAGCTGGATCGTTGGGTTCGCCAGGCTGAGGCAGGCGGAGAGTAATCTGATTGACTTGAGGAGTATTGTTGTAAACTTCTCTGCGCCCCTGCATGTGGACCACTTTCCCTGCGGTAAAGGCCTCAACGTTATGAGGCTGAGCATCCCAGAGTTTTCCTTCAATCTCGCCACTATCGTCTTGGAAGGTAAAGGCTAGGTAGTTTTTCCCAGCTCGTGTCTGTCTCAGGTCAGCTGATTTGATCAGGTAAAAGCCTTCAAACAGCTCATCTTTTTTCATGTGACTAATCTTCATATTCTTCCTCATCTTCTTGGAAATGGAGTAGATCAAGCGCAGGCTCACCTTCTGATAACTCAATGTGACGGAGCGTCCGCTCAATAGCTGTGGTGCGACGGTTTAATAATTCATCAATATTGCCAGAGGCATGTTGAAGATGCTTTTGTGCCTTGACCAGAATGCCTCCGAACTTACCAAACTCGGTCTTGACACTAGCTAGGGTCTTACTGATATGGTCGGCACTCTTTTGGATATTGAGAGTTTTGAAGCCAACCGATAGGGAGTTGAGCAGGGCTGATAGGGTACTTGGACCAGCAACAATAATCTGCTCTTCCCGTCTCAAATCATCAAAGAAGACCGGATTGCGGACGATTTCTGAATAAAGACCTTCTGTCGGAACAAACAAGACTCCAAAATTGGTCGTCCTAGGAGGAGATAGATACTTGCTCTTGATATCCTTTGCGAAACGCTTAACGCTTGCCAAGAGAGATTTGCGACAGCGTTCAATTTCGTCCTTATCACCTGCTTCATAGGCTTCTTCTAGACGGTAGTAATCCGCCAGTGGAAACTTGGAGTCAATTGGCAGGTAGACATATTCCTGGTCACCCTGTCCAGGCAACTTGATAGCGTACTCTACTCGCTCGCTAGAGTTTTCAACAGTTGCATATTCTCGTTCGTACTGGGCAGGAGTCATGATGTCTTCAATGATTTGCCCTAGTTGCAATTCGCCCAGAATCCCTCGCGTCTTGGTTCCAGAGAGAACCTTGTTGAGGGCACCGACATCACGGGCAACCGTCTGCATTTCTCCAAGGCCGCGATTGACAGATTCCAGCTGTTTGGAAACTGTCTCGAAGGATGCTTGCAGACGTGTCTGCAAGGTCTTTTCTAGCTTTTCCTCGACCGTTTGGCGCATTTGTTCTAGGCGTTGCTCATTTGATTCCTGCAAGGCTTGGAGACGTTGGTCGGTCTTGTCTCTGGTTTGGAGGAGATTATCTGTCATTTCTTGACGGACTTGAGTCAAGCCTTGATGCAATTCCATTCGTACTTCCTGCAAGCGGTCGCTGACAGCCACTTCCAAGTCTTTTTGATCTAGCTGGCTGGCTTGCCTGGCTTGTTCAAAGCGGTAATCTAATTGATCTGAAAGATTGTCTGCCTGGTCTTCCAAACTCTTGACTAGATATTTGTCTTGCTTATCCTGCTTCTGCCAAATGAGAAAGAGCCCAGCTAGATTGGCAATTAATAATAGTAGTAATACAGTCTCCATCCTACCTCCTGTCTTTGCTATGCAGCACGACGACATAGCCATCTGGGCAAGTCACCGAAACTTCCCTATCTATATATTCGTTAGAAGCGTACACTTTTTTAAAGAAAAAATTCTCCTCTGTCAATTCGTACTTGGCTCCGATAATGGTCAACTGGCTATCCCGAACTGGCATAAAAGCTAGATAGTCATAGTCTGAACGCGGTTGAAGCTGACTGGTTCCTTCTGGACAATAGATAAGCAAGTTTTGCCCATCCTCAATCGCTATCTGGCTCATGTAGGGTGCTAACTTGGGATTGCTAGGTAGAAAGACATTGGCCAACATATGGTCAATACGGCCACCCAAAGCACCGAAAATAGTAACCTGAGCCTGAGGATTTTGCTCAAAGACGGTTAAGAGAGCCAATTCCAAATCTGTGTCATCCTTTTCTGGCTGAGCTTGTACAAAGCGCAGGGCTCGTTTTTGAATCAACTGACGTTCGTCTGCAGTTACCGAATCAAAATCCCCAACTGCTAGAACGAGAGGCAGATCTTCTTCCAAGACCCAGAGTGAGCCTCGATCCACACCGACAAAGCAATCAAAATCCGTCCGATAATGACCGCGAGCTCCGCCTGCAAAAACGGCAACCCTAGTCCAATTGTTTTCTGAGAGTTTGCACTCGTTCATTGACATCTCCCTTAAAGACATAGGATCCTGCTACAAAAACGGTCGCACCAGCTTTTTTAGCCTGAGAAATGGTCTGGTCATCAATACCGCCATCGACCTCAATTTCAAAGTTCAAACCTTTTTCCTCACGATGGGCAACCAACTCACGAATCTTATCCATGGTTTCAGGTAGAAAGGCTTGCCCGCCGAAGCCAGGGTTAACCGTCATCACCAAGACTTGATCAACTAGATGAAGCACGTGCTTAATGGCTTCAACAGGTGTCCCGGGATTGATAACAACCGAAGGTTTAACACCAAGCGAACGAATTTTTTGGAGGGCTCCATGGATATGAGGCGTTGCTTCCACATGAATACTGATGATATCCGCTCCTGCACGCGCAAAATCTTCTAGATGATGCTCTGGATTAGCGACCATCAAGTGGCAGTCAAAGACCATCTTGCTATGAGGACGAAGAGCTTCGACCACACCTGCACCAAAACTGATTTGTGGCACAAAATGACCATCCATGATATCGATATGGGCATACTCTGCCCCAGTTGCTTCTAGGCGTTTGATTTCACGTTCAAAGTTGGCATAATCTGCTGCCAGAATTGACGGAGCAATCTTGTATTGAGACATAGGTTTCTCCTTATTTTGGAATTTTTTTGCTGACTTTTTTATAGGTTTCTCTTCGATTTTCAATCTCACTGAGGAATTGCAGGTAGTTGTCAAAACGGAAACTGGCAATGATACCCTCTTCTACTGCTGGCTTAACCGCACAGGAAGGCTCATGAGTATGAGTACAAGTACGGAACTTGCAATCTCGGCTAACAGAGGCAATTTCTGGGAAGGCCTGATTGAGGTCTTCAGCCGTTGTCACTTCATAATCCAGTGATGAAAAGCCTGGAGTATCTGCGATTTTACCACCATTGAGATTGTAAAAACTAACAGCACGAGTGGTATGGCGACCACGACCTAGACTGTCTGAAATTTCTCCTGTTTCAAGATTGAGGTCCGGTGCGATTTTATTGAGAAGGGTTGATTTTCCAACGCCTGTCTGCCCCATAAAGACTGTAGTCTTACCTGTTAACAAGGGCAGGAGTTCTTCCTTACTGGTCACAAAGTCATAGCCAATGGCACCGTAAGTCTGCTGGTAAAAATCCAGCTCTCCCCTATCTTCTAGCAAATCCATTTTAGAAATATAGACAACAGGATGGATGCCCTTGTGTTCCAAGAGAACCAAGAAGCGATCCAGCAAATTGCTATTAAAATCCGGCTCCTTAGCCGACATGATCACCACAGCTTGGTCAATATTGACAATAGGCGGACGGACCAGACTGTTTTTCCGTTCATGAATCTTGAGAATATAGCCTTCTGAGTTTTCCTCGGCAGAAAAGTCTACCCAGTCCCCAACATAGGGTGTATGACCTTTTTTACGGAAATTTCCGCGCGCACGCGTCTGGTAAACTTGACCCTCACTCTCCACATAGTAGAAGCCCGCCAAGGCTTTAATGATTTGTCCCTGCATCTTAGAATCCTTGTCCTTTAAGCGCATCTGCTAAGCTAGCAAATTCTGACAAGCTGAGAGCTTCTCCACGTACACTTGGTGACAAGCCCGCCTGATCTAAAGCCTTGGTCAACTTATCTTTGACTTCTTCGGTCTTGCCAAAGTAGCCTGTTAAATTGTTCCATAAGGTCTTGCGACGATGAGTGAAACTAGCCTTGGAAACCTTAAAGAAGAAATTCTCGTCTTCCACTGCTACAGCCGGCTCTGGACGGCGCACCATTTTCAGGATAGCCGAGTCCACGTTTGGCGCTGGCACAAAGACCGTCCGAGGTACGATAAAGGTCACCTTGGCTGTCATGTAATACTGAACCGCAATCGACAAGCTCCCGTAAGCCTTGGTATTTGGTTGAGCAGAGATACGATCCGCCACCTCTTTTTGCATCATGACCACAAACTCACTAAAAGGAATGCCACTCTCGATCAAGTGCATGAGAATAGGCGTCGTAATGTAGTAAGGCAAGTTGGCTACCACCTTAATGGGCAGGTCAGGATTTTTAAAATTCTGGATATGTTGCGCCAAATCGACTTTGAGAATGTCCTCGTTGACTACGGTCACATTGTCAAAATCACGCAAGGTATCTGCCAAAATCGGTACCAAACGGTGGTCGATCTCAAAGGCCATAACTTGAGCTGCACGCTCAGCCAAAAATTCCGTCAAGGCACCAATCCCTGGCCCGATTTCGATGACATTAACCTGGTCATCAATCTCAGCCGTATCCACGATTTTTTGTAGGATATTGGTATCCGTCAAGAAATTTTGCCCGAAGGACTTTTTAAAGGTAAAACCGTGACGCTCCAGCACTGCCTTGGTCACGCTATAATCTGCAATTCTCATTTATTCTCTTTTCTAATATAGTAAGCTTCTGGAGTATAATAGAGCAAAACAAATAAGGGGGGGCCATCAAATCCTTCCACCATCTCTTTTAGGAGTGCATCTGGATGAATGATTTCTCGTGTTTTGGTAAAATAAGCTCCGTGTTCTCCGTTTCGATTACGAAGTTCCCAAGCAACATTATTCCCTTGGACAGAAGGTAGATAACGCTCCATTTCTAGAAAATCAAAAAAGTCTTTCACCGTCATGTCTTCTGGAATTTCAAATTCTACCTCATGAGATAATACATCATCACCCATACAGACAGAATCTCTATCAACTCGTATTTTCATTTCGCTATTTCCTTGTAAACTTCTATTTAAATATTATCAAAGTGAAGCCACTGATATAAATCTACTTACTTCTATTGTAACACATTCCCCTTACATTTGGTGGCTGCTTAACTATTCTTATAAGATTTCATAGCTTCTTCCACTTCTGCCAAGGTTACTCCAAATAGTTCTAAGCGCTTGAGAAGTTGCTTGCCGTTGGAATAGCCGATTCGGAGAGCCTCTCCTAGATATTCTCTGCGCTTACGGCTGTCTGCTCCCGCTAGAAAACCAAGGCGAATCAAGTCGCTACGACTGATGTCAAACTGACTCTCATGTTCAAATTGTTCTGTAACCTGAGCTAGAGCCGTTTTCAGGTCTTCATAGCTAGCATGCTCAATCCCCAGAGAACCCCCCTTGGTCTTAGACTTGGGAACAGCTTCATCTCGTTTGAGGAAGGCATGCTGAACTGTTGGAATGGCCGTCATAATCATGCGGCGAATCCGCTCCCCATTAAAATCTGGGTCTGTAAAGACAATGACTCCATGACGTTGGTGCAAGCGCTGAATCCGCTCTAGATCATAGTCATTGATGGCAGAACCTCGGGTCTCATAGGTTTCTACATCGAAGTAACGTTTGAGATTGGCCGTATCATCACGACCTTCAACAACGATGACTTGGGAAATTTTCTCTTTCATTACTTGCTGTCCAATCCAAAAATTCGTTCTGCATTTGCAGTTGTTACCGCCGCTAGCTCTTCTGTCGTCATACCACGCAAGTCGGCGATAAAGTCCACTACATAGCGAGTGTAGGCTGTTTTATTTTCACGACCCCGCTTGGGTACAGGTGCTAAGTAAGGCGCATCTGTTTCCACCAAAATCTTGTCCAAAGGTAACTCTTTAGCTGCTTCTTGGATGACAGTTGCCTTCTTAAAAGTCACCACTCCTGAGAAGGAAATAGTCATGCCAAGCGCGACAAACTTCTCTGCCCACTCAAGCGTCCCTGAAAATGAGTGCATAATCCCACCACGAGGACCAACGCCCTCACTTTTAATAATCTCATAGGTATCTTCCAGCGCATCCCGGGTATGGACCACAAAAGGCAAATCCAAGTCCTTAGACAACTGAATCTGACGACGAAAAACCTGCCCCTGCACTTCCTTAGGTGCGGTCATCCAATGGTAGTCCAGACCAATCTCACCCAAAGCAACAACCTTGGGATGCTTAAGCTTTTCAAGCAAGTAAGCCTCGACCTCGTCAGTATATGCACCTGCTTCAGTCGGATGCCAGCCAATAGTCGCGTAGAGTTGCTCATACTCATCTGCCAACTCTAGGGCACGTTCAATGGTTGGCTTGTCAAAACCAACAATATTCATCTGTGTCACATCCATCTCAGCAGCCAAGGAGATTTCTTCTGCCTCACGTCCTGCAAATTCCTCTACATTTAAATGTGTGTGTGTATCAAAAATCATCACTTCTAACCTCGTTTTCTATCTACTATTATAGCAAAAAAACTGACCTCTCTCCTCATCTGTACAAAATATTCTAAAATCCATCGTCCTCTCTTGACGCTATTTTCCCAAAGCAGTATAATAGCACTTATTGAAATTTTCAGAAAAGGAAAATACCATGTTTACAAAATTAAAACAGACTTTTATCGGTCGTCCTCTTAAGTCCTTAACAGAAGGCGAGGGAGGTCTGCTGGGAAAAATGCAGGCCTTGGCCATGTTGTCAAGCGACGCTCTATCTTCCATTGCCTATGGACCTGAACAAGTTATTCTCGTTTTAGTTAGCCTCTCTCCTCTCGCTATTTGGTGGAGCCTCCCTATCGGTATTTTTGTCCTCTTACTCCTCGCTAGTTTGACCATTTCCTATCGTCAAATCATACACGCCTATCCTCAAGGTGGAGGGGCTTATATGGTCACTCGGGAAAACCTCTCTCCCGAACTAGGCTTGATTGCTGGTGGTAGCCTCCTTGTTGACTATATGCTGACCGTAGCCGTATCCGTCGCTTCTGGAGCTGATGCTATTACAGCAGCCATACCTGCCCTCCATCCTTATAATCTTCATATCTCTATTTTCCTAGTCTGCCTGCTCATGCTCTTGAATTTAAGAGGATTGAAAGAAGCTGCCAGCTCACTAATGATTCCTGTCTATCTCTTTATCATCAGCACTGTCTTTCTCTTGCTCTATGGAATCTTTCAACTAGTGACAGGTGCTCTCAGCTATCAGGCAACTTCACCTATTGGGCATGCTGTTCCGAGCCTGTCTATCGTTCTCATTCTAAGAGCTTTTACCAGCGGATCAGCCTCTCTCACTGGGGTTGAAGCTATTTCAAATGCCGTTCCCTTTTTCAAGGCTCCAAAAGAAAAGAATGCCGCTCAAACCTTGACCATTATGTCACTGATTTTAGGTTTTCTTTTTGCAGGCATTACCTTCCTAAACTACTGGATGGGGATTATGCCTCAACACGGAGAAACTATTCTTTCACAGATGGCTCAAGGCATCCTTGGTAATTCCTTCTTAGGTCACCTTGGCTATTATATCTTCCAATTCTCCACAGCCTTGATTTTAGCCGTAGCTGCAAATACTGGCTTTTCAGCCTTCCCTATGCTAGCTTACAATATGGCTAAAAACAAGTACATGCCCCATCTCTTTATGGAAAAGGGGGATCGTCTCGGCTACTCCAACGGTATCCTAACTTTGGCCTTTGGGGCTATGATCCTTCTTCTCATTTTTAATGGCAATACCGAACGTTTGATTCCCCTTTATACTATCGGGGTCTTCGTTCCCTTTGCCCTTTCTCAGACTGGGATGATTCGCCATTGGAAAAAAGAAAAAGGGGCAAATTTCTTAAAACCTGCCCTTGCCAATATCCTTGGAGCTATCATTTGCTACGCGATTGTACTAATCCTGCTCTTTTTCCGTCTCAGTGATATCTGGCCTTTCTTCCCGATTATTCTCGTACTCACCCTACTCTTCTTGGCAATTCACAGTCATTACCAAAAAGTAGCCCAACAACTGCGACTCTATGAAGGAATCGAAAAACGCACCTACGATGGCAATCTGGTTCTCGTCCTAGTAGGAAATGTCACCCGCGTCAGCGTCGGAGCCATTAACTACGCTCAAAGTATCGGTGACGAAGTCCTAGCCATGCATATTTCTACCAAGGAAACAGCAGAAAAAGACCAAGAAATTCTCCAAGAATTTGCCGATTACTTCCCAACCATTACTCTAAAAAACATCGAGACCAGCTACCGCGACATCATCACCCCTACTGTCAAGTATGTCAAACGGATTTCCGAGGAAGCCCAGAAAAAGAACTATACAGTCACTGTTCTGGTACCCCAGTTTATCCCTAATAAACCTTGGCAAAATATTCTACACAATCAGATGAGTCTCAAACTCAAATACGCCCTTCGTTGGCACCAAGACGTCGTTGTCGCTAGCTACTCTTATCACTTAAAAGAATAAAGAAAAGGCCCTACCAGAACCAATAAGTATCTGGTAAGGCCTTTTTCTGAATCCAGTCACTATGCTTATACTCAATGAAAATCAAAGAGCAAACTAGGAAGCTAGCCGCAGGCTGCTCAAAGCAGTGCTTTGAGGTCGTAGATGAAACTGACGAAGTCAGTAATATACCTACGGCAAGGTGAAGCTGACGTGGTTTGAAGAGATTTTCGAAGAGTATTAACTGAAAAGCATGACTAGGAATATCATTGAATATGGTTAGCTAAATCTTCTTGAGCTTTTTTGTTGGACTCAGCTTTTTCTTTTTGCCATTTTTCATAAAGCTCTTGATACTGTTTCACAGTTACGGGCTCCTTTTGCAACTCAACATACTTGTAGTTGTCCGCATCCCCTTTATGTCCGACAAATGAGAAGGCTCCTGTAAATGGTACAGTCTTACGGAAGATTGGATTGGCTCCACCACTTTGAACGGGTAGGAAAAGAGCACTATCTGTTAGCCAAGCTTGAACTTCAGCAAATTTTTCATAGCGAGTCTGAGTATTTTCAACCTCATTCTCTGCCGCATCCAACAACTTCTTATAGGTAGATAGATCAATTTTTTCCTTGACATCATTGTCTTTTCCTGGGGTCAAACCAAGATTTTTTAACTGAGAACCAGATTCTGGATCCAAGAGGTCAAGATAGGTCTTAGGATCAGAGTAATCTCCGCTCCAGCCTGAGATGTCGATGTCATAGTCCTTTTGTTCAGCTGTATCAGCAAAGAAGGTTGCATTGTCTTTCTCGTCTGGAGACAATTGAATCACATCGATAACAATATTGTCTGATCCAAGTGTTTCTTCAACTGTCTGCTTGAAAGAACTTGCTTGCTGTACGTCTAACTTAGCAGTCTGGTCAACCAACATATCTAAATGGATAGGGAAGGTAACACCTTCTGCCTGCAAACTTTCTTTGGCTTTAGCGAATTCTGCCTTGGCTTTATCAGCATTCAAGAAGGCAGGTTGCGCGTCGTTCAGATTGATATTTGACCACTCTGTACCATAGTTGACTATCTTTTCATTGACAGCATCCCCGAAGTTTTTGCTACCGATTTGAACAAAGTTGCTTGGTGTGACTGTGTTTCGAAGAATACGGTCAGCTCCATCTTCTCCATTTGTCTGCGCAGCGTAGGCATGACGGTCAAAGGCAAAGTTAATCGCCTGACGGAAATCTTTATTTTGCATAGCTAGACGTGAATCCGTCTTTTCTTTATCCGTCTGTTTCATGGTTTGATTGTAACTTTGACGGTTGACATTGAAAAGATAATAGAAGGTCACAGCGTTTTGAGGGGTATAAGTAATCTTATCCTCATTCCCTTTTTTCAGCTGGTCAAAGACAGAACTTGTCGGGAAGATACGTCCGTCTGTGTAGTTACCTTCTAAGAATCCTCGAGCCAAACTATCTTGGTCTGAACCATCATAGAAGGAAAGTTTTACCTTCTCAATCTTCACATTGTCCTTATCCCAGTAATTAGGGTTCTTTTCAAACTCAATTAAAGATTTTGATGTGAAAGACTTGAACAAGTATGGCCCATTGGACAGGATGCTAGATGGGGTAACACTTCCAAAATCATCTCCCTTAGATTTCAAAAAGGCTTCATTCACAGGGCTCAAAATCCCCCCGGTTGTCTTCGAATTCCAATAAGACTCTGGCTTGTTCAAAGTGTATTGAAGAGTATAATCATCCACAGCCTTGACTCCAACAGTCTCAAAGTCAGATGTTTTCCCCTCAACATAATCTGCCAAACCTTTGATTGAGTCTTGGACCAAGTACAAGTTTTCAGCCTTTTTATCAGCTGCATACTTCAGACCGGTCACAAAGTCATGAGCTGTCACTTCAGCATATTCTTCTCCCTCAGAGGTATACCACTTAGCTCCTTGGCGGATTTTGTAGGTATAGGTCAAACCATCTTTTGATACTGTCCATGACTCTGCCATAGAAGGGACGAGGTTCCCGTACTTATCATTTTCCAACAAACCATCGATCAAGTTTGTCGTAATACTAGAGGTCGAACCACGTGTTGAAGTGATATAGTCTAATGTATCTGGGTTACTTGCAAATACATATGAGTAAGTTTTATCTGCAGCATTTGACTGCGTTGAGCCACAAGCTGCCATCAAAAAGCTTGCACTCAAAATTCCAGCCCCTAGTAGAAGGGCTTGTGATTTCTTCATATCTGTTCTCCATTTTTATAGTATATGAAATATTATACACTATTTCAGCAAAAATATAAAGCATTTACATACTGATATTATAGGAAAAAAGAAAAGCCAGTAGACTCGAGTTCCTACTGACTTCTTTGTTGAATTCGTTTGGATTAAGCAGCCAAAACTTTGCGTCCTTTACGACGACGAGCTGCCAATACGCGACGACCGTTTTTTGTTGACATACGGTTACGGAATCCGTGTTTGCGCGCACGACGAAGTTTACTTGGTTGATAAGTACGTTTCACGATGAATACCTCCTCATAGATTTTGTATTCGTTTAGCCGGCTATAAAGTGATCAGTTACTAAACATACTTTACTATTCTATCTGATTCTGCCACTTTTGTCAATAGCTCCAAGCAAATGTTTTCTAGCTTTTCCCTATGAAAGCCTTATCTACGATACTGACTCAAGAAACGTGTCATCTTTTCTTGGATTTGTGCCAATTCGTCCACACGAGGGAGGTAAACGATACGGAAATGGTCTGGTTCCTTCCAGTTAAAACCACGACCATGAACCAAGAGAACCTTTTCCTGCTTCAAGAAATCGAGTACAAACTGCTCATCATCATCGATGCGGTACATATTGCGGTCGATTTTCGGGAAGATATAAAGACCCGCCTTTGGTTTAACGGCAGACAAACCTGGAATATCTTGAATGGCATTGTAGATGAAGTTTCTTTGCTCGTAGATCCGTCCACCTGGCAGAAGCAATTCGTCCACCGACTGGTGACCTCCTAGAGAGGTTTGTACGACTTGCTGGGCCAAAACGTTGGAGCAAAGACGCATATTGGACAGCATATTGAGCCCTTCGATATAGCCTTTAACATGTGTCTTAGGTCCAGACAAGACCATCCAACCCACACGAAAACCTGCGATACGGTGAGATTTCGACAGACCGTTCATGCTGACGCAGAAGACATCTGGAGCCAGACTTGCTACAGGTGTATGCACATGTCCGTCCATCACCATGCGGTCATAAATCTCGTCCGCAAAGATGATCAAATCGTTTTGACGAGCAATCTCAATAATATCCAACAAGAGTTCTTTAGGATAGAGAGCTCCCGTCGGGTTATTTGGATTGATAAGGACAATGGCCTTGGTATTAGAGCTAATCTTAGATTTAATATCGTCCAGATCAGGATACCATTCTGCTTCTTCATCACAGATATAGTGAACAGCATTTCCTCCAGCCAAGCTGACAGCAGCCGTCCAGAGAGGATAGTCTGGCATAGGTACCAAGACTTCATCACCGTTATCCAAAAGCCCTTGCATAGACATAACAATCAACTCACTGACACCATTTCCAAGGTAGATATCATCAATATCCACATTGGGGAATTTCTTCAGTTGGCAATACTGCATGATGGCCTTGCGGGCTGAGAAAATCCCTTTGGAGTCAGAATACCCCTCACTATCACGCGCATTCATAATCAAATCATGAATGACCTCATCAGGTGCTGTAAAACCAAACTCAGCAGGATTCCCTGTATTTAGACGCAAAATCTTTTCACCATTTGCGCGCATCCGCATGGCTTCTTCCAAAACCGGACCACGAATATCATAAGCCACATGCTCTAACTTACTAGACTTGTTAAATTCTTTCATCTTTTTTCCTCAATTCATCGAGATAGTAACATTATACCACTAGACAGGCCATGCGACAAGTTTTCTGAAAGGTCTATAAATCCAAATTAGTAAAACCTTACTAAAAATCATACCAATGGAAGAAAAGCAGATCTAACAAAGTCTCATTTGTCCTAAAATAGATTATCCCGGGATAGAGGTAAATAATTTTTTATATTTCATAGACTCTATTTCCATAAAGTGACTCCATAAAGATTCAAGTTTAGCAAAGCCGAATCTTTTGAATGCGTTTATATTTTTTACTTTACTTCTTTGGTGAAAAGGGTTACAATAACAGTAAGAAAATTTCAGGAGGTTTCATTATGGCACAACGTTACCAAAATGTTATGGTCGCAATTGATGGTTCTAAAGAAGCGGACTTGGCTTTCGTCAAGGGTGTTTATACTGCTCTACGTAACGAATCCAAGCTCACCATTGCCCATGTTATTGACACACGCGCTCTTCAAAGCGTGTCTACCTTTGATGCTGAAGTTTACGAAGAACTCCAAGTCGACGCTGAAAGTCTGATGAAGGAGTACGAAAAGCGTGCAAGAGACGCTGGTGTGACTGATATTCACATCGTCATCGAAATGGGAAATCCAAAAACCCTCCTTGCCCGTACTATTCCAGACGCAGAAAATGTCGATCTGATACTCGTTGGTGCAACAGGGCTCAATGCCTTTGAACGCCTCTTGGTTGGCTCTTCATCTGAGTACATTCTCCGCCATGCCAAAGTCGACTTGCTGGTCGTGAGAGAAAGTGAAAAAACATTGTAATCATAAAAAAAGGAGCTCCGTGCTCCTTTTTTATGACTTATTTCTGTTTTTCTTTGTGGCGCTCATAGGCCTTCATCTGGCGTTGGATCTCTTTTCGAATCGCAGCTTCTGGGGCATAATGCTCATCCCAGTCATCTGGTTTTAAAATTTTATGTGTAACTGGATCAAAATGAGCTTTTCCATCAGGGAACATTTTCCCCATATTCGCCTCGTGAACAATATCAAAGATACGTTCCGGATCTACTCCCATCAAGACAAAGCTACCATAGGTAAAGTAGAGAGTATCGATCAAGGCATCAACTTGCCCAATCAAATCTTTTTGGGCCGGTGTCTTTTTCACCACTTTCTCTGCAGCCTTATCAATCGCCTCGTGCATACTTGCAAGCGACTGCTGGAATTCTTCCTCTGAAGAACTTGCTGCACGAACAAACTCTACTAATTCTTCAATTTTAAAGTCTGCACGGTGGGTTGCTCCTTCAACATCCCAGGCCCGTGGTTCTTCTTGGGTTCGTTCATCCATCATGTGGTGGAAGGTTTTGACTTTATTGAAGTGGTAGTCCCGACTAACAAATACCTTTTCTGCTGCTAAAACACCAAAATGTTCGAGTGCCTTGTGGATACCATCTTGTTGGTTACTTGCAGTGATGTGTTTGGCAACCTCTTTGACGCTGTTACTGCCATTTCCCATAGCCACAGACATGCCGACACCCGCCAACATTTCCAGGTCATTGTCTGAATCTCCGAAGGCCATGACTTGGTTGAGGTCGAAACCATATTCTTTCCCAATTAGGCGAATGCCTTCTAATTTTGAATTCCCTTGGTTGATGATATCTGCTGCGAAAGGATTGCTTCGAGTCAATTTCAAATCTTCAAAATCACTAGCAGCTTTCTCCGATTCTTCTGGGGTCATCAGCATTAACACTTGATAGATTGGCTCATTTATCAAACGAAGCAGGTCATCTTCCTTTTGAGGGACTGCCTTGCTAACCATTCGATTAAAGGAACGGCTAACGGTTCTTGTTAAGACAGTCGGGATAAAACGGCTAACCAGCTGTGAAAAGGATCCGAGACCAAAGGACATAATTTTAGAGCCAACAACTGCATGCTCCGTTCCAAGAGCGATTTCTTTACGCTCCTTTTTAGCATAAGCAATCAGTTGACGTAGACTTGACTTAGCAATCGGACTAGCAAAGAGCACTTTTTCTTTATTAAAAATGTATTGGCCGTTGTAGGTCACTGCAAAATCCAAGTCTAAATCTTCCATCAATTCCTTGACAAAGAAAGGCCCCCGTCCTGTCGCCACTCCAACAAGCACCCCTTGTTCTTTCACAATCCGAATTGCGTCCTTAGTGGATTTCAAAACACTCTTACGATCGTTGACTAGCGTTCCATCGATATCAAAAAAAACAGCTTTGACTTCCATCCTATCCCATTCTCCCCTTTTGTGTTACAATGATTATACCACATTTCAGAAAGAGTGAGTAATTCATGCCTAAGAAAATCCTTGTTTTACATACAGGTGGGACTATTTCCATGCAAGCAGACGCCTCTGGCGCAGTTGTGACCAGCCAGGACAATCCCATGAACCATGTCACCAATCCTCTTAAAGGGATAGAAGTCCATGCCCTAGACTTTTTTAACCTACCGAGCCCCCATATCAAACCCAAACACATGCTAGCCCTCTACCATAAGATTAAAGAGGAAGCAGACAACTACGATGGGGTTGTGATTACACATGGGACGGACACTTTGGAAGAAACAGCCTACTTTCTTGATACCATGAAAATCCCCAACATGCCCATCGTTCTAACAGGAGCTATGCGTAGTTCCAACGAACTCGGTAGCGATGGCGTTTATAACTATCTGAGCGCTTTACGAGTCGCCAGCGATGACAAGTCAGCTGATAAGGGGGTCCTGGTCGTCATGAACGATGAAATCCACGCAGCTAAGTACGTCACCAAAACCCATACCACCAACGTCGGGACCTTTCAAACCCCAACACATGGACCACTTGGCCTCATCATGAAGCAAGAAATCCTCTACTTCAAAACGGCTGAGCCACGAGTTCGCTTTGATCTTGATTGCATACAAGGTCTGGTGCCTATCATCTCCGCTTATGCAGGTATGACAGATGAACTGATCGACATGCTGGATTTAGAGCACCTAGATGGGCTAGTCATTCAAGCTTTTGGAGCTGGAAATGTTCCCAAAGAAACAGCCCAAAAATTAGAAACTCTCCTCCAAAAAGGAATTCCAGTCGCCTTGGTTTCACGTTGCTTTAATGGGATTGCCGAGCCCGTCTACGCCTACCAAGGGGGGGGAGTGCAGTTGCAAGAGTCTGGCGTTCTCTTTGTCAAAGAACTCAACGCCCAAAAAGCTCGCCTCAAATTATTGATTGCCATCAACGCAGGACTAAAAGGACAAGCCTTGAAAGACTATATGGAAGGCTAAACCTCTTCGAAAATAAAATTCAAACTACATTAGCGTCGCCTTACCGTATGTATGGTTACTGACTTCGTCAGTCCTATCCACAACCTCAAAACAGTGTTTTGAGCTGACTTCGTCAGTCCTATCCACAACCTCAAAGCAGTGCTTTGAGCAACCTGCGGCTAGCTTTCTAGTTTGCTCTTTGATTTTCATTGAGTATAATCCCTTCTCTAGAAAACAAAATCAGGAAATCTTCACGATTCCCTGATTTTTTTATTTGCGTTTTCGTGTAGAACGACGTTCTGTCAAACCATGAGGTAGGAGAACTTCGCGCTCTTCCAATTCTTCCTTATGCATAATCTTAGTCAACATACGCATGCTGATAGCCCCCAGATCATAAAGCGGTTGGGCAACTGTCGTCAAGTTTGGACGAGTGTATCGTGCAATTTGAGAGTCATCCGTCGTAATGATTTCAAACTCTTCTGGCACTGAGACACCATGATCTGATAAACCATTTAGCACACCTGCTGCCAATTCGTCACCAGTCACAACTGCAGCTGTAGCTTGTGATGAAACCAACCGTTCTGCCAAGGCATAACCATCATTATAGCTATATTTTGATTCAAAAACCAAGCCCTCGCTATAAGGGATTCCTGCTTTTTTCAAAGCTTCCTTATAACCAATCAAACGAACCTTGCCATTGATATCATCGACAAGCGGGCCACTCACAAAGGCAATTTTCTCATTTTCTTTAAGAAGATAGCTCACTGCGTCAATCGTGGCTTGTTTGTAGTCAATATTAACACTTGGAAGTTGGTGTTCTACATCCACCGTACCTGCAAGAACAACCGGCGTCCGTGAACGAGAGAATTCTGAACGAATCTTTTCAGTCAAGTGATAGCCCATAAAGATAATCCCATCGACTTGTTTTGAAAAGAGCGTGTTAACCACTGAAACTTCCTTTTCATCATCCTCATCACTATTTGCTAGGACAATGTTATACTTGTACATTTCAGCAATGTCATCAATCCCCTTAGCAAGTGTTGAGAAATAACCATTGGTAATGTTAGGAATCACAACTCCGACTGTCGTTGTTTTCTTACTAGCCAAACCACGAGCAACCGCATTGGGACGATAGTCCAAGCGTTCAATCACTTCGAGGACTTTTTTTCGAGTGTTCTCTTTAACATTCTTGTTGCCATTAACGACACGGCTAACTGTTGCCATTGAAACTCCTGCTTCACGGGCAACGTCATAAATCGTTACTGTATCATCTGTGTTCATTCCGTTTCCTTTCTATATTGAAAATTTCGCTTTCACGCATCTGCTTACTCCATTTTATCACTTATTGTAAACACTTTCAAGTATTTTTAAGAGAAACTTTGAAAAAATTTCACAGTCTATTCTCATTTTGAAAAAACAAGCAGGATTCCTTGATTTTTCAGCTTTTTTACTGTATGATAAGAAAAATAAAAGGAGGAAGGAAACATGGCTTTTACAAATACACAGAGACGTTCCGCCAGTTTTGGTGTTGTGACCAGTCTACCCGACGATGTTATTGACTCTTTATGGTTCATTATCGATCATTTTTTGAAAAATGTCTTTGAATTAGAAGAAGAACTCGAATTTCAGATTCTCAACAACGAGGGGACCATTACCTTCCATTTCTCTAGTCAAAACCTTCCGACTAGCATCGATTTTGATTTCAATCATCCTTTCGATCCCCTTTACCCTCCTAGGGTACTTGTTTTAGACACGGATGGTAAAGAAACCATCCTCCTTCCTGAAGAAAATGATCTATTTTAAAAACTCTAGTTTCTTAGCGTAAACTGCTGAGGAACTAGAGTTTTCTTTTTCTAATAAATGGAGCGACTAACAACTAGACCATTGGGTTTTGTGTACTCTAAATCAAGGTAATCCTGGTAAGTCCCCGGTACAATGAAACCTTGGGGACTTAATATATCCGTCCCAGCTTTTCCCACGATTGAGTCTGCCAGCAAGACACAATTGGTACTGAGAACAAAGTAGGTCTTAAACTCGGATGAGCTAAATTTATAGAGGGTCGCATCCGCTTCTTGCTTCAGTTGGTAAGAGTAGGTATGCTTGACCTCACCCTCTCTTCTTTTCATCAACTGAGAGCTCGGCTCCCAAGGAATTAACAAGTCTTCTATTTCTGCTAAACGAGCTTGGATAGCAGCTTTCTGTTGTTCTGTCAAACTCAGACCATAAGCAAATAAGGTCTTCTGACTTTCTCTCTTACAGAGCTCGATGTATTTCTCCCGATTGGCTTTAAACAAGACACCGTCTCCAACCATGCCGAATAAACTCTCCGAGTGAGGATCATACGAGCCATAGGAAATAACCGTCCCTTGATAGCAAATATCCACATGCCCCATGGCAAGGAAGAACGATGTTTCTGAGGTATGAATAAAAATTTCTAGATCAACCACCTGATCGTTTTTTCTTTCTGAATGAACTTCACCTTCCTGGCTTTCATGATTTGACAGCCACTCATTCAATTTACGCAAGGTGCTGATAGGGATTAGAGCCGTCACAAAAATCGGCAAGGTCATTCGCATTCGCCGCTTCAGCTTGGGATTGCTTTCTATCCTCTCAAAAAAGAAACCATCCCGAAGACTACTGGCTCCTAGCATAAGCAAGTAAAATCCAAGTAAGAGCAATTCAAAATTCGCCGCATCGTGAAAAGGAGAAATGCTATAAAGACCAAATCCTATCATCCATACAGCATCGAAGAGATGATGAATCCGAGGATGAATGGCATTTTTTCGATAAAGAGACCAGGTCACAAGACTAATGACGCCCGTAAACAGCTGGTAACTCGCAATGATAAACACCAGGAGGTAGAGGGTCAGGTCTTGTAAAATAATAGAATCAAATAAGAGAGCAGCAACCACCAGCTTGGCCAAGGTTACAAAGATGTTTTCCCTACGCTGTTTATCCTGAAACCAACGAGTTAACAAGTGCCAAACTGCTGACAAGGAAAAGTAAGTCATCAGCAACTGATAACCTATCCTTGGAATCACCTGTCCGAAATAAATCAAGAGAAAGCCTAAAAGAATAGCAAGTAGTCCCTCCCCTATACTCTTCCACTTGCTATAGCTATCGGAAAGTTTAGGCATCTCCTTGCTCCAACTGGTCAACCAAGCAACGAATTGATTGTTTTAAGTTCGGATGGATAAAATGGGGAGCTATTTCTTGCAGAGACTCAAGGACAAAGAGGCGTTCTGCTACATAAGGGTGAGGCAAGATGAGGTCGTCTGTATAAATGACTTGGTCCTCCACGAAGAGCAAGTCCAAATCAATCAAACGTGGTCCCCAATGCACTTCTCGAACCCGTCCCATCTCTGCCTCAATGCTTAACAAGTTCTCTAACAAGACTGGTGCTGGTAGCCAGGTTTCTACTTCAATCACCTGATTGGCAAAAGTATCTTGCTCCACACCACCCCAAGGTTCCGTCGTTAAGACACTGGATTCTTTGAGAATATGGATGCCGCAAGCTCGCAGTTTGTCGATAGCTTGTTCCAAGTTGGCTTGCTTATCGCCCATATTGCTTCCTAGGGCGATAAAGGCACGTTGCTTGCGACGGTGGATGGTTACCGAGCAGGTATCAAGTGGCAAGTGGACTGGAGCCCAAGGTTTTTTGAGTTCCAGTTCAATTTCTTGGACCAGAGGATAGGTCTCAAAGGTACGCTCTACTAGTTTGTAGGCTACCGTTTCAATCAAGTCCTCAGTGGTTTCCTGAAACCAAGTCGTCCACTGCTGACACAGTTCTCCGTAATGGACAGAGGCTGTTAAATCCAATTCTGTAGCCGCCTTGGTCATATCATAGGATAAGCGTGCGGAAATAACAAACTTTTGCCCCAATTCCTTCTCACTTGGAAAGAGTCCGTGATAAGCAAATATTTCCAAATCTTTAATCTTTAGCTGATCCATAACTAGTCCTTTCTAGAAAAATCCGCTTATAGCGGATTCTTTTTATACTCAATGAAAATCAAAGTGCAAACTAGGAAGCTAGCCGCAGGCTGCTCAAAACACTGTTTTGAGGTTGCAGATGGAAGCTGACGTGGTTTGAATTTGATTTTCGAAGAGTATTATAGTCCCATTAAACGATAAGCCTGATCTCTTAGGTCCTTATCTGTTTCAAATAGACCACGAGCTACTGTCGTCAAGGTTGCAGTGCCTGGTTTTCTGACACCACGCATGCTCATACACATATGTTCCGCCTCAATAACAACAAAGGCTCCCTTAGCCCCTAGATAGTCCATCAAGGCATCAGCCACTTCGATATTCAAACGTTCTTGAATCTGTGGTTTCTTAGAGTAGACTTCAACCGTACGAGCTAGCTTGGACAAACCTGCCACACGACCATCTGGAATATAGGCAATGTGCGCTCTCCCATAAAAGGGCAAGAAGTGGTGCTCACACATGGTGTGGAAAAAGATATCCTTCTCCACCACCATATTATCGTCGATAATCTCAAAGGATTTTGACAGGTGTTCCTCAGCAGTTTGGCCAAGACCTGAAAAAATTTCTTGGTACATACGGGCTACACGAGCAGGTGTCTCCTGCAAGCCCTCGCGGTTAGCGTCCTCACCAACAGCCTCGATAATCATTTTTACAGCTGCTTCAATCTTTTGTGTATCCATTCTCTAGTTATTCCTCTCCATTAGGTAGGCTCTCACCTGGCTCAAGAAATACAAAGAACCCGTGACAATCCTAACTGTTTGTTTCTCTTCATTTTTATCTGTCAATTTCTGCTCTAGAAAATCCTGCCAACTTTGGTAATTGAGATTTCTAGACTTGGCTATCTCTTTCAGCACGCTTTCATCCGTCGCCCGACTATCATCAAAATAAGTCAGAGTCAGTTGACTATCCGGCACCGTCTCTAGCAAATCCAACATATCCTCCAAAGCCTTGGTTTTGATACAAGTAAAGAGGATTTCCTTATGATAATCCGCAAAGCGTTCTTGTAAAGTAGTTAGCAAAGCCTTGATAGCGTGGGGATTATGAGCCCCATCCAAAATCATCATAGGTTCGCTAGACAGAACCTCCAAACGCCCTGGCCATCTGGTCTCTTTCAATGCTTGAGCAAGCAAGTCATTGCTAGCTAATTCTTGCCCAATCTCTTGGCAATAAATGTCTAGAAGAGCAAGTGCCATCCCTGCATTCTCGATCTGATGCAAACCAAGCAGACCTGTTTGAAAGCGACCTTGTCTGACAGGACTTGTATAGTCAAAGACCTCGCCTGTCACCACACTTTCTTGATGACCAACCTGATAATCTGTCCCATAGGCAATTCTCGGCGCATCTTTCCCTTCCGCAATGCGGTCAATAACAGCCAAGGCTTCTGGAGCAATGCGACCTGTCACCAAAGGAATGCCTTGTTTGATAATACCAGCCTTCTGTTCTGCTATGACCTCTACAGTATCACCAAGCAGGGCTACATGGTCCAAGCCAATAGTCGTAATTCCTGTCAGAATGGGCTGACAGACATTGGTGCTATCCAGAAGTCCACCCATGCCGACTTCCATGATGGCCACATCAACTTTTTCAGCGGCAAAATAATCATAGGCTAGGGCAGTGATAATCTCAAACTCGGTCGTTCCTTTTAAAACAGCGCTCTTCTCCCCCTCAAGCAAAGACTCATAGTCTGCCATCAGGGCTTCTAGTCTAGCTTCTGAGATGGATTTCCCGTTAATGCTAATCTGGTCTGTGTAATGAATGAGATAGGGTGAACTGAACACCCCTACTCTCAGACCTAGCTTTACGAGCATATTTTTCAAAAAAGCAATGGTCGATCCCTTGCCATTGGTCCCTCCAATATGGATGACCTTGAGTTTGAGATGGGGATTGCCTCTCAGTTCCAAGAGTTCCACCATTCTCTCCAAACCAAAATTTGGTTGGTCTGTTCGATAGTGGGCGATCCACTGATTGTTTTCAATTTCGTTCATCTTATTTGTATTGTTTTAAATCTAAATGTTCTGCATCATCTGCCAAACGAATAGCTGTCGCAATTTCAACTGCCATCCTGTGACTGGCTACATCATGCACGCGCACCACTTCTACACCCTGTCTCGCAGCGATAGTCGTTACATGAGCCGAAGCGGTGTCCCGATTTCGGAAACCGACTTCCGTCTCAGGATTGACTTCGAAGCCATTTTCCTCCAGGATATTGATAACAAACCGCTTGCGCGAAACACCAAGAAAGATTGGATAGCCCTGCTGATGCAATTTATCAAGGTCCCGTAGAAGAAGTAGATTCTCCTTCTTGGTGAGACCAAAACCAATCCCCGGATCCAACATGATCTTATCTTTTGCAATCCCAGCTTGATCCGCTCTTGTCAAAGCTCGTTCAAAGAAAGCTGTCATCAATTCTTCTACTGGTAGTTGTTCAAAGTCCGCCAAGTCTTCATTTGTAAAAGGCTCCCCAAAGCCAAAACGAGGAAATATGAGCGAACTGGGGTGTTGAGGTCGAGCCATGACTGGATTAAACATGATGACCACTTGCGCTCCCGCTTTGGCAACCACCTGAGCCATTTTCTCATCTCCCATGAGCCCAGTGATATCATTTACCAGATTGGCACCAGCTTCCAAAGCAGCCTCTGCCACCTGACTCTTCCATGTATCGATGGAAATGAGGACATCACTTTCCTTGCGAATAGCTTTGATAACTGGAACAACACGTTGGATCTCTTCTTCTATCTCAACATAGCTACTTCCAGGACGAGTCGATTCTCCTCCGATATCTAGCATACTCGCCCCTTCAGCTATCAATTTACGGGCTTGCTGAAGCGCCTGGTCAACAGCAAAAAACTGACCACCATCCGAAAAGGAATCTGGGGTTACATTGATAATTCCGCAAATGGCTGTTTTTGCCTGACTAACTTTATTGGACATAGGGTCACTCCTCAAGGTTTTTCACCACATTATTTCTCTATTTTACCATAAAAAGAAAAAGATGGATACGCAAGCATTCATCTTTTCCAAGTAGGCCAATAGTCTAGAATTATAGGCCCAGATTTCTACTAATCAATACCAATATAGCTATCAAACAAAAAGCTACACCATTGAGAATCATATGAAGCAGGATGGACATCTCTAAACGTTCTGTCTTATAGGCTGTCCAAGTTAGAACTGTTGACATCCCACCATAAATAATCACAGAAGGCAGATTGGTTGGAGTATGGAGTAAGGCAAAGACAATTGCCCCAACAACAAAGCCAAGTTTTTCCTTACCTCGGAAGATTTTTTTAGGAATAATCCCACGACACAAAATTTCCTCACAAATCGGCGCAATCAAGACTAGCATGAAAAAAGTGGCAATCAAGGAACTATTTTCAACCAGACTGTTAATAGTTGATTGATTGCTCGTTGTCGTCTCATTCGTCATGCGAAGCAAAGCTGCACCAAACAAATTGTTAGCAAAAATCACTAGGTAACTCAACACCAAACGAGCCAAGTCTTTGGCCTTAAAAAAGGACAGATTAAAAGTAGCAAGTTGTGTTTTTCGAGCACCTAAAATAAAGACAGCCAAAATAACAATGGATAGGGCACCGACTAAGAGCCCTGATTGTAAAAGTGGAAATTGATTAGAAGCTAACCAAAAAGATAGCCCTAAAGGAACTTGCGCTAGAATTAAAGCCACTAAAAGGATGAGGACCCACATTCCTCTGTTCAAAATCTCTTGCCAGATTGTCTTTTCTTTCATGATGTACCTCCTTATAATAAAAAGGGGAAATTCCCCTTTTTCTATTATACCATTTATAGTGCCATACTGATATAGTTAAGGATAAACAAGGCATCCAAAATCCAAATCATCACGTGCACATCCTTGGCTTGACCTTTGACAAGTTTTGTCAAGGTGTATGTCAAGAAACCAACTGCGATCCCTTGAGTGATTGAGTAGCTGAATCCCATAAAGATAGAAGTAAAGAAGGCAGGAACTGCTTCTGACATATCATCCCAAGGAATATTTTTAAGATTAGACAGCATCATAATTCCGACGATAATCAAAATTGGTGCTGTTGCTGCTGAAGGAACAATAGCAAGAAGTGGGCTAAAGAAGCTAGATAGGGCGAAACAGATAGCAACTACTAGAGCTGTCAAACCTGTACGTCCACCAGCACCAATACCTGCTGCTGACTCAATATAAGTTGTTACGTTTGAAGTACCTGCAATGGCACCTACCGAAGTTGCTACCAAATCAGAGTATAGAGCCTTGTCCAATTTAGCGGACTCATGGTTTTCTCCACTTGTCGCAACGATACCAACTTTTTCACCAGTACCGATAAGAGTACCGATTGTATCAAAAATATCCGTTAGTGAGAAGGCAAGAATAGCCATCAAGGTTTCTGGTAAACGCGAGGTGTTTGAAATCAAAGATCCTAAACCTTCTGAACCAAGAGCAGCACCAAACAAAGTTCCTAAATCATTAATCGCTGATGAAAGATTGTTGCTAGCAAAGTCAATCCCTGACAAATTCACAACACCCACAGCAATAGCAAGGACAGTCGTTGTTAAAATAGAAAGAATGATTCCACCTTTGATGCCTTTCACAACAAAGAAGATGGTAATAGCCAGACCTGCAAGAGCCACCAATACTGCTGGAGTATTGAAGTCTACCAAGCCTGGAACAGCTGCTGAATTTGCTGTAAGTGCAGCTTGAGCCTTGTCTGCTCCTTCGCCTGCTACCGTATAAGTACCTGGATCGATTGAGAATTTCAAGAGACCGGCATTCTTAATCCCAACATAGGCAAGGAAAACACCAATACCAGCTGAAATTGCTGAACGAAGAGTTGCAGGAATAGACTCGATGATCATTTTACGAACATTGGTTAATGTGATAATCAGTGAAATAATCCCACAGATGAAGACCATACCAAGAGCTTCTTTCCAAGTATAGCCCATTCCAAATACAACTGTAAAGGTGAAGAAGGCATTTAGTCCCATACCTGGTGCTTGTGCGTACGGCAAATTAGCATAGAAAGCCATCATCAAAGTACCAACTACAGAACCGATAATCGTTGCCAAGAACACACCTTGAACAGGCATACCCGTTTGGGAAAGCATTTGAGGGTTTACAAAGAGAATATAACTCATTGCAAAGAATGTTGTTAAACCAGCAAGCACCTCTGTACGGACATCTGTCCCGTGCTCTTTTAGTTTAAATAGTTTGTCCATCTTTAATCTCCTTTTGTTTTTTACGAACAATATGAGTATTATATCATTTATCATTCACCTTTTCAATATGTTTGTTTGAATTATTTAACAAAATGGAATTTTCATTTTTTGTTTTGAGTCTGTTTTTCTTCTTTCTTTTTGATATAATAGTAAACATCTTATCTGGAATCTACTAGGAAGGTTTATATGACTAAAAAAATTATTGCAGTCGATTTGGACGGAACCTTGCTCAATGGTGAAAGCAAGCTCTCCGATTTTACCAAAAAGACAATCAAAAAAATTACTGAAAAGGGGCACCATGTTGTCATCACGACAGGCCGTCCTTACCGCATGGCGAAGAACTTCTACCGTGAACTAGAGTTGCATACTCCCATGATTAACTTTAATGGTTCCCTCACCCATCTACCCGGACAGACTTGGGCGCATGAAAAGTGCTTGACCTTGGACAAAAAATACCTCTTGGACATGGTCCAACGCAAAGAGGATATCCAAGCTGACTTTATTGCTGGAGAATACCGTAAGAAATTCTACATCACAGCTCCTAATGAAGAAATCGCAGATCCAAAATTATTTGGTGTGGAAAATTTCCAACCCGAAAATCAATTCAAGCCTGAACTGGTGACCAAGGACCCAAACTGCATCCTCTTGCAAACAAGAGCCGAGGACAAATACGCTCTAGCAGACGAAATGAATCGCTTTTATCAACACCAACTATCCATCAATACTTGGGGAGGCCCCCTCAACATCCTCGAGTGTACTCCCAAAGGGGTAAACAAGGCCTTTGCCCTCGAATATTTGCTCAATGTGATGAATCGTGACAAAAAAGACTTAATTGCCTTCGGCGATGAGCAAAACGATAGAGAAATGCTGGCTTTCGCAGGCAAGGGATATGCCATGAAAAATGCCAATCCGGACTTGCTTCCCTATGCAGATGAACAACTCCCACTAACCAATGAAGAAGATGGTGTTGCCCACGCCTTACAAGATTTATTCCTATAAAAAGGAAAGGTTGCTGTTCTGCAACCTTTCCTTTTGTTTTCATGCAGTTTTCATAACTAGGGCTTATTTTCAGTATTTTTATATTAAATTTTCTAGCTTTATTTTCATACATTTTTTAAAAAGTTTATTATATTAACATTTTGTAGAGGTATTTTTATTGAAAACTTTCCTGTTTTTAGAAAAAATAGTTGATTTTTATATGAAAACGGTTTATACTTAATTAGGCTTAAAGTTTTCTTAAACACACAGTCAAACATTTTAAAGGAGGAATGACAATAATGAGTATCGGAATCATTATTGCGAGCCACGGCGAATTTGCTGCGGGTATTCATCAGTCCGGATCCATGATTTTTGGTGAACAAGAGAAGGTTCAAGTTGTAACCTTTATGCCAAATGAAGGTCCAGATGATTTATACGCTAAGCTCAATAACGCTGTTGCTGCATTTGACGCAGAAGATGAGGTTCTAGTATTGGCTGACCTTTGGAGTGGATCTCCATTCAACCAAGCTAGTCGCGTGATGGGAGAAAATCCAGAACGTAAATTTGCCATCATCACAGGACTAAACTTGCCGATGTTGATCCAAGCCTACACAGAGCGACTTATGGACGCGAATGCAGGTGTGGAAAAAGTCGCTGCGAATATCATTAAAGAAGCCAAAGATGGCATCAAAGCTCTTCCAGAAGAGCTTAACCCAGTTGAGGAAGTTGCAACTGCTGCAGCTGCTCCTGCCGCACAAGCTGCGATTCCAGAAGGAACTGTTATCGGTGACGGTAAACTGAAAATCAACCTTGCTCGTCTAGACACTCGTCTACTTCACGGTCAGGTTGCGACTGCTTGGACTCCAGATTCAAAAGCAAACCGTATCATCGTTGCTTCAGACAACGTTGCTAACGACGACTTGCGTAAAGAATTGATTAAACAAGCAGCTCCAAACGGAGTAAAAGCCAACGTTGTACCAATCCAAAAATTGATTGACGTTGCAAAAGACCCACGTTTCGGTGACACTCATGCCCTTATCTTGTTTGAAACACCTCAAGATGCCCTTCGTGCCATCGAAGGTGGCGTGCCAATCAAGACCCTTAACGTTGGTTCTATGGCCCACTCAACAGGTAAAACAATGATCAACAACGTCTTGTCTATGGACAAAGATGATGTTGCAACATTTGAAAAAATGCGTGACCTCGGTGTTGAATTTGATGTACGTAAAGTACCAAACGACACGAAAAAAGATTTGTTTGACTTGATTAAGAAAGCAAACGTTCAATAATTTTAATCTGTTTCTATCATTTTTGAAAACAGGATTAAATACTTTATTAAAACTAAATAGAAAAGGAATAAAACCATGTCAGATATTTCAATCATTTCTGCTATCTTGGTTGTAGTTGTTGCCTTCCTTGCAGGTCTTGAAGGTATCCTCGACCAATTCCAATTCCATCAACCAATCGTCGCATGTACCCTTATCGGACTTGTAACAGGTAACCTCGAAGCAGGTGTTATGCTTGGTGGATCTCTTCAAATGATCGCCCTTGGTTGGGCTAACATCGGAGCTGCCGTAGCTCCTGACGCTGCTCTTGCATCTGTTGCCGCAGCGATCATCTTGATCAAAGGTGGTAACTTTACTACCGAAGGTATCGCTGTCGCAACAGCCACAGCTATCCCTCTTGCCGTAGCCGGACTTTTCTTGACAATGATTGTTCGTACAATCTCAGTTGCCTTAGTTCACTCAGCTGACGCAGCTGCAAAAGAAGGAAACATTGCGGCTGTTGAACGCGCTCACTACTTTGCCCTTGTTCTTCAAGGTCTTCGTATCGCTATCCCTGCAGCCTTCCTTATCGCTATCCCTGCTTCTGCTGTTCAAGACGCTCTTGGCCTAATGCCAGAATGGTTGAATGGTGGTATGGCTGTCGGTGGTGCTATGGTCGTTGCCGTTGGTTACGCTATGGTTATCAATATGATGGCAACTCGTGAAGTATGGCCATTCTTCGCTATCGGTTTTGCTCTTGCAGCAATCTCTCAATTGACTTTGATTGCCCTTGGTGTCATCGGTGTTGCCCTTGCCTTCATCTACCTTAACCTTTCAAAACAAGGTGGTAACGGTGGCGGCGGAGCTGCGACTTCTAACGACCCAATCGGTGATATCCTAGAAGACTACTAGAAAGGGGAACAATCATGGCTGAAAAAATTCAATTATCAAAATCAGATCGTCAAAAAGTTTGGTGGCGTTCACAATTCCTTCAAGGTTCTTGGAACTACGAGCGTATGCAAAACTTGGGTTGGGCTTACTCATTGATCCCAGCTATCAAAAAATTGTACACTAAAAAAGAAGACCAAGCGGCTGCTCTTGAGCGTCACCTTGAGTTCTTCAACACTCACCCATACGTAGCTGCTCCAATCATGGGGGTTACTCTTGCACTTGAAGAAGAACGTGCTAACGGTGTTGAAATCGATGACGCAGCTATCCAAGGGGTTAAAATCGGTATGATGGGACCTCTTGCTGGTATCGGTGACCCAGTCTTCTGGTTTACAGTTCGTCCGATCCTTGGAGCTCTTGGTGCATCACTTGCTACAACTGGTAACATCGTTGGTCCTCTTCTCTTCTTCTTCGGATGGAATGCTATCCGTATGGCCTTCCTATGGTACACACAAGAATTCGGTTACAAAGCTGGATCTGAAATCACTAAAGATATGTCAGGTGGTATCTTGAAAGACATCACTAAAGGTGCTTCTATCCTTGGTATGTTCATCCTTGCCGTTCTTGTACAACGTTGGGTATCGATCAACTTTACTATAAACCTTCCAGGTAAACAATTGGCAGAAGGTGCCTACATCAACTTCCCAGAAGGTCCTGTATCAGGTGCTGAATTGAAAGGTATCCTTGGTCAAGCACTTGGTGGATTGAGCCTAGATAAGATTCAACCACAAACCCTTCAAGGTCAGTTGAACGCATTGATTCCAGGGTTGATGGGACTTCTCCTTACTTTCCTTTGCATGTGGTTGCTTAAGAAAAAAGTATCACCAATCGCAATCATCCTTGCTCTCTTTGCAGTAGGTATCGCAGCTCGTTTCTTCGGTATCATGTAATCCAAGCAATTGAGAATATAGATAAAAAAGAATCAGGATTAAACCTGATTCTTTTTGTGTATCAACTTTTTCTTCTAGTCAGATAATGCAAGCCTCCAATCACCACTGCTAGGATGGCTACATAGACGACTTGGGTAGTTTCTAAAGGCACAAAAGCTCCTTGCAGGATAAATGTATTGGCAAGTACACCAACAAGGGCTGCAAGGCTCAAAAACGTGAGCAAGAGTAACTTGTATCGATTAAAAGGCAGGCTGACCTTGGCAACTAGACACAGACCATTGATCAAAGCAAGGAGGAAGCAAATAAATTTGACCTGACCTGGGACAGTGATAAAGAAGTTCGTCAGGAGAACACTAGTAACCAGAATGCCACCACCAATCGTAGCATTGGTCAAAATATCTCGCATAAAATGTGTGCTGACCTTTTCTTTATTGGACTCAAAAGTTAGGAAGAAAGATGGAATCCCAATCGTAATGGCTGAAATGATTGTAAACTGAATGGGGATAAAGGCGAATTCCAAACCAAAGATCACACTCAAAATGGCAAAAACGATGGAGAAGAAGGTCTTTGTTAGAAAGAGAGAGGCGACCTTTTGGATGTTATTGATGACACGGCGACCTTCCATCAAGATATCATAAAATACTGCGAAATCATCAGTGAGAAAAACAATATTGGAGACGCTTTTGGCTGCACTGGTAGCACCATTCATAGCGAAACTAATATCTGCTTTCTTGAGAGCCAGAACATCGTTGACTCCATCACCGCTCATTGCAACTGTTTTCCCAGCATTTTGCAAAACGGTCACCATCTTTTCTTTCTGCTCAGGTGTCACGCGACCAAAGATATCGTGGTCCAAGACCACTCTTTCAAAGTCCTCGTCACTCACCTTGGTCATATCAATTGCACGGGCTGATTCTTTAAATCCTGCCTTACGAGCCACCCCATATACAGCCACATGATTATCCCCACTGATAATCTTTACTTCGACACCTTGAGATTCGAAATAGTCAAAGGTTTCATTGGTATTGTCCTTGATTTCATCTGACAGAACGACGTGCCCTAGTAATTTCATATTGGCTGGGCTTGTAATCTGGTCCTTGCTATGAGCAAGCGATAAGATTCGAAAACCTTGCTGTTTGAGATGTTCATAGTAGGCATCCATCGGCTGGGTAAAGCCGAGAAACTCATAAGCACCGAAAAAGTAGGTTCCACCGTCTTTTACTTGGACAAAGGAATACTTGTTTTTACTAGAAAAGGCACCAACTTCTTGAACTTCCCACTTTTTCTCACAGGTTAAGTAAGTCTTCAGAGCCCGCGACGTCGCATTTTCATCCTCAAAATAAGCCAGATACGAAGACAGTTTCTCTGCTACATTAGCATCCATTTCTTGGACCTTCATATTACCAGTCGTGATGGTTCCAGTCTTATCAAAACAAAGAACATCTACACGCGCCAAGGTCTCCACACAGTATAGTTCCTGCACCAGAACCTTCTTTTTAGCCAGCTTCATGGCCGCTACCGCCAGAGATACACTGACCAGGAGAATCAATCCCTCTGGAATCATGCCGACCAAGGCGCCTGAACTTCCCAAGACAATCTCAACATAAGACCGTCCTAGACTAAAACCTCTGACATAGAGCAGAATGGCAACTGGCACCAGCAGGATAGAGACGATTTTTAAAATCTTATCCATATAATCGCGCAGTTGAGAAGGGTATTTTTTGAATTCCTTGCTGGATTTTGCAAGTTTGTTGATATAACTATCGGGACCCACAGCTGTAGCAAGGACCAGACAAGTACCGCTGACAACATTGCTTCCGCTCATCAGCTTGTCACCAACTGTTTTAAAGACCGAATCACTCTCACCCGTCAGCAAGGACTCATCTACTTCAATATTCCCTTCCAACACTTCTGCATCTACAGGTACCTGATCTCCCAGATTGAGATGCAGATACTCGCCCAGTACGATGTCCTCTGGATCAATCTCAATCGTTTGACCATCTCGGTTGACCCTATACTTACTTTTACCAAGCAAACTTAGCTTTTCCAAAGCATTTTTTGAACGCACTTCTTGGAAAATCCCGATAGCTGTATTGATAGCAATCACACCTAAAAAGAGCATATTCTCAAATCGCAAGGTTGTGGCTACCAGAACTGCCAGAGCCAAGTTCATAGCATTAAAGAAGGTAAAGATATTTGAAAAAATGATTTCCTTGGTCGTTTTATAAGGTTTAATGTCACTGATGTTTCGTTGACGATCCTTGATGTCTTGGCTGCTTAAATACTTCATTTCTACTCCGATATCCTTTTGTACTACTATAATAACACATATCCTTTCCTCTGTCACTTAAAGACTCAAAATAAGAAGAACTCCCTTGACAAGCATCATCTATCATTACTTTAAGAAATTACTTGAAAAAAAGAGGCTAGGATTCTCCTAACCTTTTTTCTTTATGCTTTATTCTGCCAAGGCACCCATTGGATCCCATGGTGCGAGCACGATTGGTTCTGCTTCATAAGCAGCTTGTTCTTCTGCCGTCAGCAATTCTTTACGGACAACGATTTGGTAAGTGTATTCGTCCATCCAAGCATCTGAGGCAACAAAGTAACCATCTGTACCAACCTTGTCTCCCCAAGAGTTCTCAACCTTCCACTTGATTGATTTACCATTTTCGTCCAAGTCTACACCTGTCAAGACCATAGCGTGGGTCATCAAGCTTTCGCTGTAGTCCAAACGTCCAGCCTTGTCTTGAGTCAGTTTAATGTCCATGCTTGATTCAAAGTCATAAACATCTGTCGCAAGGATTCCAGCTTTACGGTTGCTGAGCTGGCCGACATCTGAACCAAACCAAACAGTTTCTCCTGTCTGCATTTGGGCAATCGCTAATTCCTTCAAGCGCTCCATTGGAACATTGATGTAGCGAACTGCACGGCTACCAACCACATTTCCTAACATCTCAACTGTGTAAGATTTGCCATAAGGTTTATCAGCAGTTGGAGCATTGATAACAGAAACATAATCTTCTAGAGGAAGATTGACATATTTCTTGTAAAATTCTTGTGGTGTGATACCCTTTTCGCTTTGGTAATTATTGTCCTTATCGCGATAAGCAAAGTCAAATTTACGTGGTGGAAGTCCTAGTGACATAGCAAGGAAGTTAAAGATTTCTTGCAAAAGCTCTTCTTTCTTGGCTTGAACAGTCGCTTGATCTGCACCAGAAGCTAACAAATCACGCAAGATTTGAGCATCTTGGCGAAGCAATTTGTTGAGGATAGCATTTAGCTCACGGCTGTTGCTAGATGAGATAGACTCAGGGTAAACAGACTTGGGCACGACACCGTATTTCTCAAAGAGGGACACTACCATATCCCACTGACCACCGTCTTGTTGGGGTGTTTGGAGTAGGAAGCTAACCTTGCGACTCGTCAATTCTTGGTCTGCAGTCGCAATGACTTGCTCCAAGAACCAGTTTGATTTCTCATACTTGTCCCAGAAGAAGGTGTGGGCCTGAGACAGTTCAAAGTTTTCGAGCTTGTATTGAGAGATGAGTTTGTGACGGAAGGTGTTGAGAGCCGCAAACATCCAACAACGACCAGAAGCCTTCTGGTTGGTCACCTTGTCCTTGGTCAAATCCAATGAGAAAACAGGTGTATTGTCTACATGGCTTTGACGACGTTCTAGGGCAGCAAAAATTCCGTTATGGCTTGCAGCATTTTCAATCGCTTGGTATTTTACATTTGCTTTATAGTTGGCAAATAATTTATCTGTAAATGATTCTTGAATCGCGTTCATAGATTCCTCCTTTTATTCTACTGTCTATTATAACTCTTTTCACAAAGGAAGCAACTGAAAAATGAAAAAGGCAGGGACTTTCTCCTCACCTTTTCTAACATAATCCAAACTAAGCAATACTAGCAAGGAGATTCTCTAACTCCTCTCTGGTCAGGCGACGCCATTCTCCTCGTTTCAACTTCTCGTCTAAAATCAGTGTTCCCATCGTCAAACGTTGCAGGTCTACCACTTCCTTACCACAGTAAGCTACCATGCGTTTGACCTGATGGAATTTGCCTTCAGCAATGGTCACGCGAACCAGACTTTGATTCTTTTCTGGATCTACCGACAAAATCTCCAGTTTGGCCGACTGGCAGGTAAAATCCTTAAGCGGAATACCCTTGGAAAATGTTTCCACATCTTCTTGGGTCATAATCCCCTTGACTTGAGCCAAGTAAGTTTTATCCACATGACGTTTAGGCGAAAGCAACGCATGGGCCAGCTGACCATCATTGGTCAAGAGCAGGAGACCATGGGTATCAATATCCAAGCGCCCCACTGGAAAAACTTCCTTGGCGCGAGCATAGTCATCTAACAAGTCTAAAACTGTTCTATGCTTGGGATCCTCAGTCGCCGAAATGACTCCTTGGGGCTTGTTCATCATGTAGTAAACAAACTCCTCGTACTCTAGCACTTGACCGTCAAAACGAATTTGGTCTCTTTCTTCGTCAATCTGCAGTTTAGCTGATTTTTCTTTCTTGCCATTGACCGTCACGCGTCCAGCCTTGAGCAAGTTTTTGACCTCTGTCCGACTTCCCACAGCGCAGGCAACTAAAAATTTATCTAATCTCATAGAACTATTATATCATACTCAAAAGGAGGCTGGCCCAAGTGACCAACCTCCTTTTTTCTAATTTTTCAAGAAACTAACTTCCTCGTCTCCAGAAAATCGCTAAGACAATCATAGCTCCTAAAATAGCTGGGATAATGGCCGTTCCTGCTATAATTGGACCCCACGTTCCAAAGAGCAGGTGGCCCAGAAAGGCACCAATCCAGCCAAGAAACATTTTCCCAAAGCATCCCATGCTCTCTCCACGATTGGTTAAAGCACCTGCCAAAAATCCCACTAGGAGACCAACAAACATACTTCCAAGCATAACTTCTCCTTAAATTGCCCAGTTTCCATTACGGAAGAGTGGTACGCGTGTTCCATCCTCACGGATACCATCGATATCCATTTGACTAGAACCAATCATAAAGTCAACGTGAACATCTGAACGGTTAAGTCCTGCAGCTTCAAGTTCTTCTTCGCTCATCTCTGCACCACCAACAACGCTAGTCGCATAGGCAGCACCGATAGCCAAGTGGTTTGAGGCATTTTCATCGAAAAGAGTATTAAAGAAGGTAATGCCTGACTGAGAAATTGGACTTGGATCTGGTACCAAGGCACATTCGCCTAAGGCACGCGCGCCCGCATTTTCAAAAACAAGATCTTTCATGACCTGATCACCCTTCTCAGCAGTGATGTCCACGATTTGTCCGTCTTTAAAGGTTACTTTAATCCCTTCAATGATATTTCCGTTATAGCTAAGTGGTTTTGTAGAAGTGACATAGCCATCTGCACGACGGAAGTCAGGAGCCGTAAAGACTTCTTCTGTCGGCATATTTGGCAAGAATCCTTCTCCCTGTGCATTGATAGCACCAGCTGATTCCCAAACGTGGTTCTTAGGCAAACCAAGTGTCAAATCTGTCCCTGGCGCTGTGTAGTGAAGGGCTGAGAATTGCTCTTTATTGAGCATTTCCGCCTTGCTTTTGAGGATGGCTGCATGTTCTTCCCAAGCCTTAACAGGATCTTCTTCGTAGACACGACAAGTTTTGAAGATTTGGTCCCAAAGAAGGTCCACTGCTTCTTCGTCGCTTGCAGCATTTGGAAAGACCTTTTTAGCCCACTCGAGTCCAGCAGCGGCAGCCACTGTCCAGCTAACCTTGTTGGACTGAGTTGCGATACGCATTGGCTTCATGGCAAGTCCCATAGCTTTGGCAGAAGCTGAAAGCTTGTCAGCATCCACTCCGTTCAAGGCACCTGGATCAGATGAACGGACACCAAGACGGCTAGCCTTGTTCTCCAAGAGATAGTTCATCTCAGCAATCTTGTATTCTGGTACATTGTCCAAACGCTCCATTGACGCGTGGAGGAATTTCTCACGATTAATGACATCGTCTGTCCACTGAACGACAACCTCATGCGCACCCAAGGCATAGGCTTCTTTCACGATCAAATGCGCCAACTCACGTTGCTCCACATCGATAGAGAGAGCTAAAGTATGACCAGGTTGCACATTGATTCCATTTGCAACCAATAATTTCGCATATTTTTCTAGATTTTCTTTAAAATTTGGTAAAACCATTTTGTTTCTCCTTCATAAGTAAATAATCTCTTCCTATTATACCATAAGTCCATGTAAAAAGGATTCCGCTCCTGCAGAATCCTGATTCACTTACTGTTGATTGAGCCATTGTTGCAAAGCATACTTATACTTCGCAATAGTGGTTTTATGAGTAAAAAGGGTAATAAAGGCAATCGGGATACAGATATAGTATCGCAATAGTTCAGCTACTACAGTAACAATGACTGCGGTCGTAATATGTTGGCCCCAATCCGTACTGGATGTCCCTTTATAGTCCCCAAACACTCCACGAGATACACGAACTTTTTGGTAGTTCATGGATGCAGAAGAAGCATAGCCAAACTTCGCACTGCCAAAACGGGTGAAGAACCAAGCAAAAGGTCCATTTTCAAATCGTTTGTAATCAGAATACCAAGACAAGGTGTAATTTGAAAGGAGGGTGTAAGCCGTTCCTAACAATTTCATAAACAAGCTATTTTCTCTGCTCCAGATAACCATTAACATGATAAAGAGATAGCCTGTCAGATACATGGTCCATGGAGCAGACGGCGTATCAAAGTAGCCTTGTTCTTGGTGGGGACTAGCTTGACCTTGTTGAGGAGGCACGTAATCTGATTGTCTTGGTCCCTGTGCACCAGGAGGTGCTACATAATCACTTTGCTGCGAAGATTGAGCACTTGGTGGTGTTACATAGTCATTTTGTTGGACTGTCTGACCTGGTGGGGCTACATAATCGGATTGTCCACTGCTGACTCCCGGAGGTGCTACATAGTCATTTTTATCTGCCATTTCAATTCTCCCTTAATACTTCTAAATCTTGATCCAAAATAGAGTTGTAATCACTACTTCCGTCCCGTGCTACACGTGTAGAGACTTGACGCAAAAGTTTTTCGTTAAAGTTCCGAACCCAGCGACCATTGCTATTGTCATTAGAACGTGTATAACTTGATTTCACAACATCCGCGTAAAGAGCTTTATTGACCTGATAACCTTGTTTATTAAGTCCCAAAAGTCCAATCTTAACAATCTCATCTGGTGTATAGTCTTCAAAATCGAAAGTGGTCGGAATCCGACTTTGCAATCCTGAATTGACTTGTAGAAACTCATACATTTCCTTGGTATATCCTGCAAAGACAATCACGATATCACGACGATGGTCCTCCATAAATTTGAGGATTTCATCCAAAGCTTCCTTCCCAAAACTATCGTTTGAATCCTTATAAAGAGCATAAGCTTCATCGATAAAGAGGACACCACCAAGGGCACTTTCTAAGACTTCGCGCGTCTTCAAAGCTGTATGACCTTGGTAACCACCAACCAAATCACTACGAGATGCTTCGATGAATTTCTTCTGCTTGATCACTCCCTTTTGGAAAAGAATATTTCCTAAAATCCGAGCAACGGTTGTCTTCCCTGTACCAGGGTTTCCAAGAAAGAGTGAGTGCAAGGTCGTATCTGCTACAACACCCCCTTGTTCAGCCCGTTTTTGGTTAAACTCTGCCATGGCTACAAATTGTTCCACTTGCTCTTTGACTTTTGGAATACCAATCAAGCGGTTGAGGGCTGCCATACCGTCTTCTTCCTTGTCTGCACCTTCCTGGTATTTTCCTTGATTGAGGACAGCATCAATATCAATATTAAGAATCGTCTCAATATCATCAGAACCTTGAGCTACGACACGATCCGCCAAGGTCTTGGTCAATTGCTCATCCAGGTTGCGGATCCAGCGACCATTGCTCTTATCTAGCGATCCATCATAAGCACGTTTAACATGACGAGCATAGTAATCACGATCTTCGAGCTTGTAGTCTCCTTTTTTCAAGATCATTTCACCCAGTTGAACAATCTCATCCCCTGTGTAATCTTCAAAGATAAAGTTGTTTGGTACACGCGAACGTAATCCAGGATTGGTCTTGAAGAACTCTTCCATCTCTTTGGTATAGCCCGCAAAAATAATCATGATATCATCACGATTATCCTCCATAAATTTGAGGATGGTATTAACAGCCTCAATTCCGAAGTTGACGCTGCTACCTTTTTTATCCAAGCTGTAAGCTTCGTCAATAAAGAGGATTCCTCCACGCGCTTTTTCAAGTAAGTGTTGCGTTTGCTCGGCTGTACCACCGACACTAGAAGAGATCAAATCAGATTCGGTCGCTTCGACAAATCGGAACTCTTCACCAGAAAGAACCCCTGCTTCATACAGAGCTTCCCCCAAAAGACGAGCTACAGTTGTCTTTCCTGTACCAGGATTTCCCATAAAGGCAGCGTGTAATGTTTGCTTTTCAGGCACCTTGCCACTAGCAATTCGTTTTTTGTTGAACTCTACCATATTGATCATCTTTTTGATCTCATGTTTGACCTTCTCAAGACCAACTAGATTGTTCAATTCCTCAAGAGCATCACGTTTTTCAACTCCGACTTCACCCGTTGCAGAATTAGCTGTGCTACCACCTTGAGCAGATTCTTTCCCAACAATATAGTCTGAGCCATCCTCTAATTCAACTTTAAGATCCCGAGCATCTCCTTGCGCATATGAAAGAGCATTTGTTTTCACAAAAGATGAACCCTTGATACGAAGATTAGGAGCAAATAGTTTGTGAAAAATCATCTGATCTGCGAGCACTACACTATTTGTAAAAGCACCAAATGGAATCTTTTTCTGACTCTCTGTAAGAAAATTTGTTACTCCTTTTAAGGAAGCAAAAGATTCTTTATCAATTCCTAAAAATTCAGTGATTGTCATATCATGAGCTAGAACTGTGCTCTCAAAGGATCTCAAGGTTGAAATTTTATCTGATACTGTACCAAAACGAACGTTTTTTGTCAAGCATACTGCGGTATATCCTGGCATCTCCAATACGGAATTTTCCGACTGCCAGATAACGTTTTTTAGCCAGATCATTGGGTATTCTTTCTCCAGATTACCACCTTTGACTGTACAATTCTTTATGGTAACCTCTGAATCTATGACATGGATCGTATTAAAATCATATTTTTGAAGATAGACTTTGTCTAAAGATATCTTAGAACCACCTGCCGCATAGATACGAGATAAAATCGTTGCATCACTAATAGACAATTCTGAACTGACTATTTTTATTGAACTATTGTGTTTTTCAGGAGCAGTCATTCCTACATCATTTAATATCACTGTTGAGTTTGCCTCAGCATAAATCATGTATTTTTTATTTTCTTGGATTGTTGTTTCAAAATAAATTTGATTACAGGTGATTTTAGATCCAGCTAATACTGAAAAGGCTGAATAATTACCTGTCATTTTAAACCATAGATTTTCAAAAGAAACTTCAGCGCCGCCTGCAATCTGAAATGACGCTTCAATCGTATTATTAAATAAGCGCCCATTGCTATTTGGATTTGGAACCACATGACCCACAAAATGAAGGTTCTTTTTAATCACAATGACTCTATCTGTTGGCCATTGAAAGGCATACCCATCCTCAAATTCAATCGTGTCCCCGTTTTGAGCTTTTTCAACCGCATCTATAAAGTTCCAACTATTGTTGTAGGGACCTACTAAATATCTCGCCACGTTCTTTACCTCTTTCATTATCAATACTCATGAAAATCACTTAAATTTTTATTGTTTATTAAAAAAATCTATACATTATAATTTTAACACATTCCAAGACTAATGAAAATACCTGAAAACAGAATTTCTCGGTTTCTCGGTTTAATCTTTCAAAGCAGAAAATAATCCTGCTAAAGCAACAGCACTAGACAAGAGTGCTGTCGATAAAAGAATTGTCTGATCAGCAAGTTCCAATTGATATTCAAACACCTTCTCAGCTGGCTTATCTTCCGCAAAAATTTTTAGTTTCATTTTACTTTTCCTCATCCCCTTTAAAACAAATCATCAAACAAGCTCAACTGGTTATCCTCTGGCATATTGCCGAGAATACCCATTTCATCCATCTTTTCAACCAAGGTAGATGACAGTCCGCCACGCTTGCGGAGTTCTGTCTTAGAAAGGAATTCGCCCTCTTCACGCGCTCGTATCAACTGCTTAGCAACGTTCTCTCCCAGACCATCCATTGCGACAAATGGTGGGATGAGGGTATCTCCGTCGATGATGAATTCAGTCGCATCACTACGATAGAGGTCTAACTTGCCAAACTTAAAGCCACGTTCCCACATCTCATTGACGATCTCAAGAGTTGTATAAAGGTCAATCTCCACATTAGAGGCTTCATTATTCTTCCGTTTTTCAGCGATTTCTTCCATTCTACGCTTGATGGCATCCAAGCCCGCACCCATGGTCTTGATATCAAAGGCCTTGGCGCGGATAGAGAAGTAAGCACAGTAATAATAAATGGGATGGTGAACCTTGAAGTAGGCCACGCGCAAGGCCATCATAACGTAGGCTGCCGCATGGGCCTTAGGGAACATATACTTGATTTTCCCACAGGACTCGATATACCACTCTGGCACCTTATTGGCTTTCATAGCTTCGATATAGCCATTTCGCTCCTCTTCGGAAATCTTCAACCATAAGCCCTTACGTACCCGTTCCATGATGGTAAAGGCCATCTTAGGCTCTAGACCCGCATGCATGAGGTAAACCATAATGTCGTCCCGACAACCGATAACAGTTGATAGGTCCGCAATTCCTTGCTTAATCAAATCCTGGGCATTGCCCAACCAGACATCAGTACCGTGGGACAGACCTGAGAGCTGAAGCAATTCCGCAAAGGTTGTCGGATGGGTTTCATCGACCATCCCACGTACGAAGTTAGTTCCAAACTCTGGAATTCCCAGCATACCTGTCGCCGTTCCAATTTGCTCAGGAGTCACTCCTAGCACATCAGTCCCTGAAAAGAGAGCCATCACGCCTTCATCATCCATAGGAATTTCATTGGGGTCAATACCAGACAAGTCCTGAAGTTTCCGAATCATGGTCGGATCATCATGCCCCAGCACATCGAGTTTGAGAACGTTCTCATCGATATCGTGGAAGTTAAAGTGAGTGGTCTGCCACTCAGCCGTCACGTCATCTGCCGGATACTGGACAGGCGTGAAATCGTAGACGTCCATGTAGTTAGGAATAACAACGATCCCCCCCGGGTGTTGTCCTGTTGTCCGCTTAACACCAGCAGCGCCTTGAGCGAGGCGTTCCACCTCCGCATCACGATAAAATTTCCCATAGTCACGCTCGTAACCCTTGACAAAGCCATAGGCGGTCTTAGCAGCAACTGTACCAACCGTTCCTGCACGAAAAGCATACTCTGAACCAAAGATATCACGCACATCCAAGTGAGCACTAGGTTGGTCTTCTCCCGAGAAGTTCAAGTCAATATCGGGAACCTTGTCTCCATCAAAACCAAGGAAGGTTTCAAAAGGAATATCCTGCCCATTTTTGCTGAGTTTGTGACCGCAGTTTGGACAGTCCTTATTGGGCATATCAAAACCTGAACCGTAAGAACCATCGGTGATAAACTCACTGTACTGACACTGACCACAGACATAGTGAGGAGAGAGAGGATTAACCTCCGTAATCCCAATCATGGTCGCGACGAAACTAGAACCGACAGACCCGCGAGAACCAACCAAGTAACCCCGTTCATTGGAACGTTGCACCAGCATCTGCGAAGCCAGGTAAATAACGGCAAATCCATTTCCCAGAATAGAAGTCAATTCTTTTTCAATCCGCAAATCAACGATATCTGGCAGCGGATTTCCATAAATCTCAAAGGCCTTCTTGTAGGTCAACTCAGCGACCGTTTCTTCAGCCTTGTCAATGAAAGGAGTGTACAAGTCACCCTTAACGACCTCAACAGGCTCAAAAATTTCTGCTAAGGCATTGGGATTTTCAATAACCAATTTGCATGCTAGATCTTCGCCCAAAAAGGCAAATTCATCCAACATTTCATTGGTTGTTCGAAAATGAGCCTTAGGTAGCGGAGCCGGTTGGGCATGTTCGCCGTGACCGATGGTTCGGTTAATCATAGCCCCCTGTCCCAAACTACGGACGATAATTTCACGGTAAATTTCTTCTTCTGGTTCGATATAATGGACATTTCCCGTAGCCAGAACAGGCTTGCCAAGACGGTCTCCAACCTCTATCAAACTCTTGATAATGGTCTGAAGTTCCTCCATATCCTTGACTTGCTCCTTGGCAATCAAAGGAGCATAGATGGCAGGTGGCATGACCTCAATAAAGTCATAATACTTGGCCACCTCAACCGCTGCATCCACACCTTGGGAAACAACTGCATCAAAAACTTCACCTTCTGAACAGGCTGAACCTAAAATCAAACCTTCTCGGTGGGCATCTAGAACTGTTCTCGGAATCCGTGGAACTCCTTCAAAATACTTGGTATTGGACAAAGAAACCAGCTTAAAGATATTCTTCAGCCCCACCTGATTCTTGACATAAATCGTCGCATGCTTGATTCGAGCTTTTTTATAAGAATCTGGACTGATTAGATCAATATTTAACCTAGCCAAATCCGTCACACCATGTTTGTCTGCTACCTCTTTGATAAAGATGAAAAGCAGGCGACCAGTAGCTTCCGCATCGTAGTTGGCCATGTGGTGGTGTTCCAGAGCCACACCAAAACGCTTAGTCAAAGGGCCCAAACCATGACGTTTATACTCAGGGTAGAGATTTCTAGCAAACTCTAGCGTATCGATAACTGGCTGGCTAATCTTAGGCAAGCCATGCCGCTCATAATTGGCATTCATAAAACCAACGTCAAAGGTGGCATTGTGGGCAACTAGGACTGTATCCTTGCAAAATTCTTGGAATTCTAGCAAAACTTGTTCCAGTGGTTTGGCATTTTTAACATGGTCATCTGTAATCCCAGTCAACTCAGTAGTAAAAGCTGACAAGGGATGGCCAGGATTGATAAATTCATCAAATTCAGCGATGATATTGCCCTTGTACATCTTAGATGCCGCAACCTGAATCAAATCATTATAGATGGCTGAAAGCCCTGTCGTTTCCACGTCAAAAACCACATAGGTCGCTTCTGATAAATCCATCTCCATTTCGTTATAGACGATAGGAACACGATCCTCAACGATATTAGCTTCCATCCCATAGATTAGCTGGATTCCCGCTTTCTTGGCTGCCTTATAGCCATGTGGGAAGGACTGGACATTGCCATGGTCCGTAATTGCTACCGCCTTATGACCCCATTTTGCAGCTGTCGCAACGATTTCTTCGACCTCAGGCAGAGCATCCATAGTCGACATATTTGTATGAGCATGAAACTCAACCCGACGCTCACCCTCTGGCATCAAATCCTTCCGCTCATAGTGAACAACTTCCTGCACATCCTGCACGTTCATTGTCAAATCGCGTGTGAAGTTATTCATCTCCACATTCCCACGAACTCGGAGCCATGAATTCTTCTTAATGATGTCAAACTTCTGAGCCTCTTCTTCATTCTTGACCCATTTTTGCATAGAGAAACTTGAACTATAGTCCGTCATCTTAAAGTTAATCAAGACACGCCCTGTTCTGGTCACTTTATGTTCGACATCAAAAACTACCCCTTCAAAGACCAAACGATTTTCCTCAGTCGTCACATCAATCATCTGGGTAACTTCTGCCTTGTCTAACTTTGGCTTGGCTGCAGCCTTTTTAGCCTGAAAATCAAAGGCTGATTTCTCTTCTACTGATGGAGGAGCCATTTGTTCCAGTTGCTCCATAGCCCGCAGAGCTTCTTCGTTGGCAGCCTGAACAATCTGTTCATTCTCCACATGAAAGGCTTCCTCCTGCTCTTGTGTAAGGGCATCGTTCTTTTCTATTTGGCATACAAAATCTGGGAAACCAAATCTTTCAAGTTGTTTCGCTAGATTAGGAAGATGATTCTTCTTAAAGTGTTCCTTATCAATCGCCTCGGAACCTTCAATAATGAGCTGATTTCCCTCCGCACGAACTTGCAAATTCTGATAAAGAGATTTAAATCCTTGGCTAGCACACGGACCTTCAGAAAAAGCCTCCTTGTAGTAGGCCTGTAAGAGTTGATTAGAAAATTCTTGAGACAGAGCCTTGATTTCAAAAACAGCTTGATTCCCTGTCTTAGAAAATTCTTCACTCAACCCCTTCTTTAACTCCAGAAAGATTTCAATAGGCAAAATTTTAGAAAATACAAAATGAAATTCCCAAACCCTACTAATTTTATGAACCACGACACGCTCAATGCTTGCATCAATAAGAGCAGGATCCTGTTTTAGTTGTTCAGAGATTCCTAATTGATTCATTAAAATTTCAAACTTACTTGACATTCATTTCCCTCACATTATTCTCTTACTATTTTACCATAATTAAAGAAAATATATAGTCACTACCATTCCTTAAGTACTGCTAGTTCTCACAAAATTATTCGCATAAAACAAAAAAGAAGATTCTCAGAATCCCCTTGATAAACAAAAAAAGATACCCTAAAGTATCCTCGTGATTGATCGGGAAGACAGGATTCGAACCTGCGACACCTTGGTCCCAAACCAAGTACTCTACCAAGCTGAGCTACTTCCCGAG